>QJPH01000265.1 GCA_003242955.1 Candidatus Methylumidiphilus alinenensis
ATCGAAGCCCGTCATTTCGGCATGGATGCCGAAATCCAGCGTTCAAGGATGGCAAGCTGTGGGACACAACAGATGCCCTTGTATCCACGGACAGGATACTAAGGTGATTT
Source organism: Candidatus Methylumidiphilus alinenensis (assembly GCA_003242955.1). Taxonomy (GTDB): domain Bacteria; phylum Pseudomonadota; class Gammaproteobacteria; order Methylococcales; family Methylococcaceae; genus Methylumidiphilus; species Methylumidiphilus alinenensis. The sequence goes on from QJPH01000265.1 coordinate 111, forward strand.
CTAATAATAAATCCACCAAAATTGAAATGAATTGTCCTCGAAAATCACGAACAATGCCTCCGCAAATCAGCTCGCCAAGCTGGTGCTTGGCGCTCCCAATGGGAACGCCAAGCACCAGCTTGGCTTTTGGATGGGATGTTCTTTATTGGATATCACCTAAGTCTTGGCAAGTCGCCTGAATCAAGCACTTGCACAGTCGTCTGGTTACCGTCCATGGCCTGGATATCGGCATCCATGCCGATATGACGGTGTTTTCTGGCTTTTCGGCACTTGTGTATAACGACAAGAGATGGAGCTTGGGAACCAGCCAGAAATGGGATAGGCACACCGGGGAGCTATTGTGGCCGAACTTGAACGATTGGTTTAATTAGGCACATACTGCGGCAATACAGGCAGGACCGCCTCTACAAACGCGGTTAGCCTTTTATCGGCAGACTCCTCTTGTTCCCCGCCAGCCAGAGGAGTGACTAGGCGGATTAGCGCCCCGTCCGACCGGTTCATCAACAAAGCGTCACGCAGTAGATACCACTTTGCCCAGTACTCGCTGGCGATCCCCTTGCCCCGCTCCTGATACCAGTAATAAACCAATTGCTTGGACTCGCCATTGCGTATGACGGTTCGGTTGTAGGCAACGTCGCCTCCAATTTGCGACGCGATGGAAAAGTTGCGTTGGGTTGAATCGGCAACCTGCCACCCCCCTCCCGGCAAGCACACTTGCGGCGAGTGCGGGGCGGCGCCTTTGCGTTGGGAGCCGTAATAGGCGGCATAGAAACTCACCGGTGCCTCGGTTCCACGCCTGAAGTCGGCCAGAACATAATCGTCCAATTTCAATACGCCTAGGACATCTTGTCCCAATTTGGAGGTTTCTCCGTGCCATGAACCTAGGCTCATAGGGAAGGTGGATAATGAAGCGCGCACTGGCTTGGATTCTGGCCGTTCACTAACTAGCCCTGCAATCACGGCTGTCGAAGCGACGACTAACATGGCAGCGAGAAATGGCTTGGACCAGGGCCGTACCTGAAATGCCTGGTTTTTATGCCCGGTATCGGCGGTCGGTAGATACACCCCGAAAACCTCGCTGAATGGTCGCCTGTCCGATCCCACCAATGTCAATGACCAAACGACGGCAAGTAGAATGACCACGCAGACCATGAACACGATCCAACCCTCGAAGGCATGAAGAAAACCCTCAGCCATTGCATTGCCAAAGTGGTTGACTAATATGCCTGTGACACCGATGCGGATACTGTTGAGGAGGATGGCGATAGGAATTGTGGAAATGATGACAAGGATTCTTTTCCACGCCGTGGTTCTGTACATGTAGGCAAAAATACAACCAAACCAAAGCAGTGGATAAAGGTACGTCAAACCGCTGCAAGCTTCGGCAACTTCTAGCTTATAGGAACCCAAATCAATCAAATTGCCCTCGCGGAACACCGGTATGTTGAATAGCCTGATGAATTCAACCCCCAGCGTGGATGAAATAAGTTGTAGCTTGGCAGTCAGCGTCGCCGCAATAAACTCTGGAAGAGGGATGGCGAACACCAGAAGGCCAATTGGAACGAGGGTTAGCCTAGTTCCCTGTGTGCCCAGCAGCGTCAGTGAAAACCCAAGAAAGAGCAAAATAAACGAAAATTGTCCAAGATAATATAACGCCGTAATGTCTCCCACGATGAACAACAGCAGTGCAACCGCCAAAACGGCCAAGCCTAGCCAAGAGGGCTGGAATTGTTTCTCTTTAAAATTTGCCCTTTGTTCCCATAAAAAAAACAATGAGACCAAAGGGATGAGATAACCGTGGCTGTACTCCTCCTGGGTGTTCCAGCGCAGGATTAAATTAGCCAGGCTAGCGGAATAACTGAAGATTGAAAGCACCAAGGCGATACCGCCCAAAACCCATACGTTTTTGCTAAATCGCCAAAGTACCCTTTGATTGTCCATCAGTTTAAACCTCAAAATGAATTGAATGCAATACCCTATCGTCCATGGAGCCTAGGCTCCGGTGGTCCATCTCGGAAAGGCGATGATGCGCCTCGTGCCTCGGCACATCCTACATTTTTATCTATTGTTCGAGTGAAACGGGCGTAATTTAGACAAGATTATAGCACACCGAGGGGTAACGGCATCACGGTGGGCGATACACCAGCAATTCTCATTTTGGCGAAAACAATTTGCAAAATGAAAATCGCATTGCAAATCGCAAAGAGGTTTAATCTATCAGAAGTTACCAGTACATCACACAACCGGCACTTTTCCACTGGGTGCGATTAAAATTGATGCGGGAGTGCAAGGCTTGCCTTGCGATGGCGTATGCAGGCAAGGCAAGCCTTGCACTCCAAGCGTATTTTCAAAAGCCGGACGATTCGTGTGCATCACTTTTAAACGCACACCTTTTCAATGTCTTTGCACTAGCGGAAAAGGTGATGGCATGAATCGTGTGTAAATCCGCATAAGGTGATTGCAGGATTAGGCGGTGCAGACAGGCTGAACAGCAATTCTCAGTTTGAACAAAACCGGGCGGGTTTGGAACCCGCCCCTACGAATTAACATTCCATATCCTGCTTATAATGCATTGATAATTTGGAGTTAAATTCCCTGCGTAGGGGCGGGTTCCAAACCCGCCCTTACTAATCTTTGCCAAACCGAGAATTGCTGCAGGCTGAACGATTGATGAATGATCCAAAGGTTAGTATGGTAAAATCGAACGGTTTCTTTAATTATTTTTAAATGACCTTGGCAACAATAATCTGTGTTTGATAGTGAAATGTTCTGTTATAAAAATGCCGCCTTAATTGGCTTATTAGTCATATTGCCCACGTTGCAAAGCGCCTGCACCTCTAAAGAAGAGTCTGCGCAACGTTATTTGCAGGAAGGCAAAGCCTTGTTTGAACAAGGCAAAACCGACCAGGCGCTAGTGCAATTCAAGAACGCCATTCAGCGCAATCCGAAGCTGGCCGATGCTTACTATCGTGTCGCCCTGCTTGCTGAAAAGAAGCAGGATTGGAAGGGCATGTTTGGCAACTTGCTGGAAGCCGTCAATTTAGACAAAAATCATGTTGATGCCCATTTTAAGTTGGGATTGGCGTATCTGGCGGCGCGTCAACTCGACAAGGCATCTGCCGAGGCAGACGCACTTGAAAAATTGAAGCCTGGGGACGCCCTTACACTGGCGTTGCGTGGCGATGTCCTGTTTGCCCAAGGCAAAAAGGCCGAAGGGATTGATGTGGCAAGACAAGCCATGGATAAGGACCCATCCAATTACGACACTGCCGTGATCCTTTCCTCGCTGTATTTGGCGGATGGCAACCATGCCGAATCGCTGGCTACCTTGGATCGGGCCATTGGGCTCCACTCTCAAGAAATAGGCCTGCCGCTGCTGAAAATCCAAGTTGAAGTGAACGGCAAAGATTATGACGCCGCCATCGGGGGCTATCATGCCCTGATCGAACAGTATCCCAACAAAAAAGAACTCAACTATGGACTCGTCCAGCTATTGATGAAAATCGGGCGGACGGAGCAAGCTGAAGCGGTCTTGCACGGGATTATTGACAAGTTTCCCACTGACACGGATGCCAAACTGGCTCTAGTCGGTTTCATCGGTCACCGGGACGAATCCGAGGCTGAAAAGACCCTAGCTAAATTCGCCGCGGAAAACCCCAATGATATCCCTATCCTTACAAACTTGGCCGGTTTTTATGCCAGTCGGCAACGCTACGACGAAGCGCAGGCGGTGTTAAAACGAATCATCGATATAGATGATAAAGGGCGTGGCGGATTGACCGCTAGGGTGGAACTAGCCAAGGTCGCGTTGTTGCAGAAAGACGGCAAAACGGCCCAGGCTCTGATTGAAGAAGTCATTGCCGCCGATGCCAACAATCCTGATGCCTTGCTGCTGCGGGCGATCATGCGCCTGGACAAAAACGAGACCGACGCTGCCATTGCGGATTTGCGCATCGCCCTCGCCGCCAACTCCAAAAATGACAAAGTTTTGGTTTTATTGGCGAAGGCTTACCAGCGGAATGGCAACTCCGATATTGCAGAAAATACCTTGCGCCAAGCCCTCGAAATCAACCCCGGCAACTTGGAAGCAGCCCTGCCGGTGGCGGCCAAGCTGATCATGGGGCGGGAGTTGGATCGTGCGGAAGAAGTTCTCAATGCCGCGCTAAAGCCCAACCCTCAAGAGCCAACTGCTTTGCAAATGCTGACTCAAGTGAAGGCGTTGAAAAAAGACTGGGGGGGTGCCCAGGCACTGGCCACCCAAATTGGTCGGCAAACTAAACGGTCGCCGAGCGGCCATTATTTGAGCGGGGAGATTTATTCTGCCCAAGGCAATTATACGGATGCCGTTAAACAATTCCAGGCAGCGCTGCAAGAGCGGGCGGATTTTCCCGAGGCCATCCGCGGTCTTGCCCAGGCTTATAATGCCAAGGGTGAACGCGTCCAACTCAAATCCTACCTTAGGGGTTTCATTGAGAAAAACCCCAACGTCAGCGAAGCCTCCCTTGTACTGGCTTACGCCCACGCAGCGGACAAGGAATGGGGCGACGCGGTCAAGGTTTTGCAGAACGCCCTGCGCATCGCCCCGAAATCAGTACAGACTTACCAAATCTTAGCCGGGATATATCAGGCTCAAGACAAGCCAGACGAGGAAATCAAAGTTTTTCGCAAGGGCTTGGCCGAGTTGCCGGATGATGTCCAGTTAATGGTGGGTTTGGCGCAGGTTTATGAACGTGTGAAAGATGCCGAACCTGCCATTGCCTTGTATCAGCGGATACTGCAAAAGCAACCCAAGCTCGAACTGGCCATCAACAACCTGGCTTCCGTGTTGGCCGACTACCGCTCGGACAAGGAAAGCCTGCAACAGGCAACCCGATTGGTCGGAGCGTTTGCCCAGTCTTCCAATCCGAACCTTTTGGATACCTACGCTTGGGTGGCGGTGAGGACCGGAGACAAGGACAAAAAAGCCATCCCAGCACTAAAGAAGGTGATTGCCGCTGCCCCCGAAGTCGCCGTTTTCCGCTACCATCTCGGCACGGCCTACTTCCAGGCATCTGACCGGGCATCGGCCAAGGCTGAATTGGAACGCGCACTGGAACTCGCCAAGAAACAAGGCGATTTTGTCGGCATCGAACAGGCGCGGAGTCTGTTGAAGGAAATTTCAGGAACGCCGGTCAAGTAGCCGAACTCGTGTAGGTCGGGCGCGTATTTTTGCGTTGCGCCCGACGTTCGAATGTCGGGCAACGGTGAAGCTGTTGCCCGATCTACGGTACTTGCGCTTTTACGTTGCGTCGTTGCGCCGTTGCGTGAGACCTTCTTTTGCCTTTCTCATAATACGGTACAATGTTAACTTCCCTGCTGATTCAGCAACGCCAACCCCCCGCATTCCAAGGCATCCCATGTCTAAAACGCCGCAAGTAAGCTCCACAAACTCCAGCCTCATCCGCCTACGCGAGATCCCTTATAATTACACGTCCTTTTCCGACCGCGAGATTGTCATCCGTCTGGTCGGCAAGGAGAACTGGGGCATTTTGGATGCCTTGCGCGGCGAGCGGGTTACCGGTCGCTCCGCCCGCATGCTCTTTGAGGTGTTGGGTGACATTTGGGTGGTGCAGCGCAATCCTTATTTGGAAGACGATTTGCTCGACAATCGTGGCCGCCGCCAGGCATTGCTGGAAGCCTTGCGCCACCGCCTGCGTCAGATGGAGGTTCGTCGGTTAGAATTGGCTAACTCACGACCCGAGCGGGCAGCCCGGGTGGCCTTGCTGATCCAGGCGGCGCATCAAGCGGTGGATGCCTTCGAGGCACATTTCGAACACACCCGCGAACTGCGCCGCCGGTCGCTTGCCTTGCTGTCCCGCCACACCCGCAAGGATAATATCAGCTTCGACGGCTTCGCCCGCGCCGCCCATGTCACCGATGCCACCGACTGGCGTGTGGAATATCCCTTCGTCGTGCTTTACCCCAACACGGAGGAAGAGGTGGGGCATTTGGTGCGCGACTGTATCGAATTGGGCCTGACCATCATCCCTAGGGGCGGCGGCACCGGCTACACTGGCGGGGCCGTGCCGCTCTCGCCCCTGTCTGCCGTCATCAACACGGAAAAACTATTGGAAACCGGCAAGATTGATCACCAGACAGCGTTGCCCGGTGTAGACAGTGCCTGTGCCACAATTTTCACGGGCGCAGGCGTCGTCACCCGTCGGGTAATGGAAACGGCAGAGACTGCCGGGTTGGTGTTTGCCTGCGACCCGACTTCGGCAGACGCTTCCTGCATAGGCGGTAATGTGGCGATGAATGCGGGCGGCAAGAAAGCCGTGTTGTGGGGCACGGCCTTGGATAACTTGGCTTCCTGGCGCATGGTCACCCCGGACGGCAACTGGCTGGAGGTCGAACGGCTCAATCACAACCTGGGCAAGATACACGAACAGGAAGAAGTCTGTTTCCGCTTAAGGCGTTTTGCCGCCGACGGCAAAACGGCAATAGGCGAGGAAACCTTGACGCTGCGTGGCGAAACATTCCGCAAAACCGGCTTAGGGAAAGACGTGACCGATAAATTCTTAGGCGGATTACCCGGCATCCAAAAGGAAGGTTGCGACGGCATCATCACATCGGCCCGCTGGATATTGCACCAACTTCCGCCGCATACGCGGACGTTCTGCCTAGAGTTCTTCGGCCAGGTGCGTGAAGCGGTGCCGGCTATAGTCGAGGTGCGGGATTATCTGGAGAGCCTGCCTAAAATCGGCAGTCGCCGCGTCATGCTCGCAGGTTTGGAACATCTGGACGAGCGCTATGTGAAAGCTGTCGGCTATGCCACCAAGGCCAAGCACCATGGCCGGCCGAAGATGGTGTTGTTCGGCGATGTGGTCGGCGACGACGAAAACGCCGTGGCCCAGGCCGTCGCCGAAGTGGTGCGTTTATGCAACGCCCGCGGGGCCGAGGGCTTTATTGCCGTCAGTGCGGAGACGCGGAAACGGTTTTGGCTGGACCGGTCCCGCACGGCGGCCATCGCTAAGCATACCAACGCCTTCAAGATCAATGAGGACGTGGTGATCCCGCTGCCGCGCATGGGTGATTATTGCGATGGCATCGAGCGCATTAACATTGAATTGTCACTGCGCAACAAGCTGCGCCTATGTGATGCCCTGACCGATTTCATCTCGGGCGACCTACCGATGAGGGACTACGAGTACAGCGTAGACCAAGCCGAGTTGATTGATGACCGCCGCGCCCGCGCCGTGGAGACGATAGCCCACGTCCGAACCCGATGGCAATGGCTCCTTGACCATTTGGACCTGCCCCTGGCCGAGGCGGAGGGGATGTTTGCCTTGCTTGGCATTGCGGCGGGGGGATTAGTCAACCGCGCAGAGAACCCCACACTGTTCCACAGGCTTCAAGACCATTCGCTACGCGTGTCTTGGAAGCTGGAACTGCAAGCACCGTTGCAGGAAGTTTTCGCCGGCGATAATTTCCGTCCCGTCACCGAGCGGATCAAGGCCATCCATAAGGAAATATTGCGCGGACGGGTATTCGTGGCTCTGCACATGCATGCGGGCGACGGCAATGTGCACACCAACTTGCCGGTCAACTCCGACCACTACGAAATGCTACAGGAGGCTAACGCGGCAGTCGTCCGCATCATGGCACTGGCCCGCTCGCTAGGGGGGGTCATTTCCGGCGAGCATGGCATTGGCATCACCAAATACGAATTCCTCACAGCGCAAGAAGTCGCGCCTTTCCATGCCTACAAAGCCCTAGTCGATCCCGAGGGCCGCTTCAATCAAGGCAAGCTGATGCCGGGTTCCGGCCTTACCGGCGCTTATACACCGTCGTTCAGCCTGATGGGCTTTGAGTCGATCATCATGCAGCAAAGTGACATCGGCGCGATAGCCGACTCGGTCAAAGATTGCCTGCGCTGCGGCAAATGCAAGCCGGTCTGCTCCACCCATGTGCCTAGAGCCAACCTGCCCTATTCGCCGCGCAATAAAATACTCGCCACTTCGCTGCTGATCGAAGCGTTTCTGTATGAAGAGCAGACTCGGCGGGGCGTGTCGATCACCCATTGGAAAGAGTTCGAAGACGTAGCCGACCATTGCACGGTCTGCCACCGCTGCTACAGCCCCTGCCCGGTGGACATCGATTTTGGCAATGTGTCGATGAATATGCGTAACCTGCTGCGCAAGATGGGAAAACAGAGCTTCAACCCGGCCAAAGCCGCCGCGATGGCTTTTTTGAACATCAGCGACCCGAGGACGGTCAAAGCGATGCGCAAAGTGATGATAGACTGGGGCTACAAGGGCCAGCGCTTGGGTGCCACCCTGTTAAGCCGCTGGGGCCGGGCGCAGACCGCCCAGCCCCCCGCAAGCTTGGGCAAGCCGCCGATGACAGAGCAAGTCATCCATTTCGTCAATAAAAAGATGCCGTCAAAGCTACCCAATAAGACCGCAAGGGCTTTGCTTGACATTGAAGACAATCAGATCGTCCCAGTAATCCGCGACCCACGCAAAACTCAAGTGGATTCCGAGGCGGTTTTCTACTTCCCCGGTTGCGGCTCCGAACGCCTGTTTTCACAAGTCGGCCTTGCCACCCAGGCCATGCTCTATGAAATCGGTGTGCAGACTGTGCTGCCCCCAGGGTATCTGTGCTGCGGCTTTCCCCAGCGCGCCTCCGGCCAGTTCGATAGGGCGGAGAAGATCACCACCGACAACCGTGTACTGTTCCACCGTGTCGCCAACACACTCAACTACCTGGACATCAAGACCGTGGTCGTCAGTTGCGGCACCTGCATGGACCAACTCGTCGATTATGAATTCGGCAAAATTTTCCCTGGTTGCCGTTTAATTGATATTCACGAATACCTATTGGAAAAAGGTGTGAAACTAGAAGGTGTCACCGGCACACGCTATCTCTACCATGACCCTTGCCATAGCCCGATGAAGCTGCAAGACCCGATGAAGACCGTGAACGCCCTGATCGGCACCGCCGACGGTAGCAAAGTCGGCAAGTCTGAACGCTGCTGCGGCGAGTCAGGCACGTTGGCGATAGGCCGCCCGGACATTTCCACTCAAGTACGCTTCCGCAAGGAAGAAGAATTAAAACTGGACGCAGGCAAGCTGCGTGGCGACGGCTATGGTGGGCCACTCAAGGTGCTGACTTCCTGCCCGTCCTGCCTTCAGGGTCTGCAGCGCTACAAGGATGACGTGGATCAGTTGGATGCCGACTATGTAGTCGTCGAAATAGCCAAACATGTGCTGGGCGAAGACTGGCTGCGGCAATATGTGGAACGGGCTGGCAACGGCGGCATTGAGCGGGTGTTGGTATAAACCCGCTTTGCAAAGAGCGGTCTCACCCAAACATAATGACTTGCTCTTAACGTTGCGTCGTTGCGCCGTTGCGTGAGACCTTCTTTTTGCTTCCTCGCCGCACCGCTTGATTGTGCAGTCAGGCAAAGATTTTTTCTCACGCAACGGCGCAACGACGCAACGTAAAAGCGGTAGTGATGGTTACTACCTTGCCGTCGAGATCGCCTGTATGTGCTGGGCGATCACTGGCTTTGGCAATATGTGGAGCAGAGCAGGCAGGCAACGGCGGCTTTGAGCGAATTTTTGTGTAATTACATCCCCTTCCCCCACAACACCACTTCAACAGTCTGTAGCATAATCAGCAAGTCAAGGAAGCTACTATAGTTTTTTATGTAATAAAGATCGTACTGCAATTTTTCGATGGCATCTTCATAACTTGAACCATAGGGGTAGCACAACTGGGCCCAACCGGTGATGCCTGGCTTTACCCGGTGGCGTTCTGCATAGAAAGGTATCGTTTCCGAAAAACTGGACACAAATTCGGGGCGTTCCGGTCGTGGACCGACAAAACTCATTTCGCCCTTCAACACATTATAGAGTTGCGGCAACTCGTCAATCCGAACTTTGCGTATGAACTTCCCGACTCGCGTGATGCGGTCGTCGTTTACCTGTGCCCATCGGGCCTTACCGTCTTTTTCGGCATCTGTGCGCATGCTGCGGAATTTGATGACGCTGAACGGTTGCCCGTTCAACCCAACCCTAACCTGCCGGTACAACACGGGTGCCCCCCAACCGCTTTCGATAATAATCGCTAAGGTTGTCAACAAAAAAAACGGCCAAGTGACAATCAATAATGTAAGGCTTGCGAAGACATCGAACCAACGCTTGAAAACCTGCGCCATTCCAGCAAGGCGAAACCCGTCGGAATAGACCAGCCAGCCGGGTTGTAGGATATTTACCGGAAGCAAGCCGGCCTCCCGCTCGAAAAACGAAAGTAAATCGACTACATGATAGCCTGCGATTTTGCAGTCAAGGATAGCTCCAAAATTAATGTTGCCACGGCGGTCGTCCGGTGCGATGACGATTTCGTCAATATCTTCATCATCGGCAATCGCCAACAAATTTTTGTCCAATGCCAGGATATTTTCCGGCTCGACTAGTATGGGTTCGTTGCCCATACAAAGGTAACCGATCACTTTGAATGCCCTTGGAAGGTTCCTGCTTTCGAATTTCTGGATCATAAGGCCATGGTTGCCTGCACCTAAGACCAATATGCGACGTCTAATGGACTCCCTATCGACCGATTTGAAAAACAAGAAGCGCGAAACCAAAATTCCCGCCAAAGAAACAACCATGGCATAAGGGGCGACGCGATGCCAAGGGAAAAGCTGAGGAAAGAAATTAAACAGTACGCCGAGGATCGCCCCGCCGACCAGGAAGCCCGCAAAAATCCGTAACAGCAGGGCCATGTCACCGATGTCATGCGCACGCTGGTAAAGCCCCATTCCTGTCGAACTAAGTAGCATCACCACACAAAAGACCAGCGAGGGTAGCCATATCCCGTCACTAATAAAGAAGATTAGATTGCGGTTAAAATCTCGCAAAAGGTCGCCAAGATAGAATGCCGAGGAAAACACCAACAATTCCATCACAAAGACAACAAGATAAATTCCAGAAATATAATGTCGGTAAATTCGAATCATTGTCTATCCTTATAGGAAGCCTTATGCCAATAACGAGTGGAATCCCTTCCTAGAATCCATGCCCAAAAGGCAAGAAAGGCTGCGGCATTGAGCATGATGAAGGAACCTGCCGTTGACGCCAGCGGCAGGCGAGACTTTCCCGTTTGCAAAATCCCCATCAATCCAAGGCCGTAGAAAGCCAATTGCGCCACGAATGCCAAACGATAAAACGGTTGGGGCAACACTATACTGCTGATGAACAGCGCCAATAGCGCCCAAGGAACTACCAAGCGCATGACCTTGTGCGACATGAATTGGAACCAGATGGGGTTGCGCCACGGCAGCAATAGTGACGGCAATAGTGCCACCAACTGGAAATTACCGGTTAGTGTGCGCAATTTGCGCTTAAATTCGTCACCCGTCTTTTCGGGAAGCCGGTCATAAGCGACTGATCGTTGGTCGTGAACGACACGATAGCCCCGCATCACCACCTGCATAGGCCAATAGACATCATCCAGCACCGTCCCTTTAGGAATTATGGGGAATAATTCACGGCGCACTGCGCTAATCGCTCCAGTCACGCCGACCGTCGAGTGGTAGGCACTCTCGTTTTGCCTGATCCATTTTTCATATTTCCAATAGAGTCCGACCCCCGACAACGTGCCCGACCCGCTGTCAATGACCAGCTCCCCGCTGGCTCCGCCAACTTCCGGGTTGGTGAAATTTTCCAACAGTTTTTCCAACGCGTCCGGAGCCCAGTGCTGGCGCGCGTCCGCCAACACAATCACATCGCCCCGCGCGACTTCCCTGGCATAGCTAAGCGCTTCCGCCTTACCGACATTCTGCTGCAAGTCCAGAACCTTCACGGATTGGCTGGCGTGCTCCCTTGCCAGGGCGGCTGTGTGATCCGTCGAACCGTCGGAAATGACAATGATTTCGCCGTCCAGCCCGTTTGCAGCCAATAAACCGGTGAATTCATCAATTCGGCGAACGATGTAAGACTCTTCATTATAGGCAGGAATCAAAATGCTGACCGAACCGGCAAACCGTCTCCCAGCCCGGGGTGCGAAGTTTGCCCGTCGGGCGGCCAGCGCCATGGTCAACGGATACAAGGCATAGGTATATGCAATGCAGGCTAGGCATAGCCAAAAAAAAAAATTCAAGGGTCAGCATTTTTTTAAGGAGTCCGGTTTTTCAATCACTACATTATAAGGTAAAGCACTACAAAATTCAGATAAAAAACCCATCATCAAGCAGCCTGACGCAATTGTTAATCCCGTCTTTAACATTTTGTGGTTTTGTAGGCATGGATGCAACAGCGCAACGCGTATGCTGCATTCTATGCCTCTATCAACACCCGTGCATAACATCAGCTAGTGATAAAGCCGGACGGGAATGCCAGCCCGTCCAAAATGTCTTGTCTACTGTGGATGCAGGGGCTTCAAAAAAATACGTAAGCGACGGGGTTGCAAACCCCGGAGCACATTGTTTCGCTGGAGCTATTTGCATTTTGATTCGCAAATTGCAATGCATAATGAAAAACTAGGTTCAATTTCCATCGCGATGGGCCTATTCACGACTCGCCCCCGCCACTTTTTCCCTCACCCGTCCTATGCAGCCCGTGCTTGACTCGATTCCAATATATTTATAAAGGATTCCGGCTTGATTATTGCATTATATTTAGTGATGTAATTTTTGGGTGAGTTGGGAGTGAGTCTTTGTCAGCGCGGGATAGATAACGGAGCCAGCTTAAGGACGGCTTAGCGCCCAATTGACATCACAAATCTTTTAGTAAAACGCTTGGTGATTGTGCTTGACATGTTTTGGTCAACTACTCTATAATCCCTAAGGTGATTTGCATAGAAACTAGAGACACAAATTACTGAATGCTTTGTCTAATTAAATGAAGCTGTTCCAAAACCTACAACACTAGGAGTTTAATATGAAATTTCAAGGTCTAAGCACCAGCAAAATCCACTTCTTGGGTGCTTCAATGGTCTGTGCTATGTATGCTGCAAGCCCGACAGCACAGGCAGCCAGTAATCTTGGCTACATTTATGGTTCGATGAATTTCGCTGGCACTGTGGAGCTTGTCAACAACGCTAATAAAGTGCTTGGCACCCTGCCGAGTGGTGTCACTAATACAGGGACTTCAGCACAGAAGCTAGCTGAGGTGGCAACAGTCCCTGTGAGTGTGGTTTTTAACGGACCCGCCTATAAAGTGGGTACGGTATTGGGTTCTGCTGCGTCGAATCAGCAAAGCGCAGTACAGATGGCTCAGGCCACCCAGTCCGTCAATACGGGGAGTTTTTACACTAATTTCAACGTTTCTGGGATCCCTGTCACTTCCCCTGCCCCTGTTTCGCCTGCTAAGAATTTCCTTTTCAACGTTCTAAATCAAAGTTCCACTAGTAACATTCTCAATCAGGTCGTGGCAACAATCCCGCCATTAGGCATCTTGACGTGGACGGCCCAGAACAATAGCGAGGTTTTCAGCTTTATCTTAAATAACTTGGATTCTAACGTTACGTATCCAGGTTCAAACGGAACGTATAAGCTAGGTCAAAACGGTGCTGACTTTGAAGTGAACGGCGAAGGTACGTTAAACGGGTATAAAATTGTTAGTGAAATTGTCAATGGGCATTCAGTACTAGTCCATATACCCTTTCTAGCGACCGCTGCGTCATTCAATGTATCTATCGTAGACAGCAATGTCAAACTACTTAATAACGGGGGATTTGCAGATGCCATTACGATAAGCAGCTTGGCCGCAGTCCCACTTCCCGCCGCTATTTTCTTTGTTGCACCGGCGCTGGCTGGCGTGTTCGGTTTCTCAAGGCGCAAGAATGGATCAAATGCGACTGCTTGATTTTTTTTGACGGGCCGCTTTATGACGAATTTACTGCTTGGTATCGTATAATCGGCATTCAATTTGAGAGGGACTGACTTCGGTCAGTCCTTTTTTTTGTTGAGTTTTCCGGGTTGGTTGTGCTTGGCCGGTTTGTTAGGCGCGGTGTGGCGTAAATCAGCCGCGGCCAGCTTGGTCGAGCAACGATGGTCTATTAACTGGATGCTGTCATTTTTGATCAAGGTTTCTATTCTAGCACTGTTGTGGTTGATACCCACTGGCTGCGGCATGAACCCAGCGCAACTGGCAACACCGGGCAGGCTGGAAACCATAGTGCAACTATCGGATATCTACCCCGTGCCGTCGATAAAGCAAGCGGCAACTTCAAATGAGACGGGAAACATAGCCCATGTCTCGGATATCCACTTCGACCCGTTTTACGATCCAACTCTTCTTGTACAGTTGATCAACAAAGAAGCGTCTGACTGGGAGGGCATTTTTGAAACTTCCACAATCAAAGGCTACGGAACTGTAGGAAGCGATTCAAACTATAACCTGTTGAAATCATTTTTGGCCGACATGGCGGAAAGGACGGAAGAAGGCCGACAATTGGACTTTATCGTTTTTACAGGCGATTTTTTGCGCCATGATTTCAATCAGACATTCAAGTCCCTAGCACCGCCGAAGGCCAATCTGGACGCATTTATCAAAAAGGATTTTCAATTTATGGATTATCACCCACATCCCCCCAGGTGACAATACCTATAATACGCTGTCTGAAAATAAATACGACGGTCAGTGGAAAGATTCTTACACTAAGCGTTTGATTGATCTAATGAGGATTTACGCGCCGATTATCACGGCAGGTTTTGGCGGTCATACGCATGTGGATGACTTCCGGATTTTGCAGGATGAAAAAGCACCAGAAGACAGTTTGGGGGTTTTTCGTATTGGACCGTCAGTCAGCCCTATATTCAAAAATAATGACGAAGGCCAATTTGCAAACGTATCTATGCACTATTGCTTTTTGGATGCCCACGGAATTTGACAATTGTTTGGCGACCCTCCGGCCCTTCTAGAAGTTGACCGCCCCCGTAAATTTGTTAGCAGGGATTCAAAGCAGTTTCACCAGCGTGGCGACGATGGCGATGGCCGCCATCATCATGCCGCCGAGCTTGATTATCATGCGCTGTTCTAACTCGCGCAGGTCGCGGCGCAGGTCTTCCTTGGTGGCCAAGTCTTTAAGATTGACTTCGAGGACTTCGGCGAGCGCTTCCGCTTCGGCTTCGGCCTGTTTGTCGGGTACACCCGAATCCTTCAGGCGCTTGGCATATTTAAGGGTGTCGAAGGCGATGACGGACATGGGCGTTCCTATGGGGTGCGCAGTGGTTACTGATTCTTATCTTACCCCACTTTCCGTCAAACCTCTAGCAGTGATGTAGGACCGTAGGGCGGAACCATGGACGGGTTCCGCCGAATGTTGTTGGTGTGTTCGCATTCGGCGGATCACATCCCTGTATCCGCCCTACGGCCCTGCGCACTTGAGCCAATTTCCGAGGGGTAGGTGTCTCAGTTCATATTGGCACAGAGGATGGTGATCGTATGCCCAATTCAGTATGATAATTTTGTAATGTTGTAAACACATACTCCCTCGACCCTAAGACGTTTTTATCTCCGTTTGAAACAGCCGCCACATACTTCTCTACATATTTCTCAAAACGGCTCGTTATAAAATGCTCTTTACCTTTTAGTTTATCGTGTTCTGAGTTGGGTATGGAAAAATTGTCCGCTGAAATATACGATTCAGTTTTAATTAGTAGTGCTTTTGAAAAATCCAAACCTTTATTTGATGGGTTATATCGGCTAGTTCGCACAGTAAGGTATGCGGCATCGTGATTTATGTTTGATCTTAACGGTACACCGAACCTCAACCCGTTAAAAGTTATGACAACGATCCCGTATCCTCGGGTTTTTCCCTTAATCCAGCTACCCTTTACTAGGTCTAGGGCTTCAATGAGATGTGTGTTTTCCCGGTAGAACGCATCGGTAAGTTTCTTGAGGCGCATAATGTTCTTATAGAAGAAACGAAAAACCCCCACTTAAGGGGGTTTCAAGGCAGTCCATTCAGATTGGAGTCTTCAGTTTTTAACGTGGGGTGCTCTTACCGCCACAATCTTTCAGATTGGAGTCTTCAGTTTTTAACGTGGGGCGCTCCTACCGCCACTGACTGCAATCGGATCGTAGCACATACGTTATGTAGTGTCAAGTTGCTAGGACCGTAGGGCGGAACCATGGACGGGTTCCGCCGAATGTTGGTGTGTTCGCATTCGGCGGATCACATCCCTGTATCCGCCCTATGGCCCTTTCATGGCAACCCGTCGTTTCATGTCCTTGGATACAAAGAACTTCGGATGTGGGAACGGGCTTTAGCCCGCGACCAAACACCCATCGCGGCCTAAAGGCCCGCTCCTACGGGGCTTAACTTAATGGCAGTGCCGGAGAGCCAATATAAAAAATCCCCCCTTTTTCTAAAAAGGGGGGATTTTTTTAGGCATAAACCGGGGCAAAAGCCTTTTCCGGTTCAGTGACCGGGCCGTTATCGCCCCAGTAAGGAGAAAGCCTGCGCAATTCCGCGACAATGGGCGGCACGGCAGCAATCACTCTGTCGATTTCCAACTGCGTATTGTAGCGCGATAGCGAGAAGCGAATCGTGCCATGGGCCGCCGTGTACGGAATGTCCATGGCCCGCATCACATGGGAAGGTTCCAGCGAACCCGAGGTACATGCCGAACCGGAAGACGCGGCAATGCCTTCTTTGTTCAACAACATCAAAATACCCTCTCCTTCAATGTATTCGAACGCGATGTTGGCGGTGTTGGGTAGGCGGTTGTCTGGATCGCCGGTAACAAAGCAATTTGGCACCTGTGCGAGAATCCCCTGTTCCAAGCGGTCCCGCAACACCTTGACCTGGGTGTTTTCAAACTCGATGTGTTCCAACGCCAGTTCGCAAGCCTTGCCCAAACCGACCACCGAGGCCGCGTTCTCGGTGCCGGCGCGCCGTCCACGTTCTTGGTGCCCACCGCGAAACAGCGGACGGAAACGTGCTCCGCGTTTGAGGTATAACACACCGATGCCTTTGGGGGCATGTAACTTATGACCAGACACCGAGAGCATGTCGATTTTGGTGTTTTTCAGGTTGATGGGTACTTTGCCGACGGCTTGCACGGCATCGGTATGGAACTGCACACCCACTGCATGGGCCATTTCCGCCATTTCTTCCACCGGGAACAGGGTCCCGGTTTCGTTGTTGGCCCACATCACCGAGACAATGGCGACGTTAGGTGTCAGTAAGCGTTTATATTCCTCTAAATCCAATCGACCCTTGCTGTCCACTCCAAGCCGATGGATGGTATAGCCTTCTTTTTCCAACTGGGTGCATAGCGCCAACACCGCCGGATGTTCCACCGTCGTGGTGATGATTTCCTTGCGGTTCGGAAAGCACTTCAGTGCCGACAGAATGGCGGTGTTGTCGGATTCCGTGCCGCAAGAGGTCAGGATGATTTCTGAGTCGTGCGCTGCGCCCAGCAATGCCTGAATTTGTTTACGCGCCTTGCCCAAGGCCCGGCCTACACCGGCGCCGAAGCTGTGGATGGAAGAGGGATTGCCGAATTGTTCTAGAAAAAACGGCAGCATGGCCTCGACCACTTTGGGGTCGCATTGGGTCGTTGCGTTATTATCCAAATAGATATCAGCCATGGGCAACCTTCCTCGGCGGCTGCGCCAGTTTTTCCGCAGGAACGACCTTAATGAACTCGCCCAATTCTTCCATTAAACGCTGTTGGATGCCGCCTATGGTCATGGAGGCCATGCCGCAACTGGAACAGGCGCCGGTCATCTTGATATAAATCGTATTGCCGTCCACTTCCACCAGTTCGGCATCGCCGCCATCCATACGTAGATTGGGGCGGATGGATTCGATCACGGCCTCGATGCGGCGGATGCGTTGCACCGTGGTCATACCCCCTTTGGCGGCGAGCGGCAATGGCTCAGGCTCGACAATTTCAGGCACGCTATCGGCGTTGAATATCTCGCCGCGCTCCTCCATCACGCGCATCAAAATTTCCTCAATGCCTTCATGGCAGGCGCAACAGCCACCCCCGGCCTTGGTGTAATTAGTGACTTCCTGGACGGTGCGCAGATTGTGGTTGCGGACCAAGCCTTCGATCAACTTCTCATCGACGGCAAAGCATTTGCAGACCAACGCACCTTCCTCATGGTCGTCCGCCCACTCCTCGCCCTTGAAATTGGCAATGGCGGCTTGCAAAGCTTCCCTGCCCATTACCGAGCAATGCATCTTCTCTGGCGGCAAGCCGTCCAGAAATTCGGCGATGTCGTCATTGGTGACTTTCAGTGCTTCTTCAACTTTCATGCCTTTGATGATTTCGGTTAAGGCCGAAGAAGAGGCGATGGCCGAACCGCAACCGAAAGTTTGGAACTTCGCATCTTCAATCACGTCGGTGTCTTCGTTGACGATGATGCTCAGGCGCAGCGCGTCGCCGCAGGAAATAGAACCCACATCGCCGATGCCGTTGGCTCCTGGCAAAGCACCGACATTGCGCGGCTGAAAAAAATGTTCTTTGACTTTATCTGAATAATCCCACATGGTTTTAGTCTCCTGGCTTCAGGCGGAAAAGGATTTGCCGCAAGAACAGGGGTTCTTGGCGTTCGGGTTGGTGAATTTGAATCCTGAGCCTTCCATGCTCTCGACGAAATCGACGGTAACCCCAGCAATTTGGGGCGCACTGGCAGGGTCGATGAAAACCTTGACACCGCCTGACTCTACGACCACATCTTCCGTGGTGGCTGCTTGTTCAAGCTTGAGTCCGTATTGCATCCCGGAGCAGCCGCCGTCGCTGACCTGGATGCGCAATCCGCTGGCCCCGGTTTCGGAACCGGTAATAAATCGGTTGATGGCCTTTATGGCGTTGTCGGTCAATGTAAGCATGTTGTCTCCGTGAGGATTGGTGGGTCATTGTCCACTTTCCACGGATGCCATCCGTGGAAAGTGGCACTGTCTTTGTAATGCAATATGGCAACCGCCGTGCCAGTTTTTATCATCTCTGCATGTCATTGAAATTAAATGATATTGGTATACGGGCAGACAATTCTGACACAGAAGGATGCCTACAAAGGCAGCGCGGACGTGTCAGGTTTACGACATTTAACCCTAGCAACATAAAAATTCGGGAGAAACTACAATGGTCAACGTGGAAACCTTGGAAGACGGCGATGTGGTCTATGCCGCCAACGCCATTTATAACGACGGTGGTCTGGAGGGCATCGAAGAAAACGCCCTGCTAGTCCCCGCCGGCACGCGCGGCGTGATCGTGCGGAAGGGGCATTTGGAACATGACGAGAGGCGCAGTGTTTTCTTGGTGCGTTTCGAAGACGTGGAAAAGAACTTGGCCGAACCCATCGGCTGCTGGGCGGAGGAATTAATGACGGAGGTTTAATATAGTGCTCGTTCCCACGCTCCCGCGTGGGAATGCAGCCTTTACCGCTCCTGCGGTTCGATACCTCCGACGCTGGAGCGTCGCCGGAGGCATTCCCACGCAGAACGTCACTGCCATTAAGTTAAGAAAAAACTCGTCGTTCCGGCAGGGATCGCCGGAACCTAGGCTCCATGGATGGCATAGATTGTTGGCATCCCTGCAATCTGGATTCCGGCGGTCCATGCCGGAATGACGGCTTAACTTAATGGCAGTGACGCAGAGCGTGGGAACGATACAAGTGTTTAATACCCGTCATTTCGGCAGGGATGCCGAAATCCAGCGTCCAAGGATGGCAAACTCGGGGCCACGACAGATGCCCCTGCAACCGCGAACATGAAGCTACGGTATGGCATGTTACCTGAACCAAGCATTTGCACAACCGACTTGTTACCGTCCATGGCCTGGATTTCGGCATCCCTGCCGAAATGACGGCTTTTCCGCCTTGCCCGGACTTGTGTAAAACAACGAGAGCCGGAGCTTGGGAACCAGCCAGCCATAACTTGCGCTTTTACGTTGCGTCGTTGCGCCGTTGCGTGAGACCTTCTTTTGCCTTTCTCACAATGCGGCATATTCATTCAGCATTTTGCCATGCAACCTAGGCCCGTCATTTCGCCGGAAACGCCCGCTGGCGCGGACTTATCCCGGCCTACCGCCGTTGCTAATTCAACAGCATTGGGCGGCATGGCGGTTTACGGTGCGCTGTCTTGGCCAAAGCAGGCGGCAAGTATGGCAGGAGTACACCTAACATTCATGTCGATGCGTATCGACGCCCCGACGATGAGTTGCCATACGGCAACCCACGGATAACATCCCTCCCAGGGATGTTATCCGTACTTTCGTGGCAACCCGCCCTACGCCGGATGGGCGTTCTAGCCAAACTGAGAATTGCTGGTAACATATGCCATTTAGGACAAGCTTTGGAGGGTGTGCTAGTGTGCGGAATCGCTGGAATTGTGTTGCGTGGGGCGAAAGTTGACGAAACCCTGTTAAAGCCGATGGTAGAACGGCTACGTCATCGTGGACCGGATGGCGAAGGTTTTTTCACCGAGGGTCCGTTCGGGCTGGTCCATACCCGTTTGTCAATCATTGATCTCAGCGGGGGGGCGCAGCCCATTCTCGGCAACGGCAACCGGCTTGCCGTCGTCGCCAACGGCGAGATATACAACTACGTCGAACTCCAAGACGAGTTGGAGAAGGCAGGCAGGGTGTTCGCCACCTACTCGGACAGCGAATGCATACTGCACGCCTATGCCTTGGATCAAAGGAACTTCGTGGACCGTCTGCACGGCATGTTTGCCTTTGCCTTATATGACGGCGACCGGCAAAAGCTTATCTTGGGGCGGGACCGGTTGGGCATCAAACCGCTTTTTTATGCCCTGTTGCCTGACCGCCTAGTATTCGCATCGGAATTGAAGGCCATTTTACCGCTGTTGCCTAAGCAACCGGAGATCAACCCAGGGGCATTTTCACAATTCCTCCACAATCATTGCAGTAGCGGGGAAGAAACCATCTTCCAAGGCATACGGCGGGTTGCGCCTGGTGAAATCATCGAGGTCGATGCGGAACTGAACCTTCACCGTCGCCGCTATTGGAGCGCGTTAAGTGTGACGCCCCGCGAACTCAGTTTCGCCGAAGCCGAAGAGGAGTTCGAGGGGCTTTTCGAACAAGTGATGAAGGAACATGTACGCGCCGATGTTCCCTACGGGCTGTTCCTCTCCGGGGGCAACGATTCCGCGATCCTGCTCGCGATGCTCGCCCGTTTCCAAGACAAGCCGGTGCGCACCCTTTCCATAGGCTACGCCGATGCTGAAATGAGAGACGAATTGGACGATGCCGAGTATATTGCCCGTGTTTTCAACAGCCAGCACACCTCCATCCGCTTGCCCCGTGCCGATTTTCTCAAGCGCATTCCGCACACTGTCTGGGCTGCCGACGACTTGATGCGGGACTATGCCAGCCTGCCGACTTCAGCGTTGTCCGAATCTGCTGCGAAGGAGTTGAAAGTGGCATTTTGCGGCGAGGGGGGTGACGAAGTGTTCGGCGGTTATCGCCGTTATCGGCAGAACCGTTTGGTCTGGCTGGCAAAAGACTTTTTAGCTCCCGGCTCGGGCGGTTTTCGCACCCGTAGCGAGTGGTGGAGGAAAACGTCGCAGAGTGTTTTTGGCCCCGAACTGGTGAAACAGCGCCCGTTTTCCCGCAAACCCTATATTGCGGCTTGGCAGGAAACCCCGGCTTCATGGACCCATTTGCAACGCTGCCAGTATACGGACCTCGTCACCGACCTGCCCGATAGCCTGCTCGTCAAAGCCGACAGGATGATGATGAGTTTTGCCTTGGAAGGCCGGGTTCCATTCCTTGACCATCGCGTGGTGGAATTCGGGCTATCCCTCCCCGATCAACTGAAAATTGGCCGGGGCCAGCCGAAAATCTTCCTGCGCCGTTGGGCCGAACGGTATCTGCCAAAAGATCATCTATATCAAAAGAAGAGAGGGTTCACCGTTCCGGTCCGCGAGTGGCTGCGCGGCGATTTCCTCGACCAGCTCGAACAAAAACTGGTAAGCAACAGGGCCGTGGGCGAATGGTTCGACATCTCCCGCTTGCCAGCCTTGTTCCAAGTCCAACGCAGCAAGGGAGGCGCGAGCCGGGAAATCTTTTGCCTGCTGCAATTTGCCATCTGGCATAAGCTATTCATCGAGGAGCCCGGCCTACAACCTAGCCCGTATGAGAATCCTTTGGATTGGATTAGTTAAGCAGCAGCGTTTTCAATATCTAATAGTTACTTGACAACTCGTAAGCTATTTCAAGTTGTCATTGATAATCAATGGCTTCTTTTGTTGCCCATTTTTTAGTTAGTTTATAAAGATGAAAACGCTGGATTTAAAGAAAGCTTCATGGTTGGGGCTGGGCATGTTGTTCAGGCCGGCCCCGCGTTAGGCATCCACCGTTATACACAAGTGTTGGGGGCACGTCATTCCGGCAGGGATTGCCGGAATCCAGTCCACAGGGATGTGAAACTACGGGCTGGAAATTACCAGAATCAAACACTTGTTCAACGACGAGTTGCCCTCCATGGCTTCTGGATGCATTCGGGACATCCGTGTCCCGAACCCTTCGGGCGGCGAAGCCGTGCAAATCGGCTGTCCTGCCGATTTGTCCGGCAATCCCTGCCGGAATGACGGCGTTTTGGGCCAAACTGAAAATTGCCGCGCATTGCGCACCTTTCTATGAATTTTTTGAGGTACAAATGAAAATATTTATCGTGGCCATTAACATTCTTGCTTTATTTATCATATACATACAGCGTTTTTAATATCGAATAGTTACTTGTTGGGTTACCATTTTGCAAAGCACAGACACACAGGATAGTTTGAATGAGTGTCTTTTATTATTTTCCTTTGTTAAGAAAAAACGCTGTACATAAATGCAAATCGGGACTCCTAGCGGTGAAAAAAATGGCACATAGGCCGTTTTGACGGTCAACAAAAGACGTTGCCAAAACGACGGAACAAGCCTGTTGCGCCCTACCGCGTTGAGGGAAGCCCATAGGTGCATTATTATACGCGTTTAAATGATTGGTTGGCATACATTTCTGCAAAAGGTATGTGAAGCATAGAGAAATCTTGATATACAGCATTTTCATCTTAAAAATA
>QJPH01000328.1 GCA_003242955.1 Candidatus Methylumidiphilus alinenensis
ACCTCGGAGGATATTAATAACCTGTCCTATGCCTTAATGTTGAAACAGGCGAAAGAGCAGGTATTGCTGCCCGCCATGGCGGAACTTGTCACCCGTATTCGCAATTTAGCCAAGGATTTCTCAGCCCAGCCTATGTTGTCGCGCACCCACGGCCAGCCTGCGACCCCAACCACTGTGGGCAAAGAATTTGCCAACGTGGCGGTGCGCATGCAGCGACAGTCCGAGCTTTTTGCAAAAGTTGAATTATTGGGGAAAATCAACGGTGCGGTGGGAAATTACAACGCCCATGCGGTCGCTTATCCAGAGGTTGATTGGCCGTTGTTCGCAAAGGGCTTTGTCGAATCGCTCGGGCTGACTGTCAATACGCATACCACTCAGATCGAACCACATGATTATATTGCAGAACTCTTCCATGCCTTGGCGCGTTTCAACACCATTTTGATTGACTTTAACCGCGATGTCTGGGGTTATATCAGCCTAGGCTATTTTATCCAGAAGACG
The DNA here is from genome assembly GCA_003242955.1 of Candidatus Methylumidiphilus alinenensis. Taxonomy (GTDB): domain Bacteria; phylum Pseudomonadota; class Gammaproteobacteria; order Methylococcales; family Methylococcaceae; genus Methylumidiphilus; species Methylumidiphilus alinenensis. The sequence continues at coordinate 502 of QJPH01000328.1, forward strand.
GTGGCGGGGGAAGTCGGCTCCTCCACCATGCCACACAAAGTCAACCCTATCGACTTTGAAAACTCCGAAGGCAATCTTGGCATAGCCAACGCTTTGTTTAACCATCTTGCGGAGAAATTGCCGATTTCCCGCTGGCAACGCGATTTGACCGATTCCACCGTGTTGCGTAACATCGGAGTGGGCATTGCCCATACCCTTATCGCTGTCCAATCCAGCTTGAAGGGTCTTTCCAAGCTTGAGTTGAATCCTTCCATGCTTGAAGCCGACCTGGACACCAACTGGGAAGTGCTGGCTGAACCCATCCAAACCGTAATGCGACGTTACGGGGTTGAGCAGCCCTACGAGAAATTGAAGGAACTGACGAGAGGGCGGCGCATCGGCAGAGAAGACTTGCGCCGTTTCATCACAAGTCTGGACATACCGGAAGAGGTTAGACAAAACTTGCTGGCTTTGACCCCGCGGGATTATATTGGTTATGCGAATAGCTTGGCGAAGCAAACTTGATTTGTTGGAAACAGTAAAGGGAAAATCTTCGATGCTTGGTAAAGCCTTAAGGATAGCCGGTATTATTATTTGTTCTGCCCTGATTGCAAGCTGCAACATTGTTTCCAGATGGCAAAAACAGGAGATCACGATAACTGCGATTGATGACAAATTGCCAGGGAAAACGCGCTGTTTGCTGAAAAATGAGGAGGGCGTTTGGAAGGTGATGCCAAACACTAAGGCACTGATCCTTCGGGATGAAAACGCCTTGGAAGTGCAATGCGTCAACACCACGCAATTTGGCAAAGAGCTGGTGCCAACCAACTTCGATAAAGGCGACCTAGTTTTCGGCTTATTATTTTTCTGCGTTATGTGTCCTTTAGAAATGTATTACAATACTTGGTATTGGTATGCACCTTTTGTCACCGTATTAATGAAAGATAGAAGGGATATGGAATTTATCGACCCTTTACTACAACCTGGCAATAGTAAGAAATAGCACTTACAGCATTTTCAACATCAAAGAGTTACTTGGTAGTGGGTATAATAGCACAGGTTATTCGGTTAACCTGAAGGTTTAACGGAATGTCTGTTTTAGGTATATTTTTAAGATGAAAATGGTGTACATCAAGATTTCTCTATGCTTCACATACCTTTTGCAGAAATGTATGCCAACCAATCATTTAAACGCGTATAATAATGCACCTATGGGCTTCCCTCAGCGCGGTAGGGCGCAACAGGCGTGTTCCGTCGTTTTGGCAACGTCTTTTGTTGACCGTCAAAACGGCCTATGTGCCATTTTTTTCACCGCTAGGAGTCCCGATTTGCATTCATGTACAGCGTTTTTTCTTAACAAAGGAAAATAATAAAGGACACTCATTCAAACTATCCTGTGTGTCTGTGCTTTGCAAAATGGTATAACCCAACAAGTAACTATTCGATATTAAAAACGCTGTAAATGGAAACCAAAAACCAAGCACTTTTGAGAGCTTGTACGCTTGACGACTACCTCGCTCAAGAGCGCGTGGCGGAAATCCGTCATGAGTATTTGGATGGGATGGTTTACGACATGGCCGGGGAAACCTTGGAACACAGCACTATTTGTGCGAAGGTGTCTGGCGAGCTTTATGCCCAATTGAAGGGTAAGCCTTGCCGCACTCTATCGCCGAACATGAAGATTTTAAGCGGGGTGTATTCCCCAGGGCAGTCGAAAGGTTTGTTTTCCTATCCCGATGTCGCTGTGGTCTGCGAGGAACCGAAGTTTCACGACGAGCGGCGCGATGTGTTGCTAAACCCCATCTTGATTGTCGAAGTGCTTTCTCCGGGCACTGAACTGTTCGACCGGGACGAAAAATTCCTGCGCTACCGCACCTGCTTGGACTCGTTGCAAAATTATGTTTTGATTTCCACCGCCACCCCCATGGTTGAGTTGTTTCAGCGCCAACCGCGAGGTTTCTGGCTTTATTCAGATGCGGTTGGAATGGACGCAACGATTAGTCTACCAGCCATCGACTGCGAATTGGCCTTGGCGGATATCTATGGGCGTGTAAGCTTTCCGGTTGACAATTAACCGCATTTATCACACTGAAAATAATGAAATATCTAATGTTTAAACCTTTATTGTTGGTCTTTTGCCTAATCACAGTATCCACTTCCCAAGTGCAGGCTGAAGACACTCCGGTCCAACGCCTGCACAATTTCCTTGCCAAAGCGGCCAGCTTGCAAGCCGATTTCCGTCAAGTGGTCATCAGCGATAAGGGTGAATCAGGTAAACAAAGCAGCGGTGTTTTCTTTTTGCAAAGGCCGGGCAAATTTCGTTGGGACTACACCAAACCTTACCAGCAGGAAATAATTTCCAATGGGGGCAAAGTTTGGTTTTATGACGTGGACCTAGCCCAAGTGACGGCCCGCAAACTGGACAAGGCGATAGGTTCGACTCCAGCCTTGCTGTTGACCGGCGAGGTGGCCTTGGAAAAAAACTTCACCATCCAATCCCAAGACAAGGAAGAAGGGCTTTATTGGATCAAGCTCATTCCCAAAGAGGAAGAAAGCGGCTTCAAATATGTGTTGATTGGATTGGACGGTGAAAACTTGGCAGGCATGGAATTGAGTGACAATTTCGGGCAATTGACGCGGATTTACTTTTCCAACCTGAAACTCGGAGTAAAACTGGACTCGGCGAAGTTTGACTTCAAAACGCCTGCGGGTGTGGATGTGTTCGAGGACAAGTAAAAAGTTCTATTCACCGTGGCCCTAGAAAATCACAAACCTCTGGCGGAGCGATTACGTCCGGCTAAATTGGACGAGTTCATTGGTCAATCTCATCTCATAGCCCCAGGCAAGCCTCTGTATGAGGCTATCAAGGCAGGTAGACTGCATTCAATGGTTTTCTGGGGGCCGCCGGGCACAGGCAAGACCACGCTGGCAAGGCTGATTGCCAACCACGCCAACGCCCATTTCCTTAGCCTTTCGGCGGTGCTGTCGGGTGTCAAGGAGATTCGCGAGGCGGTGGGTACGGCAAAAAGGGTGTTGGCAGAAGAAAATCGCCGGACCATTCTATTTGTAGACGAGGTACACCGCTTCAACAAATCCCAGCAGGATGCTTTTCTGCCGCACGTCGAGGACGGCACGTTTTATTTTATCGGCGCGACGACGGAAAACCCATCATTCGAGTTGAACAACGCTTTGTTATCGCGGACTCGGGTGTATGTCCTGAAAAGCCTGAGCGAGGAGGATTTACTTAATGTGATCGAGTGGGCCTTGCAGGACGAAAAGCGTGGCTTGGGCCTTCCCCTGATTAATTTTCCAAAACTACTACGCAATGAGTATGTGGCGGCGGCGGATGGAGATGCCCGAAGATTGTTAAACCTGTTGGAAATTACTGCCGACCTGATGGATGGCGTGGAACGGGCCATTACTGAAAGCCTAGCCAGGCAAGTGTTGGCTGGGGGCAGTGTCCGGCGTTTCGACAAACAGGGGGAAAATTTCTACAATCAGATATCGGCCTTGCACAAGTCGGTTCGTGGCAGTAGCCCGGATGCTGCCCTCTATTGGTTTTGCCGGATGCTAGACGGGGGTTGTGACCCTGTGTATTTGGCTCGCCGTATCGTCCGTATTGCTTCCGAGGATATTGGCAATGCCGACCCGCGTGCCCTACAATTAGCGCTTAATGCTTGGGATGTGCAAGAACGGTTGGGAAGCCCGGAAGGCGAATTGGCGCTGGCCCAGGCTTTGGTTTATTTGGCTTGTGCGCCTAAAAGCAACGCAGTTTACATGGCCTATAATATTGCCCGCAAGGAAGCAGCAGAATCTGGTAGCTTGGAGGTGCCTGTGCATCTCCGTAATGCACCCACTAATTTGATGAAGAGCTTGGATTACGGCAAAAACTACCGATATGCCCATGACGAGCCGGATGCCTATGCGGCTGGCGAGAACTACTTTCCAGAAAATATGGGTCAGCGGCAATATTACCGCCCTGTCCCGCGCGGTTTGGAGATCAAGATCGCCGAGAAGTTGGCAAGGCTGCGCGAATTGGACAAATCCAGCCCTATGACCGATGATTAGGCTTAACGAACAACAATTGGCGAGGTGGTTTCATGGTAGCGGGCGATAATGAAGTTGTAATCAAAAATTCTGAACGGCGTCGCCATGACCGCGTTGACGACGAAATCATGATGTACTGGAAGGTAGTCAAGCCTGAGGATATCCCCGAAGAGATTAGCAAAGATTGGGAAATGATGCCAGACGAGATTCCCATGGAGATTAGTAATAATACCGAATCCGTCGCTGAATGCTCGCTTGCTTCGCAGATAAAATTGCTGAGTTTGGAGACGGCTGAGTTGTTGAAGCGGATAGGGCGCACCGATCCTCTATTGGCGAAATATTTGACAGTTTTGGAACGCAAGGTAGACGCTTTGGCTAGCGCGGTGATCGTACAAGACGATATTAACAAGAGTCATTCCACCCATTATGTCAATCTCAGCGTATCCGGGGTGGCCTTTCTAACGGCAGAGGGATACCCAATTGGAACCTTGCTTGAATTGGAAATGGTCTTTTTGCCTACATTGACTAGCGTCGTCGCCTATGGACGGGTGATTTATTGCATACGCTACTCCGGTGAAAAGCTGCTTTCCCATCGCATTGGAGTAGGCTTCATTCGTTTGCATTATTATGATCGTGAAATGTTGGAAAGGCATGTGGACAGTCGCAAAGTTCAAGGAAAGGAAGCGCAGGAAGATAAATGAACCTCAAGGATGGCTATTTGACACGACCTCTTGAAGCACTGGATGAATTAGCGATACGGAATGAATTGTCACCCGAGACAAAATCCCGAATCGCCGAGATTGAAATTCACGCTGAATTGGACTCGACCAATTCCCGACTGATGAGATTGGCTGCCTGTGATTCAGTGCCTCTGGGCACGGTTTGCCTTGCCGAGTGCCAAACCCAAGGGAGAGGTAGGATTGGGCGGGTTTGGCATACACCCCCCGGCGGCAATATTTGCCTTTCCTTGCTTTGGCGATTCAACGACTTTAACGCATTTTCCGGGCTTAGCTTGGCGATTGGTGTCGCCATCGTCCGGGCTTTACGCACGGCTGGGGTGGAGGGTGTAGGTTTAAAATGGCCGAACGACATTCTCTGGCGGGAAAGAAAACTGGGAGGCATTTTAGTGGAAGTTTCCGGCGAAGCCCATGATAACCATTCCGTGGTCATAGGCATCGGGCTGAATGTCCATATTCCATCAGACCGGGCTGGAGACATAGACCAAGCGTGGGTCGATCTCAATCAAATCACCGGCGGCCATCCGCCTTCCCGAAACCAACTGATTGCCCTGCTGCTCGACGAACTTTTTCTATTGTTGCCGAATTATCCTATGCAGGGCTTGCAGAGCCATATTGAAGACTGGCGGCAATGGCACTGCCAAGCCGGACAAAGGGCAGTGCTGCATTTGGGTGGCAAGGCAATACGGGGTGTAGTGTCGGGAGTGAGTGACGATGGTTTGCTATTGATGGACTGTGATGAGGGCGGACTTAGGCAATTTGCATCGGGAGATTTGAGGTTGAGGGCCGATGATTGATCCCAGCGACTCATTTCTGCTGATTGACATTGGTAACAGCCTCACCAAATGGGGGGTGGCAAAGAATGGCCGGATTGATCCGGGCGAGCCTTTCGCCACTCAATGCTTCAAGAATAACCCTGAAACACTTGTAAATTGTTGGCTGAATAGACTGCCTCCGACACAGGTGGTGGTTGCCAACGTCGCCGGGTCGGAAATTGCGGCTTGCCTTGTTAGCTGGACCCAGCGATATTGGAATTTGGCCCCTCGGTTTGTCAGTTCAGAGGCTGAGGGGTTTGGTGTCCACAATGCTTATTTAGACCCTGGAAAATTGGGCGTTGATCGTTGGGTGGCGCTGATTGGGGCTCACCATGCCTATCCCGGCCCGGTGTGCGTGGCAGATTTTGGCACTGCCATCACGGTGGATGCCCTAAATTCCGAAGGAGTGCATTTGGGTGGGGTCATTGCCCCAGGGCTGAAGCTGATGCACCGGTCGCTGGTGTCGGGAACCCATGATTTGCCACTGGCCGGGGAGGCTTTTCACGAAAGTTTGGCTCGCGAAACCGCCGCCGCGATTGCGAGCGGAACACGCCAAGCCGCCGCTGGCTTGGTTGAACGCTGCTATCGGGAAGCCGCTACTAAATCGGGAAGCGAGCCGCGTTTGTTGCTAACGGGTGGCGATGCGCCGACCATTGCCCCTTTGCTGGAAATGCCTTTTGAGTCAAGGCCCGAGTTGGTGCTGGAAGGGTTGCTCACCATGGTTCTGTTGCGTTAATTGTCCTTCGACAACGTTGCGGTATTAATTTTTTGCTTGTGACCTTCCTAGTGCGTCCGCTTGCTTGCCATGAAGCCGGTCAAATGCGTTGCTGTGGGAGCGTTTTTAACCGCGATTCTCGGCATTTGTCGCGGTTAAAAACGGCTCCCACGGATGCACCGATACGAGCCAAAACCTTAACGGCCCAGGTAGTTCCAAGTAAAATGGCGCACCGAGGTGGTCAGCGTCACCGGGTAGCCCTTTGCCCATTGCGGGTCGGCGGGGTTGATGACCTTGCCGGTCAAGGTGTCGGTCAGTTGCGAACGGGCCAAGATGGCCGGGTCGCCCTGCCAAGTCAGCACCATTTGCGAAAAGAACCCGGCACTTCCTGCGTTGACCCAGTTCGTGCCATCAAATTTTTTCACTGTTGCGGGCCCATCCCCAAAGTTAAAATACCTAGTGGCAAGCGTGGGGGCATTGGCGAAACCTATGCCGCCTGCTTGGGCGTTTGGGTCCAAGCCAAGCCCCAAGGATCAGCAGCACAGAAATAATAAACCCCATCATCATTTCCTTGTGTCTTGACGGTTGAGAAAGAAAACACTGTAAAACCAGATAATGTCAATGATTATAAACAACAAAATAATCAATTCGCAACCACAATGGGATTAAAAAGATCTGTAGGGCGGATACAGGGATGTGATCCGCCGAATGCTGGCGACCGACCCAAACATTCAGCGGAACCCGTCCATGGTTCCGCCCTACGGATCTGCGTGGGAATGCCTCAGGCGACGCTCCAGCGTCGGAGGTATCGAACCGCAGAGCGGTAAAGGCTGCATTCCCACGCGGGAGCGTGGGAACGATAAAAATAGGGGAAAAGGTTTCACGCAACGACGCAAAGGCGCAACGTAAATCGCTCTTCGTTGCGCCTTTGCGAGCTTTGCGTGAGGATTTCTTTGCCTTTGATTTTGGTGTGCAGCCCTACGGCCCTATTTTATTGGCAGGGTGGTATTTTTTTTAACTGTTCAGCCAGCATTCGGTCCACTATGCGCAACCATCCGCCTAGGGGCGTGTCAATCAAAAATAGGCCGACAACGACACCGATCATATTGGCAAGCATGTCATAGGGATCGTTGCTGCGTAAGCCGCTGAGTCCTTGCAGAATTTCAAGCCCACCCCCCATGAAAAGCAGAAAAACCGGCCAACGCCAATGGCGGTGGAAACTCACGCCAAACCAGTACATCAATCCAGCGTAGGCGGTGACATGATGAGCCTTGTCCCAGCCGAAAAACGAAGGCAATTGCGGCGGCCTAGGCGTTAGGGATAGCCAGATGACGATTAGAACCATGATCCAGCCGATAGCCTGCCAGAGTTTTTCATAGTGTAGACCGGTGGTGAGTTTAGTCGCTGTTTGTTGTGGCATGTGATTTCCAAAAAGTAAAGACAAGATATTTTGTCCGTCATTCCGGCATGGACCGCCGGACAAATCGGCAGGACAGCCGATTTGCGCGGCTCCGCCGCCCGAAGGGGGCAATACTGTTGAATTAAGGAGTAGGTCGGCATCCCTATGCCGACTGGACACACGGTTTGTTCCGGCGGCAAAGGATTGTCCCCCTACGTTTTGGCTTGCTCTAACCAGTACCCGCAATAATCCCGGCAACGGGTTCGCCTCCAAGGCTCAGGCATACATCCAGCAATGCCTCCCAAGTATCGCCAGACTCCATGCCTTTTATCATCCGGTCTGCCTTGGCGCACAACAACAAAGCCCGATGTGCTTGGTCTAGGGTCAGCCTTTGCGCAGCAGTGGACAAACTTGACTTGCGCTTGTCCCAAACCCTCTCTTTTTGTCTGGAAAAAGCAGATTCCAAGCCCTCGCCACCATCCATCAGGTGTTTGATTCTGCACAATAGTCTTATGTCCCTTGCCAAGGCCCAAAGGACTACGGCATTGGCTATGCCTTCTCCTCGCAGCCCTTGCAGCACACGATGAGCCCGGGTAATTTGGCCTTGCAAGGCTGCCTCGGCCAAGTCGTAGACATCATAGCGGGCGCTATCGGCCACCGATTTGCGGATCATGTCATCGCTTATCCGCTTAGGGCCGTAAAGGATATGCAGCTTCTCTATTTCTTGCGCAGCCGCCAGCAGATTGCCTTCCACTCTGGCTGCGAGGATGAGTAGCCCCGAGCGGTCGGCGAGCATTTTTTTGGCGCTCATTCGTTTGTCCAGCCAAGCAATCAACGGTTGCCCGGAAAGCGGCCAAACCTGCACAAAGACACCCTTCTTTTCCAACACTTGGAACCAGGCGGCTTTCTGATCGGTGGCGGTTAGTTTGGGCAGGGTGACGATAAGCACGGCATCGTCGGGTAAACGCTTGGCATAGGCTTCCAACGCAGCCGCGCCTTCTTTGTCGGGTTTGCCGGACAGGCGCAAATCGAGAATCCGGGGTTCACCAAACAGGGAAAAGGAACTGCAAGCTTCCAGCAGACGACCCCAATCGAAGCTGCCATCAACGTAAAACACTTCCCTGTCAATAAATCCCCGCCCGAAGGCGGCCTTGCGAACGGTGTCCAAGGCTTCATTTAATTGCAGCGGCTCATCCCCAGAGATGATATAGACCGGTGCGATGGATTTGCCCAAGGCCATGGGCAATTGATCCAGAGACAGTTTCACGGTTTTTTCTCAGGCGTTTTAGCAGGTTCAGGTGCGGGGGCCGGTGATTTCCTTATGTCGTTCACCACTCGACGCAGCAACGATTGTGCTGCCTCATTGGCAAGCGCCTCGTAAATCTGGGCTTCTTCCGCTTGTTGTGCCAGCGGTAGGGTCTGGTCGTTGTAATAATCGCGTTTGACTTCAAACTCCTTGCGTTCTCGGAGTACCACGCCTTTGGGGCTGCGCACATCATAGCTGATGCGGTAGCTCAAATCGAAGCCGTTGGCTTTGCCTGCATTGCTCAAGGTAATGGACTGACGCCGGAAAGTCGCTTGGTACATATGGATGATGGCGTCACTTTCCGCTGGCTCGAAAACCTGTTTTCCGCCAACGGCTGTCAAGGCAGATACAAAGACGGTGGCAAAGCCGGTATGCGATGCCGGACCTTCGAGATATAGCCGTTGGGCAAACGCGTTGTCGGCACCACCGCCAACCGTACTGCCACGTAGATGGAATCCGCAACCGGCTAGTGCCATCAATGCGAATAGGGCCAAGATGGCGAATCTGGGATAAGCTTTAAGGCCAATTCCGAACAAGTTTAGTCTTTTCATATCACGATGTTGACGAGTTTGCCTGGTATCACAATGACCTTTTTTGGGGTTTTGCCTTCGACAAAACGTTGCACGGCTTCGTCAAGCAAGGCCGTTGCTTCAATAGCCTCTTTCGATGCCGTCACTGGCACGGTGATTTTGCCGCGCAGTTTGCCATTGACTTGAACCACTAGTTCTAGTGATTCTTGCACCAAAGCAGCTTCGTCCTCGTTCGGCCAACCCGCTTCTAGAATATCCACTTCCGGTTGCAGTTGCGCCCAAAGTGCGTGGCAGATATGCGGGGCGATGGGATAAAGCAAGCGGGTTACAATCGAATAGCCATCAAACGCAACGACGGCGGCACTTTTTTGGAAAGCAGCCAAACGTTCTGGCTGGCCTTGCAGTAAGTCGCCATTCCAAAAACCTTTGTCATCCGCCAAGACATTCAATATCTTCATCGCCGCCGAGACGACCGTGTTGAACTGATGCTTGGCGAAGTCGAAATTGGCTTGCTTTAGGGTAAGATGGATAGTCCTGCGAGCCTCCCGGTGCTTGTCCTCCAAAGGGAATGTCACCCAGTCATCGACCCGCAAAACTCCTCGATCAGGAAACACAGAAAACGACCCATTGACATTTGATGCGAGCCTAGTCCATAAACGCTTTAAAAAGCGGTAAGCCCCTTCCACCCCAGTGTCTGACCATTCCAGCGACTGCTCCGGCGGGGCGGCAAACATCATGAACAATCGCGCCGTATCCGCGCCGTATTGGTCAATTAAGGATTGCGGGTCAACGCCGTTGTTTTTAGACTTGGCCATTTTTTCGATGGCACCGATGACTACGGACTGTCCATCCGTTTTCAAGGCCGCGCTGACCGGACGGCCACGTTCGTCGGTGTGCAGGTCCACTTCCGCCGGATTGTAGTAATGCTTTTTGCCGTCGGCGCTTTCCCGGTAAAACGTCGGCGCAACCACCATGCCTTGCGTCAACAAATTTTTAAACGGCTCGTTGCCGGGGGCCAAGCCCTCGTCCCGCATCAGTTTGTGGAAAAAGCGGGCGTACAACAAATGCAAAATGGCGTGTTCGATGCCGCCGATGTATTGATCCACCGGCAGCCAATAATTTGCCCGTTCGTCCAACATTGAGGTTGATGCATCCGGGCAGGCATAGCGGGCGTAATACCATGATGACTCGACAAACGTGTCGAAGGTGTCGGTCTCGCGCTCCGCCGCCGCGCCGCATTGTGGGCAGGTGGTTTGATACCACTGCGGCATTTTTTTTAATGGCGAACCGATGTCAAGTGTCACATGCTCCGGCAGCACGACCGGCAACTGGTCTTCTGGAACCGGCACATCGCCGCAAATGGGGCAATGGATGATCGGAACCGGGCAACCCCAATAACGCTGGCGGGAAATGCCCCAATCGCGCAAACGGAACTGGGTGCGTTTTTGGCCGAGTCCTTTGGCTTCCAAGTCGGCGGCGATGGCATCAAAGGCTTGCTGAACGCCTAACCCGTCATACTTGCCGCTGTTAACCAAAATCATCCATTCATCTTTTAGAGCATACCAATCCTGCCAATATTTCTGGTCAAATGGCATGTCACGTTCACCGCTGCCGCTGCCATCACCATAGCTAGCCCCACTTCCAGAACCGCCACCATATCCCAGTGTTTCGGCAGCATCCAATCCGATTCCAACAATTTTCCTGTTTATCACTTGGATAATTGGTAAGCCATATTTGTTGGCAAATTCAAAATCCCGCTCGTCATGTGCCGGCACTGCCATTACCGCGCCCTCGCCATAGCCCCATAACACATAATTCGCCACCCACACCGGCAGTTTCTCGCCGTTCAAGGGATGAATCACATAACGGCCAATCGACATTCCTTTCTTTTCCATGGTCGCCAAATCCGCTTCTGCTGTACCGCCTTGCTTGCATTCTTCTATGAAGGCGGCAATCTCCGTGTTGTCTTCCGCCGCCGCCAAAGCCAGCGGATGCTCTGCCGCCACGGCGACATAGGTTGCACCCATCAAGGTGTCCGGGCGGGTGGTGTAGACTTTCAATACTTCGCCTTCACCAATATGGCTTAATTCACTAACATCAAGAGGGGAGGGGGGTACAATCGGAAAATGCACCTCGCAGCCGTAACTCTTGCCTATCCAATTGCGCTGCATGGTCTTGACTTGCTCGGGCCACCCCGGCAGATTGTCCAACTCGCTCAACAATTCCTCGGCATAGGTAGTGATGCGCATGAAATACATGGGGATGTCGCGCTTCTCCACCAGCGCACCGGAACGCCAGCCGCGCCCATCAATCACCTGCTCGTTGGCCAGCACCGTATTGTCCACCGGGTCCCAATTCACTGGGGCGGTTTTTTTGTAAATCAAACCTTTGTTGAATAACCGGGTGAACAGCCATTGCTCCCAACAGTAATAGTCAGGGCGACAGGTCGCTAGTTCCCGGTCCCAGTCAATCGCCAGCCCCAACGCTTTAAGCTGTTTGCGCATGTAATCAGCGTTGGCATAGGTCCAAGCCGCCGGTGCGACGTTGTTCTGCATGGCGGCATTTTCCGCCGGCAAGCCGAAAGCGTCCCAACCCATGGGCTGGAGTACATTCTTGCCCTGCATGCGCTGGTAGCGGCTAATGACATCGCCGATGGTGTAATTGCGCACATGGCCCATGTGCAATCGTCCGCTGGGATAGGGAAACATGGATAGGCAGTAGTATTTTTCGCGGGTGGGGTCTTCCACCGCTTTGAATACTTGGGCATCGGACCACGCTTGTTGGGCCTCTTTTTCGATGTGTTGCGGCTGGTAAATTTCTTCCATTGATCGAAGGTTCGGTTGTCGGTAAAAAAAGAGTTAGAATACAGCAGCCAAGGGCAAATCTAAAGCAGACACTTTGGGGTTTCGGTCCAACAGGGCACTTTAGCCTCATTTGACGGCCTGAAAAACCGTGTCGTAGGGGCTAAACATACGACGAACACTATGAATTCTAATTAAGAGGGCAATATGCGCAGGGTGGTTTTCAATCAGAAAGGCGGGGTGGGTAAATCGACTATTGCTTGTAATCTAGCCGCCATCAGCGCCATCGACGACAAAAAAACGCTGGTCATCGACTTGGATGTGCAGGGCAATACAACGCATTATTTGTTGGGGGGGAAAATCACCGACCCTGACCGCACCATTGCTCATTTTTTCAAAGAGTCGCTCGGCGTTAATCTATTTGGCAAGTCCAATTCACAAGTTTTGGCCTCGGTCATCCACGAAACCCGTTGGCCCAATCTCTACGTCATTCCCGCCCATGCAGAACTGGAACCCTTGCAAAGCCGGTTGGAATCGCGCTACAAAATTTACAAATTGCGCGAGGCATTGGACCAACTGGAAGGTTTTGACCATGTCTACCTTGATACGCCGGCCGCGCTCAACTTCTACAGCCGCACGGCCCTGATTGCTGCCAAGCTATGCCTGATTCCCTTCGACTGCGATGCTTTTTCTCGCGACGGGCTTTATAACCTGCTCGCCACTATCGCCGAAATCAAGGCCGACCATAACGCCGATCTAACCATCGAAGGCATCGTTGTCAATCAATTTCAATCCCGTGCCAACCTACCGCAGCAATTGGTCGAATCCTTGATTGCGGAAGGCCACCCGGTACTCGATAGCAAGATTTCCCCCTCGGTCAAGGTGCGCGAGTCCCACAGCGAATCGCAGCCATTGATCCATTATGCCCCCGACCATAAGCTGACTGAGGAATTCCTTGCCCTGCATTTGGAGTTACATAGCAAATATTGATTGATTTAAGAACCGTTTTATATTCAAATTCTAAGAATCAAAGAGACTATCCCTAGGCGTGAGCCCCTTGTAACACCATGGGATTGCTAACAAGATCAAAGTATTAAGACAAACGAGAAAACGATGAGCCAGTCGGATTGGGACAAAAACGCGGTCATGCAGGTGATCGACAGTTTAAAAGACAAACCGGGCGCAATGCTGCCGATTCTGCATGGCATTCAAGACACCTTGGGTTACATCCCCAAGGGCAGTGTGCCACTAATCGCCAGTGCGCTAAATGTATCCCGTGCCGAAGTGCATGGGGTCATCACGTTTTACCATTACTTCCGCGAGTCTCCGCCAGGCAAGCATACGATTCATGTGTGCCGTGCCGAGTCCTGCCAATCTATGAACGGCACGGGATTGGAAGCACACGCCAAAGCCAAACTAGGGATTGATTACCATGAAACCACCCAGGATGGCAATTTCAGCTTGGAACCGGTTTATTGCCTAGGCAACTGCGGTTGTTCCCCTGCTGTTTCAATTGACGGGGAAGTGTATGGACGTGTCACCCCCGAGCGGTTTGACGAAATCCTCGATGAAGTGAGGGCGCAAGCATGAGCATCAAAGTTTATGTTCCTAGAGATTCCAGCGCACTTTCCTTGGGCGCGGAAAAGACTGCCAAGGCTATCGTTGCAGAAGCAGGCAAGCGTGGTTTAGATATCAATCTGGTTCGCAATGGTTCACGAGGGCTTTTCTGGTTAGAGCCTCTGGTTGAGGTCGAAACGGCTAATGGTCGCTTTGCCTATGGCCCGGTTAAGCCCAAAGATGTAGACGGATTGTTCGATGCGGGTTTCTTAGAAGGTTGTAGCCATCGTTTGAGTTTGGGGCTAACAGAAGAAATAGAGTACTTGAAAAAGCAGGAACGCCTGACTAACGCCCGCGTCGGCATCACCGACCCGGTCAGTTTGGAGGATTACCTGTCCCATGACGGTTATCGGGGGCTGCAAAATGCATTGAAACTGACCCCTGCTGAAATTGTCAAACAGGTGACTGATTCCGGCTTGCGCGGACGCGGCGGTGCGGCCTTCCCGACTGGCATCAAATGGAATACCGTGCTTAACGCGCAAGGCGACCAGAAATACATCGTCTGCAATGCCGACGAAGGCGACTCCGGCACGTTCTCGGATCGCATGATTATGGAAGACGACCCCTTCGTGTTGATTGAAGGCATGACGATTGCCGGGTTGGCAGTGGGCGCGACCAAGGGTTATATTTATTTGCGCGTGGAATATCCCCATGCCCACAAAAACCTCAACACAGCGATAGCCGCAGCAGAAAAATCGGGTTACTTGGGTGCGGATATTTGTGGCAGCGGCAAACCATTTGATTTGGAAGTCCGCTTGGGCGCAGGCGCCTATGTCTGCGGCGAGGAAACCTCATTATTGGAAAGCTTGGAAGGCAAGCGCGGACTGGTGCGTTACAAACCACCATTACCGGCTATCAAGGGTTTGTTTGGCAAGCCGACGGTCATCAACAATGTCATTTCCTTGGCTTCCGTGCCGATCATCTTGGACAAGGGTGGCGACTATTACCGGGATTTCGGCATGGGCCGTTCACGCGGAACGCTTCCCATTCAATTAGCCGGGAACATTAAGCGCCCTGGGCTAATCGAAAAGGCATTCGGGATTACATTACGCGAGTTGCTCTACGATTACGGCGGCGGGTCCGCGACAGGTCGGCCCATTAAAGCGGTGCAAGTCGGTGGGCCTTTGGGTTCCTTCGTGCCCGAGTCTCAGTTTGACACGCCGCTGGATTATGAAGCCTTCGCTGCCAATTGGGCGGTGTTGGGGCATGGCGGGGTGGTGGTGTTTGACGATACCGTGAACATGGCGAAAATGGCCCGTTATGCGATGGAATTCTGCGCCATTGAATCTTGTGGCAAATGCACCCCCTGCCGAATTGGATCGACACGCGGTGTGGAAGTCATGGACAAAATTATTAATAATCAGGATCGGGCTAAGAATATTGCTTTGTTAAGGGATTTGAGCGATGTCATGCTGAACAGTTCGCTGTGTGCGTTGGGCGGGATGACACCCTTCCCGGTGTTGAGCGCGTTGAACCATTTTCCGGGGGATTTTGGGGCTGAGTAACGGGAGTACACCATGGGTCTTGTCCATGCCGATTTGAATTTAAAAAATACTCGCACCAACTCAGACATGAAGGTTCGTGCGATGGTTGATAGCGGATCACTATTATTGTGTATACCGCAACATGTCGCTTTGCAACTTCAGTTGGAGGAATTGGAAAAACGTGAAGTGACTTTGGCCGACGGCAAGCGTCAGCTAGTGCCTTATGTCGGGCCTTTGCAAGTGCAATTCGCCAACCGCCGTTGTTTCACCGGGGCGTTAGTTTTGGGGGATGAAACCTTGCTCGGCGCAGTGCCGATGGAAGATATGGATGTGCTGGTTGACTTGGCTAGGCAACGCCTCATTGTCAACCCGGACAGCCCGTATATCGCTGTCGCGCCGGTGAAATAAGGAATATCCACTAAATGCCTTATGTCTCTATGTTTTTTGGTATTATCATTAGAATGTTTCACAATGAGCATAACCCTCCTCATTTTCATGCTGAATATCAAGGACAAAAGGGTTTATTTGATTTTGATGGAAACCTACTAAGAGGCAACATGAAATCAAATACTGCAAAGAAGCTTATCCGAGAATGGGCATTGCTGCATAAGGAAGAATTGCAGGATAATTGGAACAGAGCCGCACATGGCAAACAGATTGATAGAATTGAGCCATTAAACTAATGAAGGAGACAGCGATGGATTACTTGCCCGTAGTTGTACAAGCGACCTACTTGAATGATTACAAAATCAAAATCGCTTTTGACAATGGTGAAGAAAAAATTGCTGATTGTGCCAAATGGCTGAAAGGGGAAATATTTGAACCATTGCAGGACAAAAACTATTTTCAGCGTTTTTTCGTTGATGGTTGGTCTGTATCTTGGCCGAATGGTGCCGACATCGACCCGGAAACCTTATATGAAGAAAGCGAACCTGCCTAGTTGATAGAGGAAATCAGCCTGTTATTGATCGTTCCCACGCCCCGGCGTGGGAACGCGGGAAACGGGGAGCGTCAAAGAATTCGTTCCCACGGTGACTGTCACTGCCATTAAGTTAAGGTGCATTAAGCGTGATGTGGCACTAAACGGAACGCCAAGCTCCAGCTTGGCGCGGCATTCCCTGATGCCAAGCTGGAGCTTGGCGTTCCGAAACAGGCTTAACTTTATGGCAGTGACGGAGACCGTGGGAACGATCAATATTACATCATTTGAGTATCTTCATGAATTGGCAAACTTTATCTACAGACTCTCATTACAAAACCGCTGTCGCCATACGGTCTGAGTTGGCAATGGGGCATGTCGATGAGGCTGCCAAGGGCATAGAGGAGTTGATTGAAGCTTTGTCTCGTTCAGAAAAACGCGCACTGAAAAGCCAGTTGGTCAGATTGATGCTGCACATTATCAAGTGGCAATCCCAACCCGAGCGGCGTTCTAGGAGTTGGGTTGCCAGCATCAAGGATGCACGGGACGAAATCGCCGACATTCAGGACGAAACTCCTAGTCTGAATAATGCGGTCATTGAATCGCTATGGGATAAAGCTTTTATCATCGCCAAACGTGACGCTGAGGCAGAAATGGGGAAGAAATCGGAAGTGCAGAGCGTGTCATGGGAAGAAGTGTTTGAGGATGAATATGAGCTTGGGTAAATCGGGCAACGGCTTTATCGTTGCCCGACAATTCCGGCGGAATGTCGGGCGCAAAAAGACGCGCCCGACCTACATGGCTCTTTATCGCCCGACATTCGGATTGTCGAGTACGAAGAGACGTGCGTGGGCTTGTATAACATGTCGTTTTGGCGTTACGCATTTGTTTTTAATGCCTAACACAAAGTTAGGAACCTGTACAAATTCGGATTACGTTATGAAACTTTGTTGGATTGGAATACATTATTGGAAAACCATAGATTCTGTCACTATAAAATGCGTTAAATGCGGAAAAATAAAATACTCAGCATGTAACCACTATTGGAAAGACATAGACAATATTACCAAACGCTGCACTAATTGTGGGCAAACGAGATGCAAAAAATGTGCAACGGTAATATCAGGAAATACCTTAACAACTAATACTGAAAATATTTCCACCATATTTAACAATATTGACGATAAAAGGAAATGGATATTTAATAATTCAATAAATAAATATCAAAGAACATGTTCGTTATGTGAAAGCATCTTAACTCCATATTCTTTGGGTAGGGTAATTGATGATCGGGTTACCGATACTATTATGCTAACCAATTTTGAAATATTCAACATTCATGATATTATAAACGAAATCGAGGTATTTAACAAAGATGGTTATGACTTTACTATAACAGTAACAGAAGTTATAGAAGGAAAGGTGGTAGGTCAATACGAATGGAGTATGGGAAGCAAAGCAGTCTATCATGATGAATACGGACCAAGCATAGTTAAGATTGAGGTGCAGAAAAGCATGGACTTCTATCATGACTACGAACTACGTCGGCGTGAATATTGGCTCATGGTAAAAAATAAGTCAAATGCAATCAGATAGTTGCCAAGTCCGGCAAAGCGATTTTTGACTGGTTCCCAAGCTTCTGCTTGGGAACCCATGTATTGGCTGGTTCCCAAGCTCCTGCTTGGGAACCCCTGTATTGCAAGCTCTGCTTGATGGTTTGTCCTGAAGCAGGAGCTTCAAAGGCCGCATTCCCAAGCTGGAGCTTGGGAACGAGCAATAGGTTAAAAAAGGTGGCTATGTGTTGTCGTCTGTCTCGAAAAACAAGACTTAGGGGATTTTTCCAACGAAGATATTACCGTGGGTCGGGTTTATGAACTTGTATCGTTCCCACGCTCTGCGTGGGAATGCCGCCTTGAACGCTCTGCGTTCCGACACCACCCGAAATACCTATAGGTGCAAGGGTAGTCGCAACGCAGGAGCGTTGTCAGATGCATTCCCACGCGGAGCGTGGGAACGATCAAGAATTAGCAGACAAACGAGGCTACTAAATGAAAACTGAATTCACAGCGATTGTTAAACAGGATGGCGATTGGTGGCTTGGTTGGGTCGAAGAAGTCCCTGGTGCTAATGCGCAAGAGAAAACAAAGGAAGAATTACTGATTAGTCTGAGAGAAGCAGCCATGGATATTTTGGAATTACGGCGTATGGAAGCGCGGCGACAAGCAGTAAACAATTACGAAGAAATTCCATTGTTTATATGAAGCGCAGTGAATTGATTCGGCATTTGTCGAAGCATGGTTGTGTTTTATTAAGAGAAGGGGGCCGACACTCTATATGGCAAAACAAACAAACTGGAGAGATACCGCAGTTTCGCGCCATAACGAAATAAAGGAGTTCATGGCTCAAAAGATTTACAAAGACCTCGGTATTACTCAACCATGAAATTTGAGTTCAGTTCGATAAACCTATAACACTATGCACTGGCAAACCATTCGCAATCAATACCCTCAACGCTGGTTACTCGTTGAAGCTATGGAAGCTCATACGGAGTTCAATCATCGAATGCTGGATCAACTGGCTGTGATTGATGCCTTTGAGGATTCACGGGCAGCTTTACAAAGCTATCGACATCTGCACAGGCAAGCTCCGCAGCGCGAGTTGTATGTGTTGCATACCAGCCGAGAGGAACTGGATATTACTGAATTGCATTGGTTCGGTGTACGGGGTATGGAATGTAAGGATTTTGCGGTCCAGATTGGTGACATGGATTATGGATTCCCACTTGATGGTATTGTAGGAATGGATTTTTTGACTCAAGTTGGTGCTCAATTGGATTTGGCAAACATGAAAATATTTAACACAACTCGGTAAGGCTCTATAAAATGGAGTGCCAAGGCTTGCCTTGACAGGCAAAGCGAGCCCTTCGACTTCGCTCAGGACAGGCTTTGCCACTCCATAAAAAAATAATATAAGGAAGGTCCGGCGGGAGTCCGGTTTTAAATAACTGGTCAAAGCGGTTAAACCCGCAGTTTATCCACTAACACAAGAGGTAAAACTTATGTCATTAATACGCGATAAAGACTATGGCACTCCCGCCAGCCCGTCGGAAAAAAACGTCACGGTGGAAATTGACGGCTTTAAGGTAACAGTACCGGAAGGCACGTCGGTGATGCGCGCTGCGTCCAGCATCGGCATTGAAATTCCCAAACTCTGCGCCACGGACAGCATAGACCCGTTTGGTTCTTGTCGCCTGTGTGTGTGTCAGGTGGAAGGCGGCAAGGGTTATCCCGCCTCTTGCACTACGCCGGTTTATGAAGGTATGAAGGTGCAAACCGAGAATGCCAAACTGAACCAGATTCGCAAAGGCATCATGGAACTGTATATCTCCGACCATCCCTTGGATTGCCTCACTTGCCCCTCCAACGGCAATTGTGAACTTCAAGACATGGCCGGCACGGTGGGTTTGCGTGAAGTGCGTTATGGTTACGAAGGCAAGAATCATCTGGTCGCCGAAAAAGACACCAGCAACCCGTATTTCACGTTTGACCCCAGCAAGTGCATCGTCTGCTCCCGCTGTGTCCGTGCTTGCGAGGAAACCCAAGGCACGTTTGCGCTGACCATCGACGGGCGCGGCTTTGACTCAAAAATTTCACCGGGGCAGAATGAAGCCTTCATGGATTCGGAATGCGTCTCGTGTGGGGCGTGTGTGCAAGCCTGCCCGACGGCGACATTGATGGAAAAGTCGGTTTACGAGAAGGGTCAACCCGACCATAGCATCATCACTACTTGTGCCTATTGTGGCGTGGGCTGCTCGTTCAAAGCGGAAATGAAGGGTGCGGAAGTCGTGCGAATGGTTCCCGATAAAAACGGCCAAGCCAACCATGGGCATTCTTGTGTCAAGGGCCGTTTTGCATTCGGTTATGCGACCCACCCGGACCGCCTGACCACGCCGATGATACGCAAGAGTATCCACGACCCTTGGCAGAAAGTGAGTTGGGATGAGGCTATCAATTACGCCGCTTCCGAATTCAAACGCATCCAAGAAAAATACGGTCGCTATTCAGTGGGCGGCTTGACTTCCAGCCGCTGCACCAACGAGGAAGCCTATCTGGTGCAAAAACTGGTCCGCGCCGCGTTCGGCAATAATAACGTGGATACCTGCGCCCGCGTCTGCCATTCTCCCACTGGCTACGGTTTAAAGCAGACCTTGGGCGAGTCAGCCGGCACCCAAACTTTCGACTCGGTGATGAAGTCCGATGTCATCATGGTCATAGGGGCCAATCCCACCGACGGCCATCCGGTGTTCGGTTCATTGATGAAAAAGCGCCTGCGCCAGGGTGCCAAGCTGATCGTTGCCGACCCGCGTGAAATCGACCTAGTGAAATCCGCCCACGTCGAAGCCGAATTCCATTTGAAATTACGCCCCGGCACCAACGTCGCCTTGGTCAACGCCATCGCCCATGTCATTGTCACCGAGGGCTTGGTCAAAGAAGACTTTGTCAATGCACGTTGCGAAGTCGATTCGTTTAACAAGTGGCGGGATTTCGTCGCACAGGAACGCAATTCGCCGGAGGCTAGTGAAATTCACACCGGGGTTCCTGCGCAAAAAGTGCGCGAAGCCGCCCGTCTATATGCTTCAGCCGGGAATGGCGCGATTTATTATGGCCTAGGCGTGACCGAACATAGCCAGGGTTCTACCACGGTCATAGGTATCGCCAACTTAGCGATGGCGACTGGCAATATTGGTCGCGAAGGCGTGGGCGTGAACCCCTTGCGTGGGCAGAATAATGTGCAAGGCTCTTGTGATATGGGTTCCTTCCCGCATGAACTGCCGGGCTATCGCCATGTCTCTGACTTGGAAACGCGCACTTTATTCGAGTCGGTCTGGGGTACGAAGCTGGAAGCAGAACCGGGCCTACGCATCCCAAACATGTTCGCTGCCGCAATTGATGGCTCCTTCAAAGGTTTGTACTGCGAAGGCGAGGACATTGCCCAGTCCGACCCCAACACCCAGCATGTCCAAGAGGCGCTTGAGTCCATGGAATGTGTCGTGGTGCAAGACCTGTTCTTGAATGAAACAGCCAAGTATGCCCATGTGTTCTTGCCGGGTGCGTCCTTCTTGGAAAAAACCGGTACCTTCACCAATGCCGAGCGTCGCATCTCGCCGGTTCGCCGCGTAATGCCACCGAAGGCCGGCTATGAAGACTGGGAAGTGACGCAAATGCTGTCCAATGCCTTGGGCTATGAGATGAACTATTCCAATTCCAAGGAAATCTTGGATGAAATTGCCAGCCTTGTACCGACTTTCAAGGGTGTTAGCTTCAAAAAGCTGGACGAGCAAGGCAGTGTGCAATGGCCGTGTAACGACGAAGCCCCCGACGGCACACCGACCATGCATATTGAAGAATTCGTGCGTGGCAAGGGCCGTTTCATGCCCACCGAGTATGTGCCGACTAGCGAACGCAGTAACAGCAAATACCCGCTGATCCTGACTACGGGCCGCATCCTGTCGCAATACAATGTCGGTGCGCAGACCCGCCGCACCGATAATGTGGCGTGGCATTCGGAAGACCG
>QJPH01000312.1 GCA_003242955.1 Candidatus Methylumidiphilus alinenensis
CTTAATCCGCGAGGCAATACTGCGGATGCCACCCAGTGCCGCACCGGGGTATGACGCGGAAAGCCTGCTGCCTCATTGTGCCGAAGTATTGTTGCACTCCAGCATCATCCAAACCAACCTGACCCAGGCATTGGCGAAAAAAATTGATGGTAGCTTAGTCGATGCGGCTTTCAATATCGGCATGACAGGTGTGTGGCATAAGACCGCTGACGTGAAGCTCTACCGCAGTTGGCTGGACTGGGTAAATAAGCTATCGGGCAGACAAAGTGCCCTAGGGTTTCAACTAGCCTTTCAATTGCATGAGGCCGGAGAACTGGAACTCGATAAATGGTGTCTGGAATTCAAGGTGTTGGCCCGGCACGATCCTTCCCTTTCCGTTGCGCTGGAAGACTATTGGGAGATGCCTAATCGGGCGCGGCAGGCACTGCAACAGAGTTTTGGCAATGACTTCGAGCAACATTTACTATTGCAATTAGGTCAAGCCGCACGGATTTATCCGGCATTATGGGAAGGCTTGGAAACCGACCAGCCCATCGGACTGTCATTGAGCTTGGAAGATGCCTTTGGTTTTCTCAACGAAACCGCCTGGGTTTTGGAAGACGCAGGGTTTCGAATCATTGTCCCAGCGTGGTGGACCCCGCAGGGCCGCCGCCGCGCCAAGTTGAAGATGCGCAGTTCAGGCAAAACCGCCAAGACGATTGCAGGCAGCAGCAAAACCGGGTTGAGCCTGGAAAATCTGCTCCAATACCAATACGAACTGACCCTAGGCGATGAACCCGTCAGCCCCGCCGAATGGGAATCACTGGTCAATGCCAAAACGCCCATAGTCCAGTTTCGCGGACAATGGATGGCCTTGGACCGTGACAAAATGCGGGAAATGCTGGCTTTCTGGAAAGCGCAAGGCGAGCAAGGCGAAACCCTGGACATGCTTGAACTGCTTAGGCGCAATGCCGGGGAAACCGAACTTTTCGAGATTGACGCGAAGGACGCACTCGCCGAGATGCTGGCGAAATTGCACGACCATCGGCAAATCACTCCCATCAGCGACCCGCCCCGCCTCAACGCCACGTTGCGCGAATACCAAAAACGCGGTGTCGCTTGGCTTGAATTCATGGAACAACTGGGCCTTAACGGCTGCCTTGCCGACGACATGGGGCTGGGCAAGACCATCCAAGTCATTGCCCAAGTGGTGCGGGAAAAAGAACTCGGATTCAACGACCAACCGAATTTGCTGATTGCCCCGACCTCAGTGATTGGCAACTGGCGCAAGGAGGTCGAACGGTTTGCACCGCACCTTTCCACCCACATCCACCATGGCGGCGAACGGGCTGCCGACAAACCAGCCTTTGCCGAAGCCTGCCGGGATTGCGATGTGGTCATCACCTCCTACGCCTTGGCGCGCAGAGACGCCAAACTGCTCGAAGGGGTCAAGTGGAGGCGGGTGGTGCTGGACGAGGCGCAGAACATCAAAAATCCACTCGCCGCGCAGACCAAGGCCATCCTGCAAATCAAATCCGCACATAGGCTGGCCCTGACCGGAACCCCGGTGGAAAACCGCTTGCTCGACCTGTGGTCGATCTTCAATTTCCTCAATCCCGGCTATTTGGGCAAACAGGCGCAATTCCGCAAAAACTACGAATTGCCCATCCAACGCGAAAACAATGTGGGCAAATCCACCCTACTGCGCAAACTCGTCGAACCCTTCATCTTGCGCCGCGTCAAGACCGACCCGGCAATTATCCAAGATTTGCCGGACAAAGTGGACAACCGCCAATATTGCAACCTCAGCAAAGAACAAGCCTCGTTATACGAGGCGGTGGTGCGCGATGTGGAACAGCAACTGGCGGCAAGCGAAGGCATCCAACGCCAGGGACTGATGTTGTCCACCTTGATGAAACTCAAGCAGATTTGCAACCATCCCGCGCAATTCCTACAGGATGGAGGGCCGTTCACGGCGGAGCGTTCGCACAAGCTGGAACGCTTATCCGATATGCTAACCGATGTGCTGGACGAGGGCGAAAGCGCCTTGGTGTTCACCCAATTCACCGACATTGGCGAATCGCTGGAGCGCCATTTAAAGTCCACCCTGCAATGCCAAACCTATTACCTGCATGGCGGCACACCACGTAATAAACGCGAACAGATGATCACCCGCTTCCAAGACACAGAATCGCCACCCGCCGTATTCATCCTATCGCTGAAAGCGGGCGGCGTCGGCATCACCCTGACTCGGGCCAACCATGTGTTTCATTTTGACCGCTGGTGGAACCCGGCGGTGGAAGACCAAGCCACGGACCGGGCCTTCCGCATCGGTCAGACCCGCAATGTGTTCGTGCATAAATTCATCACCCTAGGCACCTTGGAGGAGCGCATTGACGCGATGATCGAGGAAAAGCGCAAGGTAGCCGGGGCCATTGTCGGCAGCGATGAATCCTGGCTGGCTAAATTGGACAACGATGCCTTCAAACAACTGATTGCCCTAAACCGGCAAGCGTTGCTGGACTGAAACCTTTGAAAACCGTAAGAACCTGGTGGGGCAAAAAATACATCGAGGCATTGGAAGGCTTCATCGACACGGGTAGGCTCTCACGCGGCAAGAGCTATGCCAATGAAAACCGGATAAAAAAGTGGGCGATGGAGGGAAACCTCATCACCGCCCAGATACGCGGCAACACCAATCCTTATTACGGTGTCTATAAGGAACCGACGTATAAGACGACCATCCAGTTGAAGGCCATAGCCCCATCCGATTGGAAGAAGGTCATACAGCAATTGGGTAGCCAAGCCGCTTTTGTCTCGCGGCTATTGCTCAACGAAGTGCCGGACAACATTGAAGATCCATTCGAGGAATTAGGGTTGCATCTGCTGCCTAGGAACATGAAGGACTTGCAAACCCAATGCTCCTGCCCCGATTACGCCAACCCCTGCAAACACGTCGCCGGACTGGACTATTTTCTAGCCGCAAAACTCGACCAAGACCCGTTCCTGCTGTTCGAACTGCGAGGGTTGCCACGCAGCGAATTGTCCAAGCAATTGCAGGAAACCCCGCTAGGCCGGGTACTGTCGCAAGCCTTGAACGTGGAGGAGCTTCCTCTGATAGTGTCCGAATCCTACTTCACCCGCCCACAAGCCAAAGTTTACTCCACTCATCTGCCGCCCGAAGAATTCTGGCGCGGCAATAAGCGCCTGCCCGAGCAGACCGAACCCGCCAGCCCCCCTGCCGTCGCAGCCTTGAGCATCAAAAAAGGCGGCGACTTCCCGGAATTCTGGAAGCGGGATAATTCTTTTATTGAAGCCATGGAATTGTTTTACGAGGCGGCGAGGAAGAAGGGAAAGGCTTGGTGACGGCGTTTTAGCCAAACTGAGAACTGCTGTATCCACTCGCCTCAAACAACCAAACTGGATTTTCTCTGGTATGATTCAACCATTTAAACCAGCAGAGTGGGATTATGGCTCTTTTAGAAACGCCTGTGTGCGAGTTTGGACTCAAAGCCCCCGATTTTTCCTTGCCGGGAATCGACGGAAAAACTTGGTCTTTACAGGACTGTCTCGGTGAGAACGGGCTGCTTGTCATGTTTATCTGTAACCACTGCCCTTATGTAAAAGCAGTGCAAGAACGCCTAGTGCGCGACGCGAGGGATTTGCTGGCATTAGGCATTAACACCGTCGCCATCCAACCGAACGACCCGTCCGATTACCCCGAAGACTCTTTCGACAACATGAAGTTAGTTGCCGAGCGCTTCGCTTTTCCGTTTCCCTATCTTTACGACGAAACCCAAGCCATCGCCAAGGCTTATGGGGCGGTTTGCACACCGGATTTTTTCGGTTACAACCGCAATCTCGAACTGCAATACCGTGGTCGACTCGATGCAAGCCGCAAAGAAACCGCACCGCCCGAGGTTCGCCGCGATTTGTTTGAGGCAATGAAACAAGTTGCACTCACTGGCAAGGGACCAGAGGGGCAAATTCCCAGCATGGGTTGCTCAATCAAATGGCGCGACTTTTAGTTTACGGTGGGCCTTGTAGATTCTGCTTTGCTCTTAACGTTGCGCCGTTGCGTGAGACAAAAAATCTTTGCCCATTGAATGAACATGCCGCATTGCGAGAAAAGCAAAAGAAGGTTTCACGCAACGGCGCAACGACGCAACGTAAAAGCGCAAGTGATGGGTGATATGGCAATGGGCAGGTTAACTGTGACGGGCCTGATCGGTTTTTTCCGCTCGCCGTCGCTCCCTTTGACGGCAAGGCCCAATATTACACCGACGGATTGCACATTACCGTGTTGCGTATCATCAGTTAAGAAAATGCATCAGACCTTCCGTTTTTTTTAGTTGAAACAATTTATTTCTAATCCATCTAGGAGATTTTTATGACTTTTCTACGTCTGGCCGATTTAGACATCAAAGGCAAGCGTGTTTTCATCCGCTCTGACCTCAACGTACCCGTCAAAGAGGGCAAAGTGACTTCCGATGCCCGTATCACCGCGTCCATGGCAACCATCAAGCATTGTCTTGATGCCGGGGCGAAGGTCATGGTCACCTCTCATCTAGGCCGTCCCACCGAAGGCGAATGGTCCGAGGAAAACTCTCTGAAACCAGTCGCCGACAATATCGCAGCCCGTCTGGGCAAGCCCGTCCGCCTGATCAAAGATTGGGTGGATGGTGGATTCGACGTGGACGAAGGCGAGTTGGTGATTTTGGAGAACTGCCGCATCAACAAGGGCGAGAAGAAAAATGTCGATGATACGGCCAAGAAATATGCTGCGCTGTGCGATGTGTTTGTAATGGACGCTTTCGGCACCGCGCACCGCGCCGAGGCATCCACCCATGGCATTGCCAAATACGCCCCCGTGGCCTGCGCCGGGTTCTTGGTAGCACAAGAATTAGAAGCCCTAGGCAAGGCATTGGCCAACCCGGCCCGTCCGCTAGTGGCGATTGTCGGTGGAAGCAAAGTCTCGACCAAGCTGACTGTGCTTGAATCCCTAGCCGATAAATGCGAACAATTAGTCGTCGGTGGCGGCATCGCCAATACGTTCCTGAAAGCCTTAGGCAACAATGTCGGCAAGTCTTTATGCGAAGACGACTTGGTCCCGACCGCCTTGGCATTGATTGATAAAATGAAGGCCCGTGGGGCAAGCGTACCCATCGCCGTGGACGTGGTGGTTGGCAAGAATTTCGATGCCAACGAACCAGCCGTGTTGAAAGCCGCCTCTGAGGTGGAAGATGACGAAATGATCTTGGACATCGGCCCGAAATCCGCACAGGAATTGGCCGATATCATTCTTAAAGCAGGCACCGTGGTCTGGAATGGCCCAGTCGGGGTGTTTGAATTCGACCAGTTCAGCGAGGGCACCAAGACGATTGCCAACGCCATCGCCACGACGAAAGCCTACACCTTGGCCGGCGGCGGTGACACCATCGCGGCGATCCAGAAATATGGCATCTATGATAAGGTGTCTTACATATCCACCGCCGGCGGTGCTTTCTTGGAATACTTGGAAGGCAAGGTGCTACCCGCCGTGGCAATACTGGAAGAACGCGCAAAAGGATAGGACCCAAGCCCCTGTCATACTGTTGATTTAGCGACTGAAGTAGGCCGGAATAAGCCCGCGCCAGCGGGTGTTTCCGGCAAATTGACGAGTCCAATGCCGGAAACGGTCGCTTTGCGACCTTATTCCGGCCTTCTACTGCACACAGCTTCCTTAGTCCAAGCCCAAAAGGAGAAATACAATGGCCTTACAGGCGACTCACCAAACTATCACCGAGGAAGAATATCTAGCCGGTGAATTGGTCAGTGAAGTAAAGCATGAATACATTGACGGCGCGGTGTATGCCATGGCGGGGGCGAGCGCCAACCATGGGAGGATCGTTGCCAATCTAGTAGGCAAATTACTTGTGCATTTGGAAAATACCCCTTGCGAACCTTTCTTTTCAGATATGAAAGTCAAGGCGGGGAAAAACTTTTTCTATCCTGATGTGATTGTCGATTGCCACAACGAAGACGGCGATGCGTATTTCACCACCGAGCCAGTACTGATCGTCGAAGTGCTATCCAAATCCACTCGCAAAACTGACAAAGCATTGAAACGCTTGTCATATCAGGCAATATCCACGTTGCAGGAATATGTGCTGATAGAACAGGATTTTGTCGATGTAGAAGTCTGCCGTCGGGGGAACCATTGGCAACCCGAACATTATTTTCTTGGCGATGAAGTTTATTTCGCCTCAATCGGCTTGAGTGTGCCTACTGAGGAGATTTATGCCAGGGTAGCCAACGAGGACATGGCAGACTTTCTCAAGCTTAAATCTTTATCCTAAATCTAGAGTTTTGGCCGATTTGTCTAACTTATTTCTACTTGATGCCTAAGCCATTGATTGCTTCCTTAGCTGGGGGGGATGGAGCTAAGCGCATACATTGATTCTTTTACGTTGCGTCGTTGCGCCGTTGCGTGAAATTTTCTTTTTGCTACCTCGCCATACTGTTTGGCCGTGCCGTTGAGCAAAGATTTTTTGACTCACGCAACGGCGCAACGACGCAACGTTAAAATTATTTTCGGAGGGCCTTATTCGCGCCCCGTCCGTTCGGACTGCCGAAGTTGCGGGGGCGGTTGCTGGCCTGCGGGTTTTTTAGGCGCATCCTCGGCCGCCTTTTTGCTTAACATATCTTCCCAAGATTTATAATTTTTGAATTCTGGGTCGCCTGCGGCTATTTTTGCTTCCACCTCCTTGCGGGCTATGTCGACTATTTCTTCAGGGGATTTACCATCGACTGCCTTGGCAAAGGCATTTTCCCCCTCTTGCATCTTAAATTTTTGGATCAGGCCAAAGGCTTCATCAAACGTATGCCGCTCTTCCGTAGCCATGTTATGCCTAACGTCCTTCGACGATTGCATGATCCTCTTATCTGTGGAACCATGCAATGCTTGACTGTTAAACCTTTTCAGCACGGGCGGCGCGAAAAAGATAACCGCCAAAACCGCCATGACGGCGAATAAAATTTTCATTGCCCTATCTCCTAATTGTTTGTTGTTGATGCGTTATATAATTCGTTGGTGCCTAAAGGTGCGGCAAACTTTGGACTTGACTAAAGACGGAAGGTTCTCCGTCGGCGTATTAACTCACTGAGATTATCTGCGAACCTCAAACATGAAATTAAAATTATCCGGCCTGTCCCTCTTGACTCTCGCTTTGCTTGCCTGTCGAACAGACGATGTATTTATGATGAGAAGGGACGAAATTCTAAACCAGTACGCCTCTGCAATCCGCTGGGGTGTCATGGAGAAAGCGCAAGAATTCCAAAACCCTGCCCACAGGACTCGTATTGACGAGGCTTGGATGAAAAACATACACATTTCAAGTTACGACACGGTCTACACGAAATCTGACTCAGGCAGCAACATTTTGGAGCAAACAGTCAAAATCCATTACTATATCGAGCCGGACGGAGTGGATAAATCCATCACCGACCGCCAAGTTTGGCGCTACGACAACGACCAAGGCAAGTGGATATTGGATACGGCCTTACCCGCGTTCCGTTAAGACAAACTACTCTGGTAAAGTTCCCCCTTAACCGTTAAACTAACTAAGGAGTCGGTCGGGCGGTCGCTGTCCGCAGTAGCGGAGGGAGGAAAGTCCGGGCTCCAAAGGGCAGGGCGCCAGGTAATGCCTGGGAGGCGTGAGCCTACGGAAAGTGCCACAGAAAATATACCGCCTGGCAGCTTTAAGTTGTCAGGTAAGGGTGAAATGGTGCGGTAAGAGCGCACCGCGTTATCGGCAACGATAGCGGCAGGGTAAACCCCGCCCGGAGCAAGACCAAATAGGGGAGCATTGGGTTCGCCCCATACGCGTGGCCCGCGCGGTTCCCGGGTAGGTTGCTTGAGGCACTTGGTGACAAGTGTCCCAGATGAATGACTGTCCTAGACAGAACCCGGCTTACAGACCGGCTCCACTTTAAACCTTCTCCCCGTTTCAGGGGAGATTTATCATTCGAAAAATGCTTGAACCCATCCTGTCGAAACGCTACCGCATCTTAGCGCCTTAATCACTACCATGGGCAACTCAGAAATATTTAAGCGCTTGAAAATTGGCCTGTCCCTAGTGGTTGGCTATTTCCTAGCCAAGCTGGCCGCTTCGTGGAACCCAGCTTACTACTCAGAGATTTTCAGCGCCGGTTTTCTTGTCGGTGCCATCGGCACACAAGGAGCCTTTCGATTATTCGACCTTTGGCGGCAAAAAAAGCAATAAGGCGTATTCCAGAAATCATCCTCTCCGTAGCGTTTGCGTAACATCAGTCGTAGGGTACGCTGTGCGTACCAAGGAACTTTGCGTACATCTCAGAACCTGCATGGTACGCACAGCGTACCCTACGGATGCCGTACTTTCATGGCAACCCACCCTACAACAACCCGCAAGTGGCATCGCGTAACATCAGTTGCTTACATAGATACGCCCATGTCGGCAAAGGGTTGCCGACCTACTGCTACGACACTTAACGGTAGAGTGGTTCCAGACCAACTTGCTGGTGTTTTTGGTTTTCCCCCCCATCCAAGGATTCTACCACCGCCCACAGTGCATCCCCATTCCACGCATCCCCGGCATTGCCATAAACAATACGATTAATTCGCCCCATTTCTTCCGCCAATGCTGCCCCACCTAGGCTGGCGAGTTCGTCTAATGAGGTGGGCCGCCGGTCAGGCCAGTAGACACTGGCCCAATGCAACAGTGCTGTCCTTGCCACGGCAGGATCGTTTTTTGAGCAGGCGAGCCGTAATGCCTTGCGGGCCTGGCTTAGGCCTGGGGATTGGTCTGATTGTGCTTGCCGCGACATCGAAGCCGGGAGCTTGCCGGCCAACAGGCCGTCTCGGTTTTGGAAACCGAGCCGGTCTTTGCGGAGGCTAATCCACCAAACCAAACCGGTCACCAGCCAACCAACACCTAAAAATAGCGCCAACCAAAACCAAACATTTTCCCAATCTTTCAATGGCACATTGGATTTGCCAACGGGGACCGAAGAGAGTTCCTCCGCCGTTTGCGGTACTGGGGCTGTTGGCGCAGTTTGTCCAGATGTCTCACCCGAGGCTTCAACGTTCAAGGTCAATTCAGGCACACGGGCAATTTCCAGCTTATCGGCCTTAGTGTTCCACCAAGGGATTTCCACCGCCGGCAGCTTGAATTTTCCAGGCCTAGAAGGAATCAGCGCGGTTTTCTCCTGGCGGGTACTGGTAATCCCGGTGGATGGCTGTTTTTCCTCTGTGAGTGAGGGCTGGTCAGGATATTGTTTGATCGTCGGGTCAAGCATCAGGTCAGCACCCAATTCCGGTATCAAGCCTTTGGTCGCGCCCGTGGCGATCAAGCTTAAAGTCCGGGTTATAGGTTCACCTGCCTTGGCTTGCGGTGGATTTTTCGGCCAGGATTGCTCCAATTTCAAATCTGCCGCCGGTAACCAATGTTTGCCGGTGAAAGCAGCAGGAATGGGGCGCACTTGTAGATCGATAGCTTCTGATTTTACCTGTATTGCACGGGTGGACGGGGCGAAAAATGACCGCCCACCAACCTCCACTTGTGCGGTTAATCGCATCGGGTCCAAGCGCAGCAGTCCGCTTTTTTGTGGAAACAAGGCGTATTTTCGCTCTATGACCGTATAGTCGCGGCCATTTCTGGAGGTGCTATAGCGATGGTCGTCGCCTAAGCGTTCGATCAAGGCATCCTGGGCCACTGGTTCGCTCAAGTCCGCCCCTGCCAAGTTGACCCGCAACAGCACCCGCACGGTATAAATCACCTGTGCTTGGACGTAAGGGTTTTTCGGCACGGCCTCCACTTCCAGTTTGATCTCCTCATCATCTGTGACGCCGCGAGGTTTCGAGGGTGAAGCAGCACCCGGCTCAATAACAGTCACAGCACCCGGTTGGCTGCGGTCTTTGCCAAAGGCGATGGACGGAATTGGAATGGCACCTGTCCGCTTGGGACTCAATGTCAATGTCCATTCTTGTACCCTGCTCATTTTTCCGTTGACAATGGAAAACTGGCTATTTTGGTTCTGTCCAAGAATTTCAAAATCTTTGGACAAAGGGTCAAAATCGGGGCTGTCGTCTACGCTTCCTTCGCTGCTAAACACCAAGTTAAATGTTTCGTTCATGCTCACCGGGTCGCGATCCGGGGTCGCCTTGATGACTGCGGCTTGTAGCGGGACCGAAGTAAGCAAGAATAAGAAAAATAAAGTGGACAATGTCGATGTTTTAATCACTGCTGCCCCCGTTGGCCTTGCCGTTGCTGGTATTGGAGTGCAAATTTGCGCCTGAGCAACCCGCCTGGGTCATCCGGGATGCGCCTTAGCCATTGCTCGACGGCCTGACTGTCTTCTTTCTGCTGCGCATCGACGCTTTCCATGGCTTTTTTCTCGGCTTCTTGCCGTTCTTTGTCGTCTGACTTCCGGGCTTGGGCTTGTTTCGCATCCTGACCCTGCTCATCCTTTGGCTGTTGTTGTTCGCCTTGCCGAGCCTGCTGTTGCTCTTTCCCTTGATCCTTGTTTTCCTGGTTTTGTTGATCTTTCTGTTGGCCTGATTGGTCTTGCGGCTTTTGCCCTTCCTTGTCTTTAGATTGATCGGCTTGGTTTTGATCCTTGTCCGCTGGTTGGTTTTGTCCGTCCTGTTGATCCTTTTTTTCTTCCTTTCCCTTCTGTTGATTTTTGTCTTGGTCTTTGCCCTGCTGATTTTTGTCCTGTTTTTGCTGTTGTTGGTCCTTCATGGCTTTTTCGACCAGTTCTTTGTTGTAGAGGGCATCCTCGTGCTTCGGGTCCAATTTCAATGCTTGATCGTAGGCTGTTATAGCTTGCGGGTATTGGCCTTGCTTAGCCAGAGAGTTGCCCAAATTATATTTTGCATCAGCGGAATCTTGCCCCTGCAAGGTATTGGCGGCATTTTCATATTGTCCGGCTTTGTACTGGGCAACGGCCTTCCAAGCCGGGTTGTCGAAAGATTCTGCCGCCTTGGCATGATCGCCGGCATTGAACGCTTGGCTCGCTTGCTGATCGCGGGTTTGCCAGAGGTCTTGCCATTCCAATGCTTGGGCCGGACGAGGGAAAGGCAAGACTAATAAGATGAGTATCGCCAAATAACCCCGCCGAAACGCCAGTGCTGCGATGGGCAGCAAGGGCAATAGCAGCCAGATTCCACGTTCTTCCCATTGTTCGATGGTGATGCCATTTTCCGTGGTATCTTGCTGACCAGACTGTGCCTGGTGTCCGAAAAATGGCAGCAGTGCCGCCAAATCTGAATTGTCCGTCGTCAATTTCTTGTACATTCCACCACCATTGTCCGCCAATTCGCGCAAAGCGGGGGCGGCTAGTTTGGAAATGACGATGTTACCCTTACCGTCTTGCAGAAAACCGCCTTCTGGTAGCGGCACCGGTGCGCCTTCCTCGCTACCTACGCCCAGCACAGATAGACGGTAGCCCTGCGATTTCAGTTCCTTTGCGGCATCGAAAGCCTTGCCGAGACTGCCTCCGTCGGTAATCAGCAGCACATCGCCACGGGTCAAACCCGATTGTTTGAGCAAACGCCCCGCTTGTTCCAGAGCTAGATCGGCCCGGCTGCCTTGGGTGGGCATCAGGTTGCTGGCGAGAGCGGAAAGCTGTGAGTTGATCGTGCCACTATCATCGGTCAACGGGGTTACCGTGAAGGCGTCCCCCGAGTAGACTAACAATGCGGTTAGCCCGTCCTTGCGCTGCTTCAATAGGTCGGCGATCTTAAATCGCGCCCTATCCAGCCGACTGGGCTTAATGTCTGCCGCGTCCATGATTTTCGAGAGATCCAAAGCGATGACCAAAGCGGCTTCGCTACGGAACGCAGGAACGGGCAATCGTTCCCACACTGGCCCTGCTAGAGCGAGGATGGCAAGCACTCCACCCAGTGTAAACAACCAAGAGGCCCGACGCGAGGTTTTGCCGGCACTGTAATGGACGAGTATGTATGGCAACAACGCCGGGTCGCAGACGCGCCGCCAGTCCCCGCCTTCACGCACCAATCGGACCATATGCCAGCTTAAACCTGCAAGAGGGATAAGTGTGAGTAGCCAGAATGGCCTGAGGAAATGGAATTCGTACATGATAAAAAATCAGGATTTTTTCATTGGCAGTCAATTAAACAAAATTTCCGTGAATCTTCAAGTGTTGACATGGCAAAATATCCGTATATGCTCCATCATTTAATTAAACCACAAAAAAAGACATAAACCATGAGCAAACCTAAGAAAGTCGCAATCCTCACCGCTGGTGGCTTAGCCCCCTGCCTCAGTTCCGCCGTTGGCGGACTCATCGAACGCTACACCGAGATCGACCCTAGCATAGAAATCATTTGCTACCGCAGTGGTTACAAGGGACTGCTGCTCGGCGATGCCTATCCAGTCACCCCGGAAATCCGCGCCAAGGCTGGTCTGATGCATAAGTTTGGCGGTTCACCCATCGGTAATAGCCGTGTCAAGCTCACCAACGTCAAAGACTGTATTAAGCGCGGCTTGGTCAAAGAAGGCGAAGACCCGCAAAAAGTCGCCGCCGACCAGTTGATTAAGGACGGTGTGGACATCTTACACACTATCGGCGGAGACGACACTAACACTGCCGCGGCTGACTTGGCCGCCTTCCTGTCGCGGAACAACTATGGGCTTACCGTGATTGGCCTACCGAAAACGGTGGACAACGACGTGTTCCCTATCAAGCAATCGTTGGGTGCTTGGACTGCCGCCGAACAGGGTGCGCGTTACTTCCGCAATGCCGTTGCGGAAAACAACTCCAATCCGCGCATGTTGATCGTCCACGAAGTCATGGGTCGCAACTGCGGTTGGCTGACCGCCGCCACCGCCTTGGAATATCGCAAGCTGTTAGATCGCGAAGAGTGGTTGCCCGGCTTGGGCCTGTCCCGCGCAAGCTATGAAATCCATGGCGTGTTCGTCCCAGAAATGGAAATCGACCTTGAAGCCGAAGCCGTCCGCCTGCGCAAAGTGATGGACACGGTGGACAACGTGAATATCTTCATCTCCGAAGGGGCCGGCGTGGAGGCTATTGTCACGGAATTGCAGGCCAAGGGTCAAGACGTGCCCCGCGATGCCTTCGGCCACATCAAGCTTGATGCTGTCAACCCTGGCAAATGGTTCGGCGAGCAGTTCGCGCAGATGCTGGGTGCGGAAAAGACCTTGGTGCAAAAGTCTGGCTATTTCGCCCGCGCTTCCGCCTCCAATGTCGAAGACATCCGCCTGATCAAATCCTGCGTGGACTTGGCGGTCGAATGCGCCTTACGCCGCGAACCAGGCGTTATCGGCCATGACGAAGACAATGACAACGTCTTGCGTGCCATTGAATTCCCTCGCATCAAGGGCGGCAAGCCGTTTGATATCGACACGCCGTGGTTTGTCCAACTGCTAAAAGAGATTGGGCAGGCCAAGGGCGGGAAGGTAGCGGTTAGTCACTAATCCCAAAATCCCCTCTCCCGTACCCTGAGCGTAGTCGAAGGGCGGGAGAGGGGTTGGGTGATGGCTTGCATATATCTGTAAATCCTTTAATCTAATCACATGAACTTCACTTGGAACGAAACCAAGCGGCAAATCAACTTGAAAAAACATGGTTTTGATTTCGTTGCTGCGGAAAAAGTATTTGACGGCCCCGCCGCTACAACCGAAGATTCCCGTGTTGGCTATGATGACGGTCACCGTTTCAACACAATTGGATTATTGGGTGTCAAAGTGGTTGTAATCACTCACACCGAAACTGATGAAAATATTCACATCATCTCCATGCGCGAGGCAGAGAAACATGAAACCGAATCCTTCTTTTCCAGACTCTGACGATCCCCCAGAATGTACCCTAGAGAATATGAA
The DNA here is from genome assembly GCA_003242955.1 of Candidatus Methylumidiphilus alinenensis. Classification (GTDB taxonomy): domain Bacteria; phylum Pseudomonadota; class Gammaproteobacteria; order Methylococcales; family Methylococcaceae; genus Methylumidiphilus; species Methylumidiphilus alinenensis. Next base: position 13,866 of record QJPH01000312.1, read on the forward strand.
AAAAGCTCGCTTGCGCGTAGGTTTGAAAGATGTCTCTTTGGAAGAATGGCAAGCCTCGGTGCGCAAAAGGCTCAACGAGTCAGTTAATCTCAATATAACACTCGAACCCGATATTGCAGCGTGGTTTAAACGTCGAGCCGAAATCACCGAATTTAATGGGTTAATAAACTCCATTTTACGCGAAGCGATACACAGCAAAGAACTTGAAGAAGCGTTGCGTAAGCTGACTCATGGAGAGTTACAGCACGTTTTATTGACTTCATTTGATGGCAACACCAAGGGGTGAGTGATGATTGCGCAAACAAGTGTAGCCCGGATGGAGCCGCTTGCGGCGCAATCCGGGTGGATGCCGACCACAAAACCCGGATTACGCCGCAAGCGGCTCCATCCGGGCTACCCTAATAAAATAGGGTTGACAAGCGTCTTTTCACTTGCCCACCAATCACACGGATACCTGTCTATCTCTAATGTTTAGGGTATTACAAAATTCCCAATACCACACCAAGAACTTACCGTTTGATCCACACCCCACCCCGTCACTTGTTTTCCGGCAAGCTTCGCACTCAACGCAATTGCTTGAAAGTTTTTAGCTAATGGGTCTGTCAGAGGTATCGCCAAAGCCGTTGGGTCTTGGGCTGCATCACATAGTCTAATTCTTGCACCCGAACTATTAAGTATAGTAATTATTAGAACATTTCCAAATACAGGTGCCCTTACTTCCACAATTCCGACATTACCGGTGAAATTTTTATTTGCTCCATAGGCATTTGTGAAAAATACAAATGGTGCAAATACCAATGCAACATAAAGCAAAAAAATTCTAAGCATCTTCATGGTTATTCTCCGGTTTATTGCGAACGTTTTAATTCAATAACAGGTCTGTTACTACAGGCAACCAGTTTAAATTATTACTATTTCCTTTTGGAGGTTGAGTCGATCCCGTATTTGAGGTACAGGAAGCAGAACAGCTTTTATATTGTGAATCACAGAAGCTATAACAAGAATTGTCATAACAAGAACTATAGCAGGTTTGAACGGTTTGTAGGCAAACATCATTACATAAATCAGCTTTAGGATATTCTGAATAAGTTAATAATGCAATCAAACACAAAAAATATGAAATAATATGATTTTTCATGGCTTTCTCCGTTTTTTATCTTAAAATCAAAAAGTTTTTGCTGCCCCATATCAAATGGATGAAATCATTTTTCTTGATGAACATGTTCCCATCGTTTATCCTATAAGTGAACAATCTCTAACCATTCAATTTGCCATCTTGGACAAATCATCATGCAGCTTCACGAACTACAATTAAAAATAGGCAAAGAAATCAAAAAGCTTCGCACGGTGAATGACATGACGCAAGAACAGGCGGCGGAAGGACTGCATTTAGATCGGAACGCTTATGGGGAAATAGAACGTGGTAAAACTGATATACACCTATCACGCTTGGTGCAGATTGCCAATTTCTTTGAAGTGTCAATAGAAGATTTAGTGGGTTCAAAAGACAAAGCCGTTTTTTACGTCGCTGGAACGAGCAATTCCCAATCTAATAATAATTTATATAATGAATATAACGGTGTGTCGGCAGAAGTATTTGCTTTGCAACACGAACTGGAAAAAGCCCAGTTACAAATTGAGCATCTTGGAAAAGAGTTAGATAACCATCAGAAAATTATTAAATTACTGGAAGAAAAAACATCTAACAAATAGCGTTGCAGCTCGCTTAGAATATAGCCGAAAACAACTTCCCTGTTTAATCAGACAGGATGAACAGGATTGACAGGATGGATTCGTGAGAATGTAGCTTCATGTCAGTAGTAAATCCTGTTTATCTTGTCAATCCTGTCCTGTCTTTTTTCGGGAAGTTGTATTTAACCAAATCCTTAGGGTTTAACTCCGATAAAGTCTAATGTCGAAAAACCAAGGGTTATGCCACGTTCTCCCGGATTTCGCCGCAGGGGCAGGGCAATCGCATGAAGCAACATTTCCCTAAAAACCATGCATGTAACAATTTGCATTGAACATGATATACCGTCATTCCGGCATGGATGCCGGAATCCAGGGTCCAGGGATGGCAATCTTCGGGTTATTGCAAGCCATTTATAGCGCCAAAGTTTCACATCCCTGTGACTGGATTCCTGCATCCATGCCGGAATGACGAGTTCCTTGCTTCATGCGATTGCCCTGGCCGCAGGGGCGACCGGCCAGTCGCCCCTACTCCATACCTGCACTGCTGCGTAACATCAGCTATTAGTGCCACCCCAAGCCAACTCGGGGAAAAACTCTGCCTGCATTTTCTGGCAGTAATTGACCAGATTTTTTTTAGTTAGCGCATGGTCTTTGATCGGCGATTCGATAGGGCAACCTAGGGTATTGACTAGAATGCCATAAGCCGAGGCATCTAGGCTGGTTGGCTTGTCACCCATGAAATACGGCTTGTCAGCAAGAAAATCAGCCAGCGCATCAATATCTTCCTTGCCTAAATCAAACGCTTCCTGCGAACTCAGGCGACCAATGCCATGACCAAGGATTTGCGAATTGATGCGGCGGCGATAAACCAATGCGGCCAAATCACGGGCGACCGGCGGTAAGACGCTAAAAATAGCTTTCTTGTTGGTCTGCCAATTGGCTTCGGTGTAATTCCAGCGACTCGTCATACTGATCCAATACAGGTGTTCTTCCAATAGCCTTTGGAAAGACTTGGCAATGGCTTTCTGCTCTGCCGAGAGATGGGCATCAAGCGTATCGCCATAAGTCGATTTCAAATAATTCACAATCAACCTAGAATCGGAAACTTTTTTGTCTTTATCGACGATAAATGGCAACTTTCCGCGGGGACCCTTAAGCGGCAGGGAATCGACGACTTGATAGGGCTGCTTGGTCATGCGTAGATAGGTTTCGATCTTGACGCAGAAATGGCTTAAATTCGGGATGCCCCAAGTACGGGCCAATTGATGAAGCTTGATCATTTTGTCTCTCCGGTGAGTGTGATTGAATAGGTTCCTCGTCGTTCCGGCATGGACCGCCGGAACCTAGGCTCCAGGGACGGCAAGGCTCTGAGGCATCCCTGCAATCTGGATACCGGCGATCCCTGCCGGTATGACGACTGTGTCAACAGCACCGGGGCGGGAGTGGCCCCCTCTCATTGGTCGTCAGTTTGTGGCATAGTCACTTTAACTTTGCAAGTGACCATGATAAGCTGGTCACTTGTTATTTGCAAGTTACCATCATGAATCAATCCGAATCAGACAAATTTTTACGCTCCCACTGTCCTGTGGCCAATGTGCTTGATTTGTTTGGGGACAAATGGACACTGTTGATCGTGCGCGACTTAATCCTCGGCAAAACCCGTTACAGCGAGTTTGCCCAGTCCCACGAAGGCATTCCAACCAACATTCTCGCCGACCGGCTCAAGCGACTGGAAATGGCAGGGGTAGTGGTGAAAAAGGCTTACTGTGACAAACCTATCCGCTATGAATACGAACTAACCGGAAAGGGCCGGGATCTGATGCCAATGCTGGATGCCATGGTTGCATGGGCCGACAAGCATGTGCCAGGCGTGAAGGTTTTCCCCTATTTCCAGCGAGGCAACTTTAATTGATATTCATGGCCTTTCTGGCGTTACAATATTCGCCCTGAATAAACAACACGGGAAAATTGACCATGGCTTTAAGCTCCAAAGCACTGCAACAAAAGCGCACTAAGAAAGCCGCGAAAAAAAAGGGTGGCAAAATGCCAGGAGCGTCGGTACGTACCGGCATCCCTGATGTATGGCTGGCTGCAGCGAACGCTCCCATCGCCGATGTGTATACGCCAGAAGGGCTTTTTGAGACTGGATTGGGAACGGTATGGTTTAGCCGCCGATTGGAAGATGGACGCTATGCCGTCAGTGCGTTCCTAGTTGACACATACTGCCTAGGCGTGAAAAACGCCATGTACAACATTTTCCCCCCGGACCACTACCACGCAGAGTTGGAGAAGTTTTTACAGCGTTCCAGTGAACAATTCAACGCTAGAGATGCAGCCTATGCGCGTAAACTAGTCGAACTAGCCGTCGCCTACGCCCATCAATTGGGCATCGAACCCCATGCTGACTATAAAATTGCCAAGCTAATTTTCGGTGATGTGGACGCGTCAAGTTGCGAAGTGACTTTCAGCTTTGGCCGTGACGGTAGCCCCTGTTATATCTCTGGCCCTGGCGACACCCCAGCCGATCATCGACGCATCCTTAAACAATTGGAAAAAGCCCGCAAAGACCCCCTCGCTTTGCTGACAGCAGGCTTTGACGATTGAATAGTCAGGAACAGGCTCTGCTGCGTGGCTGGATGAACCTTCTGGGTTGGCCGCTGCTCGGGCAACTTTATTTAGACGGTGCCGATATCGCCACCACCCGCCAAACTGTCCAGGCATTACGCCAGCGACTGGCGTTGAAAGCCCGTCATCTGGGCTTGCCAGAATTGGCAGACTTCTGGCTTAAGGAACGATTGAACGGCGAAGACTGGCTTAAAAAAGCCGAGGCAGGTCTGAGAACCCTGCTGGAAGCCCAAGAACCTCAGCCAGCGTTGGACGATTCCGTCACACTATGGTTTCCAGAACGCATCGCCGACAAACTCCGTGGGCAAAACATGGACACGCTGCGGGCAGTGATTGCGTTTCGCCAGCAGCAGGGTAAATCATGTTGGCAGGGATTGCCAAATTTTGGCATCCAATCCGCACAGAGCGTCGAGCGTTTCTTGAAAATCCATGCGTCTGCCTTGGGGTTGGCCAACGCATTGGAAATCCGCAAGCAGGGGCTGGTTGGCCTTGGCAAGCCCCGGCATACTGTCATGGACAACCTGTTCGACTCCCAAGACGGATTGAGCGGTGCCCATGGCAGCAACCGCGCTCCACATGATCGCTGCCGACTACCCGTAGGCAACGACTTTGAGGCAATCCATGCTTGGCTGGATCTGCGCGACCACGAAAGCCATACCTACAGGAACTATCGGAAAGAATCCGAACGCTTCTTATTATGGGCGGTCACTGAACGCGGCAAAGCACTCTCGTCCCTTGACACAACGGACTGTAAAGCTTACCGTGACTTCCTCTTTGCCCCGCCAGAAGCCTGGCTGAACCCCGAATTCAAGCCACGCTGGAGCGCATCATGGCGGCCTTTCAAGGGGCCGCTGAAACCCCGGACGGTCAAACACACCGAAACCATCCTCTCTTCTCTTTGTGAATGGCTGGTCAAACAACGCTACTTAGACTCAAACCCGTTTGACGGACTGCCTCTGTTATCCTCGCAAGAATTGCACACTCTGCAAGTCGAACATGCCTTGGACGACACCCAGTGGCAATGGTTGCTGGACTATTGCGCAAAGTGCCAATCGTCTCCCCCCGAGGGCGGGGATAAGCACCACTACCGCCGACTCTGGATTGCCTTGCAATTGGCCTATTGCACCGGGCTGCGCCTTGCGGAACTGGCCAACGCCCGCTTCGGCGACATCACCCACAAAAGCCGCAACGGTGGGCAACACTGGCTTAGGGTGCTGGGCAAAGGAAGCAAACAGCGCGAAGTGCCACTACCCATCGAATTGGTCGAGGAACTTAAACGTTACGCCCTTGAACGTGGTGCAGTTTGGGGGGTGCCGGATTCGCCGGAACCCATCATCGGCAAATTCCGTAAATCCGCCGTGCTTGAGGCCAGCGATTTTGATCTAGTGGAAACGCCGTTCACTACCTCGGGATTACATCGAGTCCTAAAAGATTTTTTCAACGAGGCCGCCGCCGCGATGGGTCGTACTGCCACGGAGGAAGGACAACGCGATGTCGAGGCACTCACCCGAATGACCACGCATTGGTTGCGCCACACCCATGCGTCCCATGCTTTGGGAAGCGGTGCCGCATTGTTATCAGTGAAGGAAAACCTGGGGCATGCCAGCCTGTCCACCACCTCGTTGTACCTGCACGGGGATAAAGACCAGCGCTATGCGGAGATGGGAAAGTTGTTTAGAAAAAAGACTGGGACAGGCTAGATGGTTATGTTGTCTAAATAGGGCAATAAAATAAGTCTCGCAAACAAAAAGGATGCTTTTTTGCAGTTTTTAAGCAAAAACAGACATATTATTTAGCGTATCTTCTTAGACCGCATATGCTTATTCAATTCAGCATCACCAATTACCACTCCATTCGTGAGCGCCAGACTCTCAGCCTTGTCGCAAGCAGTGGCAAAGAACTGCCTCAGAACAGATTTGCCATAGATCGGTACAGGTTGGATCTGCTGCATTCTGTTGCCATTTACGGAGGCAATGCGACAGGAAAAAGCAACTTGCTCGCAGCTATGCGGTTTGCAAAAGACTTTGTCACCTCTTCGGCCAAGGACAAGCAAAAAGGCGAGCCTATCGAAGTAGAACCTTTTTGTTTAAGTACAGACTCTGAACAAGCACCCACTGAATTTGAGTTCATTTTTGTCCAAGACGACATCCGTTACCAATTTGGTTTTTCCATCACGAAAGAACGCATTACTTATGAATACCTTTTTGTCTTCAAAACTAGCCATGTACAAGCCTGGTTTAGTAGAATCTGGAACGATTCCTCGTCAAGTTACAAATGGGCACCATTCAGCAAACATTTGAAAGGCAACATAGCAGCGATCAAGCAAGCCACACGCGATAATGCATTATTTGTTTCGACTGCCGTATTAATGAACAATGAGGCGTTATCGCCAGTTGTGCAGTGGTTTCAAAAGACTTTAGCCGTCGTTCGTATGCATGCTTGGAATCCTTTATTCTCGATCAAACAAATCGAAACCAGCGATGAGAATAAAAATAAGATTCTTCAACTTCTCCAAGCCGCAGATTTAGACATCCAAGGCATCATGTTACTTGAATCCATGAAACTCAAAACAAAAAAGGATGTTGTTTTTTTGCATCGCCATAACGACAGCGGCGATAAGGTTACCATTGATTTCGCAGATGAATCCAGAGGCACACAAACCTTGTTTACAGCCGCCGGTCGAATTTTTGATGTATTGGAGAATGGTAAGGTTTTGGCTATTGACGAAATAGACAGTAGCCTTCATCCCCTCTTAGTTCGCTTTATTATTGGGTTGTTTCATAATCCAAAAACCAACCCAAATCATGCACAGTTGATTTTCGTTACCCATGACGTGACCCAATTGGATTCTGACTTATTGCGCCGCGATCAAGTCTGGCTAGTCGAAAAAGATTCACAGCAATCGACAACTCTCCATCCTCTCTCAGATTATAACCCGCGCAAACAAGAATCCCTGCAAAAAGGCTATTTACATGGGCGTTATGGTGGATTGCCAGATGTAGGGCGTTTGAGTATACCTGCAATAAGTATCAAAGGTATGCCAAAAAAAGGCGAAATCAATGGGTAGCGAGGACTTGTTCAAGAGACACAAACCATCAACCATCCCCCAACTTCAGCGAAATAAAGCCACCAAAAGCGGCAAAGAAACCATTTTAATCGTCTGCGAGGGTTCGAAGACCGAACCGCTTTACCTCAACTCCCTTCTTATCTATCTTGGTTTAAAGCCAAGGGTGGATGTTGATGAAATTGTGGTGGATAGCAGAAAATCCGGACTCGATCCTTCCGGGCTGTTAAAGCATGCCATTAAGTTGTTTGATAACAAACAGAAGCAAGGTTTCACCTATGACCGTGTGTATTGCATATTTGACAAAGACTCTCATACGAAATATGAATCGACCTGCGATAAGATCAAAAACAACCCGCTGAAGAAGAAAGGGTCGATTATGTATGACATTACTTCCGTGCCTTGTTTTGAAGTTTGGTTACTACTTCACTTTTCAGATTCATCTGCTCCATTTCATCCTACTGGTTCGCGTTCCTGTTGCGAGCAGGTAATTGAGAAGCTAAAAGTCTGTGCTGGATTCGCTGATTATAAAAAGGGCGGTGTGTATACCTTTGAAAAAACGGTGGACAAGCTTGACATACAGCGTTTTCAACATCAAAGAGTTACTTGATAACTTGCATGAAAGGGCAAGACATTCAGTTAACTTGAAGCGTTAACTGAATATCCTTTATTAGGAATATTTTAAAGATGAAAACGCTGTACATAATGATTTATCCCCACTC
>QJPH01000211.1 GCA_003242955.1 Candidatus Methylumidiphilus alinenensis
AGTAAGGGTGTAATCGCCATCGGCCAATGCACTGGTGTCCCAATAATAGCTATAAGGTGCTGCGGTGAAAGTGGCGAGCAACTGCTGCCCTAGGAAGAACTGCACTTGGGCCAGCCCGGCCCGGTCAGTGGCTTCGGCTGAAATGGTGATCGGCTGGCGAATCAGGCTGCCGGTAGCCGGGTTGTCCAAGGTCAGCGCCGGGTCTTGCGTGTCGATCAATACCCCGCCAGCCAGGGTGGCGGTGGTTAGCGTGCCGCTGGCATCGCGGAACTGCGCGTTGATGGTTTTGATGCCGTCGCCATCGGAGGTGGTGAACAGAAGCTGTGCCTGTCCATTGGTCAGCGGCTGGAACGGTAATGTGCCAAAGTCGCTGCCTTCGACGACACGGTAGGCGACGGCGTTCAGGCAACTGACATCCAATAATACGCTGTGCTGGTCAAAATACGGCGCGGGTGCGGCCAGCCACAGCGAGGGGTTAATCAGCGGGGCCAGAGTTAAAAAACTATTGAAATTGACACCCAATGGGGTCACTGCGTCACCCAAGCCAGTTGGATTGGCGATGCTGTCATTAGGCCCGCTGGCACTGCCCCACCAATTGCCGGGGGCTTGGATTGCCGTGCCGGTCAGGTTACTGATGGCCAACAGGCTATTGCCCACGAATTGCGAGCCGCTAACGCTTGGCGCACTGGTGTCGTCGGCTTCCATGCCGGTCAAGTTGCGCAAGAAGCTGGCACCAGTGATGACAGGCGCAGCCCCGTTCGCGGTGCGCAAGCCCAATAAACTGTCGGTGATTTGCACAAACTGCAAGGCCGGACTCCAGCCATTCACCGTCAACGCTGCCAAGCCCTGCCCACCACCATAGCGGAACGCCACGGTGTTCAAACTCAGTGCGCCGTATGCAGCAGCGGATTGTTCCAAACTCACCCCCAGCCAGTCGCCTGGGTTGGCAACTTGGGGGGTGGCGTTGGTCTGACCGCCGGTGCTGTCGTCATTGAGGCTGGTGAATGCTATGCGCTTGCCGGGGATGAGTTTGTCGCGCACCTCCAGTTGTGCATTCGCGCCAAACTTCACCACTACGCCATCTTGCAAGGTCAATTGTGCGGCCTGGGCGATGGGCGGGGCCAATAGGAAGATAAGGGCTAATAGGGTAGACAGGATTGCGTACAGGTTAAAAATTTCGTCATTCCGGCAGGGATTGCCGGAATCCAGTCCACAGGGATGTGAAACTGCGGGCTGGAAATTACCAGAATCAAACACTTGCTTAGCGACGAGTTGCCCTCCATGGCTTCTGGATTCCGGCAATCCCTGCCGGAATGACGGCTTTTCTGGCTTGGCTGGACTTGTGTATAACGACGAGCGATGGAGCGCGGAAACGAGAACAAACGTGCGGGCCAGCCGGGGCCGTGCCTCGGTGCGAGGGAAATCGTGCGGCATTTGGGCTGTCTGGCTGGTCATGGCATCGTCACCGATTGTGGTCTTGCCCTAGAAGGTCGGATAGGCGGCAATGGTGGGCGACGGTGCGCGTCAAGCCCGGTAGTAAAAGGAAAGATTGTTAAAATGCGCACCTGGCCCACCCTACATTCTTAGCTTAACCGCGAAAACCTGCGGCGCGTAGCGTGGCATACGACACCTCGTAGGCTTTGCCACTGGCGGTGAGCAGCCGGGTACGGATATCGCCTTTTAATGGCACGGTGAATTCCACTTTTTCCACCGCCTCGTTGTGGGCGAAGCGCGACAAATCGACCGAACCGGCCACAACTACGGTATAGGTTGTCGTCGCTTGCAAGGTGCTAGGGCCTGACGGCAGGGTGACTTTCACCGATGTCGTGCCGGTGGCGGTGGTGCCGGTGATGGCCGGGCTAAGCACTTCGGTGGGCTGGCCGTTGGCCGGGACGAGGCGCAGCGTCACCGTGTTGCCGACCGGCACATTGACGGTCTGGAACACCACATCCACCGGGCCGGTGGTGCTGGTGGGCAGGGCCACATCGGCACTGCCGGTGGGGTTGGCTGGCACTGCCGTCCCGGCTACAGAGGCGATGCGCAAGGCGGGTGCGGAGGCGATGAATACGGGGCCTGGCAAGTCCTTGGTAAAGTTTGGCGTTTGGGTGCCGGTGTAAGTGATATTGTTAGCCTCCAAACGGATGCGACCATCCGATCCGCCTATTTGGTAAGAGTTGCCATCGCTGCCGCAGGACTGGCGGCGCGAGTTGTTGTAATTGATGCAACCACCATTGGCGGCAAGCCCACCCGTGCCTGTGATGGTGTTGGCCATCAGGCGAATCGCGCCACCTGAACCGCCTGCACCCTGTCCGCCATTGCCCGTATCGTGTTTGGAGGCCCAATTGCCACCGCCACCGCCATCGCCACCGGTCGCGTCGATGATACCGTTGAGCGTGATGGTGCCGGAGCTTGCCAGCAGCAAAGCCCCGCCGCCGCCGCCACCGCCCGAGCCTGGATACGTCGTGCCACCTGCCCCACCGCCGCCGCCGGAGCCACCCAATAGCGGTTGCAACAGGGTCGAGCCATAAGCTTTGCCCAGCGGTGTACGGTTGTTACCACAGGCGATAACATAATTAGCATAAGCATCCGTCGCGTAGCCGCCGCCGGTTCCAACATATTGAAAAATGCGCGTCGTAGTGTTGCAGTTACTATCTCCTTCAATACCGCCCGCCCCGCCGCCCGGCCCTAGGCCGCTGCCGCCCCGAATAATAGCGGGTTGCTGTTGCGCGTCACTGCCGCCACCACGCCCCCCATCGTAACCGCCGGGACCGCCGACCCCAGCAATGCCGTCATCGGCCAATGCGCCGTCGCCATAGGTGCCGGTAGACGTGGCATCGCCGCCAGTAATATTGATGATACCGGCAATGGTGACATCATTTTTAGCCAACAGATACACTGGTGTGTTGGTGGTGTTTTTGATGAAGGTGACTGTCACCCCCGCCGGAATGTTGACGCTGGTGTAATTCAGCACACCGGAATCAGGCAATTGGATGGCGGTGTTGACGGTCGGGCTGAGTGCGCCGTCGGCCCCGGTGCTGCCGCTGTCAAAAGCGGCTCGTGAGGTCAGCGGTACGGAGAGGGCGGCCAGCAGCAGCATTGACAGAGCGCTAAACCGAGCCGTAGGATTCAGCGTTGGGGTTGGATTGTACATGGTGGATTTCCTCAAACCAAGGTTAGGAAAAGAAAACAAGGCGCAGGGTTCAGCCCCAGACACAGTAATGGAACAATGGGTGGTTTTTGTCATCATTGCGGGACCACCACTTTGACGGTGTTGGCCGGGGTCGAGGTGGCCGATGTAGCTCCGCCCGAAACATGCAATTCAACGACCTTAGATCCTAATGGTGCGGCGGCATCGACATTGACCGGCACGGTGAGCAATTCACCAAAACCATCCTGCGACCACGTCAACCCGGCGGTGGCGGTCAAACCTTGTGGCGGATCGAAAATCACGCTAGTGACACCTTGCAGATTGCTGCCACGCACGGTCAGTGTTGCGCTTTTGCCCTGTTGCAAAATGATGGGTGATACCGAAGTCAGGGTTGGCAGACTGCCGATGCCAAACAGTGCGGCGGCGGGGTTGGTGAAGTCCAGTTCGGCATTGTCCGATGCATATAAACGCAACCGGCGGGAAATTAACGGCGCATCGGCGGCGACGGTGATTGGGACTGCCAAGCGGGTGCCTTCTAGGCTACTGACCGGTGTACCCAAACTGACACCCGTGGCAGGGATAACCGTTGCTGTAGTGATAGTGTCTAGGCCAAGGCCGGTGATAATCATCTCGCCAGTCGCGCCTTGCAGCCAGCCGTCCGGGTTTATGCTTTGCGCGGCGGCACCGAGGATGACACCGACCCGCGCAGAAGCCGCAGTGCGCGTTGCAGTATGGGTGACGGGCGGACTGTCAACCACCACACCAATCACGTTTGAGGCCAAGGTGCTAGCCACGCTCACTGGCTCAGGCGCGGCGTTACCCACGGTCACACCGACGAGGGGCGTGGCAATGTTGGCATAGGTCGCGCCGAGTTGGTTGGCGATGCGGACGCTGTTGCCGGGCTGCTGCACGGTGCTGGAATCCCCTGCCGCCGTGGTGACAATCACCGTGCGCGTGCCGGAAGCCGCCCCCGCCGCAACGGTGGCGGCAAAGTTCATTGCCGTGCCGTCGGCATTGCCGATAGGAAGACCGGTCACGCTGATGTCCTGCGGCGGATCGAGGCGGACACCCGTGACATTGAGCAAATTGCGCCCGCGCAGTGTGATGGCTGTCGAAGGCTGGCCCGCCAACAGCACTTGCGGGACCACCGAATCCAATTCCGCCATTGGCGCAGAGATCAGGAATTGGCTTGCCGAAGGTTGCAGGAAGGTCATCTGTCCGCTGCTGGAATTCACCACCAGCCGCCTCACGCCTAATGCTGTGGCCGGGTCTATTTGCAGGTTGACGGTCAACTCCGTGCCATCGGCGTTGCTGTTTGGGCTGCCGACGGTCACGCCGTCTGGCGGCACCAAGGCAACGGAGGTGACACCCTGCAAACCCGCGCCTTGCACGGTGACGGTGGTTGTGGAGCCGATCACGCCGACACTGGGGTTCACATTGCCAATCCCGGAACCCAGCAATACTCCGACCAAAGCCGAGGTGGCCTCGTATTGTTGGGTCACTGGCGGCGGTGTGTTGTCGCCGACCATCACGCCTACCAGCGGCGTGGCAATCTGGGTGGCGGATGCGTTCAAGGTGTTGACCACCGTGAAAGTGTTGGCAGAGGTAAAATTACCCGGAGTCGCCCCGGCTGGCGTGGTCACTTGGATGATGCGGCTACCCGTGGGCGCATCGGCGGCGATGTCCAAAATCACGGTTAGTGTAGTGCCATCCACACTGATCGACTGCACCGCATCAATGCGGATGCCGGATGCAGGCAGCAGGCTTAGCACACCTTGATTCAGATAACGGCCTCGCACGGTCAGGTTGACCCTCGTTCCAGGGGTGGCGAGGATCGGCGCGATGGAGTCTATGGACGGCATTCCTGCCATGATCTGCACCACCGCCTTGGCGGGGTCGACAAAGGGGATGTCTTTGCCATCGGCACCCTTCACCACCAGTTTGTGCGGCCCGAGTACCGCGTCGGGGGCGGTGTTGAAGCTCACCTGAAGCTGGCTGCCATCCGTGCCGATGTCAACCGGTCCGGCAGTGATGCCGTCGCCCGGCATCAAAGAGACTTGTGCCATGGATGGGATGCCTTGACCATACACGGTCAGCGTTGGGTTGTCGCCGACGATCCAGCCCGAACGGGACAACGCCGTCAACACCGGGCCAACCGTGATGCCGACCGGCGAACTGGTCGCACTGGTCTGACGGGTGGCCGGTCCAGTGTTAGAGGCAACCACCACGCCGACTGGGGCCGCGTAGGACGTATTGGCACCCACGAAATCGGCGGTGATGAACAGCGGCACACTGATGCCTTGCAAAGTGGCAGAAGTGACGGACAGGTTCACGGTGCCGGTTTGCGTCGGCAGTAGAGTGATTTGTGTGGCGGTTTGTCCGGCGGGAATGGTCACGCTGGCGGGTGTCACCGTCGCCTTGGTCGTGTCGGAAATGGAGAAGGCCAGGGTGTTGTCGCGGTAATCCGCTTTCGACAGGCTCACCGTAATGTTATGGGGCTGATTGTCGGGCGGCAGGGCGATGGGTGTAGGCACGATGGACACGGTGGGCGGCACAGGAACCTGCACAGTGAGCGGCACAGTGTTCGATAGCCGGTACTGGCCGGGGTTGAGCGGGTCAGGGAAGCTCACTTGTGTCTGCAAGGTGCCGGGTACGGTCTGGTTCGGCAGGGTGGCGATCAGTTGAGTCGCACTGACTAGCTGAGTAGGGACGGAGGCGGCGTTGAACAATACTTGCGAACTGCCTAAGAAATTGAGTCCGGTAACGGTGATTGCCGTTGACCCTGCATCTGCAAGCACGGTGGCGGGTGCGATGGTGGTAATGGAGGGCATCATCGGCGTGACAGTGATTGCATTGGCATATTGCACTAGCCCCGCATTGGTTTGCAGTTGCAAATTGCTGGAACCAGGCACGGCATTCGCCGAGGCAGTGAGTTGGAAAGTGGCTTGGCTGCCTCGGTTCCCTGTCGGTGTCAGAGTTAGCCCGGCACGGTCAAACGACCCGGTTGCACCGTCCAGCCGGATGCCGTTGACGGTCAGGCTCAGGCTTTGGCCCTGCTCCACAGTGTTGGGCGTGACGCTCTGGATCACAGGCGACACCCCGACAGACACGACACCCGTACTGACCACATAGGGTATGCCGACCAGCCCCCACTTAATATTGCCGATGATGTCACCCGCCGGGACACTAATGCCATTCACCGTATTATTGGTGGCTTGATTGCCAACGCCAGTGGGCGAGGCCGCCAAGTCCACGCTCATCGCTGCACCTAAGTGGTCGTGCAGATTGAGATAGTTGAACACCGGGGCCGAGCCTTGCACGGCCAGCCCGCTGCCAAAGGCAAACTCCACATAGTCCAGCCGCGTGTTGATGGTGCCGGGGCCGAACACCCATTGCTTCCAGTCGCCAAGGGCGGCGTTCAAGCCCTGTCTTGTCTTGTCGGATAACACTTGGATGGTTTTTGCCGCCGTGCCTATTGCTTGGATGCTACCGGCTTGAATAGTCAGGCTGGCATTTGCGCCCATGTAGATGGTTGCGCCGGGGTCGATGGTCAAAGCCGCGCCGTTTTGTATGGACACGTCGCTGCTGAGTAGGTAAGGCCCATCTGCCACGGTCCAGTGAGCATTCGACGTAATTGCCCCGGAAACTGGGGTTTGGGCAAGGGCTGCTGGAACAAATAGCAACAGAGCCAACAATATTAGGCAGGTTGGGATCAGCCGCCCAAGAAAATCCCCCCTGCCCCCCTTTTGCAAAGGGGGGTTGCCCTTGTTCGCTATCTTTCCCACGCTCCAGCACTTGACGTTATACACAAGTCCCGACGGGCCATAAATGCCGTCATTCCGGCAGGGATTGCCGGAATCCAGTCCACACGGAGGTGAAACTGCGGGCTGCAAATTACCAGAATCAAACACTTGCTCAGCGACGAGTTTGCCCTCCATGGCTTCTGGATTCCGGCAATCCCTGCCGGAATGACGGTTTAATTTAATGGCAGTGGCTGAAGGCATGTTGTTATTCCTTTACATTAATCTGACTTCAAGTTCGCCTAGCACCCGGAAGCGTTGAGACCTGCCAATGGGGTTGGGTGCCTCGTCCCGTCCATGACGGAAGGCCACATACTGCCCCGCCGGTTCCAGCCAGTGTCCCTTGTGCGCATCCAGCAGCCGCCATGCGCCGTCGAAGTAAACCTCCGCCCAGTCGTGGTAGTCGGCAGCGCGTAGCACACTGTCATGGTCGGTGACGAAGCCTCCGACCCGACGGGCCGGGATGCCGTTGGCGCGGGCCAGCGCGATGGCCAGACAGGCGTATTCCGTGCAGTCCCCGCCGCCGCGCCGCAAGGCATCCAATGCCCCTAGAACATCGGCGGCATACGCGGTGTGATGCAAGTTCCCTCGTGTCCAAGCATAAATGGACTCGGCGGTTTCACGGTCGGTCGGGTGTTTCAGTTCCGCCGCCAACTGTTGGATGCGCGGATCGTTGGTTTCGACAAAGTGTTCGGCACCTAGCCAGTCTTGTGGATTTTGCAACGGCGTTGATACGGGTTCTCTGGTCAACAGAACATGGGCGGTAATGCTCACTAGCTTGGTCGCAAACGGCGGAAACTTAGGGAAATCCAGCTTAACGATGGCGTGGCCAATGGCATCTGTCAGCCGTTCATGGAGCATGGACACTGTGAGTGCTGCAAGTTGTTGGGTCGGGCCTTCGGCGACAGGTACATACAGCCATAAGGTTTGGCTTTGCAATTCATGGGGCTTGGGATTGGCAAGGGAAACCGTGAAACGCAGTTGGCGGTGGGTGTTGGTTGGATTAGAGGTTTCCCCGTCATTCCGGCAGGGATCGCCGGAATCTAGGCTACAAGGATGTTCCTGAACCCCGCCGTCCCTGGAATCTGGATTCCGGCGATCCCTGCCGGAATGACGGTTTATCTCTACAGCATAGCCTCCCATCGGGAAAGGGTAAGCGGTTTTAAATGCCACGCTGGCGAACAGTGCGACACCCGTTTTCAGGCAGTCCCTGCGACTCATTCCGTTAGGTTCCCCCCTTTGCAAAAGGGGGGTTAGGGGGGATTTCCCAATTGGAATCATGAGCCGCACCTCGGTTTCTTCGGGCCACGGGCCAATGCTGTCCAAATGGCGTTTTGCTGCGCAAGCTGGCGGGTGTAAGCTTCTGCCGTACCAGTGTAGGCCAGTAGCGGAACGGGTGATATCGCTAGTCTTAAATTGGTCAAGCTTGCAGGGGCATCTGTGGTCAATGCGGTTGAATTAAGGTTTTGGCCTTTTGTTCCGGCTAGATTCACTTCCCTGTAGTCTGGATTCCGGCGGTCCATGCCGGAATGACGGCTTATTTGCCCGGTTCCAATTTCTGGAGTTGCCGCCACCAGCACCACGGCAGCCAGCGGTTTTTTGCCGCGCCGCTTGATTGCCGTTTGCACCGCCGCAAGGTTCACATCAGGGATAGTGGTTGCGGTGGGCAAATCGTGCAACAAATCCTTGCGGTTCGATGACACTAGTACAAGATTGGCATCGAAACGGGCTTCGGCCCACAATTCGACCGGACCCAATAGCGCTGTTTTGGTGGTGTCTGGCGGTCGCCCAAGAACAGCCTGCCCGGAAGACAGCCAAACCGGCAACCCGCCGCGCAATACCTTGGTTTGTTTGAATCCGCTGGCTTTGAGCCTCGCGCAGTCGGCGTAGAGTTCGCGTTCGACCAAGCCGTCGCCTATCAACACTACCGTCTTAGTTTTAAGGAAACGTTTGCTGCGCAACGCGGGAGCGGTCAGGTTCATCGCGCCATTAATATGATAAGCCGCATAATCCGCCGCCGGACGGATGTCGGCTAGTACCGTATCCGGGCGTTTGAGCAGGACGGACAATTCGGTGGGCGCAATGGCACAGGACAGGTCGGGCCGCACAGTGTCCACCTTGGTAGGTTTAGGCTCTGTTTGGGGGGCTGCGTCTTGGCGTTTACATTCACTGGCAGCCGGTTGGAGGTTTTTGAAGGCCGGGGGTGGCATAGGGGCAGACGGGGTCTGCGCCAACACATTGAAGAAAACCAAAAACCCTAGCATCAGTAATCTAAGTCGTGCGCATCTGTTCGTACCCAATATGTTGATGCCTGGCAACAAAACGCCTGTCAGGGGACTGCCTTGAGCATAGCCGGATGCAGTCGGTGAGATAGTGTCCGGCCTAGTTGGCTCGCCTGGCGCACCAACGATGGGACTGTTAACTGGCCTGCTTATCGCAAATAGGGCAATAACTTTTTCCATATTGGTTTCCTATAGTTATATACCACAAAGTTTGCCGTGACGGTCTTGGCTGCATCTAGGGTAACGGTGCAAGCGTTCCCATAGCCAACACATGCCCCGCCCCAGCCGTTGAACATGAAACCGTCATGAGGAATGGCCTTCAAATTAATGGTGGTTCCACTAGGGAAATTTTGAGTGCAGATTGTGCCGCAGGAAATGCCACCGATATCGCTGGAAACCGTGCCATTGGCATAGTTGGCGTTGTTTACCACCAATAGAAAGCTTGCCATTGTCACCGAAAGGTTTTGTGTTGCTTCGGTTGCAGGATAGTAGTTGAGATTGCCAATCTGGTCAGCGGCGATGATGCAAGTTCCGACGGCAACACCCGTAATGATATTGCCATTGCTTCCGCTTGTGGTGCAAATAGCGGGAGTCTTCGAAGTGAACACCACAGGATTGCCAGAAGCGCCGCCTATGGCGGACACCGTGCCAGTGCCGCCGACGTTGACGGAAGGCACTGCGCCAAAGCTTAAGGTTTGGCTACCCTTGCCGATGGTAATGGTCTGCGTCGCCTGGATCGCGGCGTTGTAGTTAGTGTTGCCGACTTGGTTGGCAGCGATGATGCATGTGCCAGCCGCCAAACCAGTGACATTACTGCCGCTGACTATGCAGACATCGGTGGTCATCGAGGTAAAGATCACCGGGTTGCCCGACACGCCGCCCGTGGCGGACAGCATGCCGATGCCGCCGACACTCACCGTTGGTGCCGAGCCAAAGCTGATTGTCTGACTACCCATGCCAACAGCGAAAGTCTGCATAACCTGCGGCGCTGCACTGTAATTGGTGTTTCCAGCCTGGTCGGCAGCGATGGCGCAGGTTCCTGTCGCCAAACCAGTGACCTTGCTACCGCTGACCGTACAGATATCGGTGGTCGTCGAAGTGAATATCACCGGGTTGCCCGACGGGCCACCCGTGGCGGACACCGTGCCGGTGCCGCCGACACTCACTGCCGGGACCGGGCCGAAGCTGATTGTCTGGCTACCCACGCCTTGGGTAATTGTGCCTATCAATCGTTTCCAAACTGGCTGGTGAATCGTAAAGACAGCAAAGTTGGCTATGACAGTTTGTGAAGCACTCATCGTGACGGTGCAGGTGTTACCGTATCCGCGGCAATCACCGGCCCATCCAGCGAACTGGTATCCGCTGTTTGGGATGGCAGTCAATGTGACTACCGTCCCGTAGGCGAAATTTGAGCTGCAAGCCGTGCCGCAGGCAATTCCGCCCACGTTACTGGAAATGTTCCCGAACATACTGCTGGTATTGCTGACCGTCAAGGCAGGCCCGTTAGTTACGCTAAAACTCTGGGTAACCTGCGACGCGGCATAGTAATTGGCGTTGCCAGCTTGGTTGGCGGCAATAGTGCAAATGCCCGCTGTTACACCAGTAACGGTGCTTCCAGTGACCGTGCAAATACCCGTCGTTGTCGAAGTGAAAATCACCGGGTTACCCGACAAGCCTCCCGTGGCAGATATCATCCCCATGCCGCCGACACTCACCGTCGGTGCCGCACCAAAGCTGATAGTCTGGCTACCCAAGCCAACATCAATGGCGACTGTCGCTGTGTTGCATAGGGCGTCATTAGGACTCGGCAGACACAATTGGTAAGCGAAATTGTCGGAACCGCCAAAGCCTGTTGCCGGTACATAGGTGAAACTGCCATCCGGATTGACCGTGGCCGTGCCATGGCTAGGGCCCGTCATCACGGCGAAGACCGAGCCATTCGGATAGGTGTCGTTGCCCGCCACGGTGCCATTCAAGGGGATGCCATAGGCGGTGCTGAAGCTGTCATTGGCAGCATGTGGACCCTGCGTGATGCCAAAGTTCTGCCCGCCGAGGGTGGCAACGCCTACGCTAATGTGCAATGTACCGTCTATCGCGCCAACGGGTGTGCCATTGTTGTTCTCGCCAGTGTTGCCCCAACCGGTCGGCAGGCTTGACGTGGTGCTGCCTTGTGGGTTGTCCGACAACACTAGGGTATAGCTAGCATCGGGTGCCAGGGCTAGGGTGTAGCTCCCGTCCGCTGCGACTGCGGAGGTGGCGACTGCAAAGCCAGTATTCACAGCAGTAATGTAGAGCATGCCCCCCGCATTGGTGCCAAGCTCACCGTTGTCTTGTATTTGGTCGAGGTTTATATCTTGGAACACCGTGCCGCTGACGGCAACCGATATGGGTAAAGCGACGGTGACGTTCAAATAGGCATTCGCCGAATGACCCAGACTGTCGCGGATGAGATAGGGCTGTGCCGCCGTTGTGCCAGTGTAATTGCTTGCCGGGGCAAAGCCGACCGTGCCATCGGCGTTGACCGTCCAAACCCCTTCCGCTGCACTGATGCTTTGGTCCACCGTTGCTGTGGCCGGATTAAGGTCTAGCGTGGTCGGGTCTAGGGTCGCGCCGGGACTGGCCGTGCCTTTGCTGGCAGGGTTCAAATTCACTGGGGTGTTAAACGCGGTGTTGGCACTGGCACTGGCCGCCGTCGGTGCTGCTGACGGATTGACGGCGATGCTAATACTGGCGGTTGCCTGTTGACCGCTGCTGTCAGCCACTGTGTAGGACAACGGAGGGGTGTTGCCCGTAAATGGCTGGTTCGTAGCTTTGTAGCTGCTAGTCGGGGCGAAAGTGAGTATGCCGTTCGCATTAGCCGTCCAGTTGCCTTCCGCCGTGGTGATGGCACCGTCCAATTGGTTCGGGGTTGTTGGGTCCAAGTCGATTTTGCCCGGCACCAAGACTTGACCCGCGCTTGGGGTGTCATTGTCGAGGATGGCCACATTAACCGGCGTGGACGGCTGGGTCGATCCGCTGTCGTTTTGCGCCAGTGGCGTGGCACCGCCAGTCACGGCAATGGTAAGCGTGGACTGTGCGGTCTTGCCGCCACCGTCGGCTATCGCATAGCTGAGGGTGGCAAGTCCGCTGTAGCCTTCCACCGGGGTGAATGTCACCGTGCCGTCGCCATTCGACTTCCAAGTGCCTGCGCTGGTGGTCTGGATGGGCTGCACACCGTTCGTGGTGGTGTCTAAGTCCACCGTGGATAGGTTCAGTGTCTGGCCCGGACCGGCCACGTCGTTGGATTTGATATCGAGTATGAGCGGCGTGTTGACCAAGGTCGTGCCCGTGTTGGGGTTGGCGACCGGCCCGTCAGTGGCGGTGTCCCCGCCAGGATTGCCGGGTCCGGTCACCGTCACCGTAAGGTTGGCTACGTTGCTGGCCTGCCCCAGATTGTCTTTGACGCTATAAGTGACCGTACTGATACCGGTAAAACTAGGCAACGGGGCGAAGCTGACCGTGCCGGACGGGTTCGCCGTAAACGTGCCTTCGCCCGAAACCGTGCGGGTGGCATCCACGGTGGGCGTTGAAGTGTCGAGGTCCAGCGTGGACGGGTTGAAGCTGGTCGAGTTTGCCGCCAGACTATCGTTGGCAAGCACCGCCAAGATCAGGTTGACGCTATTTCGCGTCGTTCCGCTGTCATTGCCCGCCTCCGGCGAGGCTATGCTGGCAGAACTGGGCTGCACATGGACGGTGGCCGACATGGAAGTGCTGAGTGTGCCGTCGCTGGCCGTGTAGACAATCAGATAATCGCCTGCGGTGTTCCTCGCAGGCGTCCAATTGAATAGGGATGTTGCCACGCCGTCCGCATTCGGGCTGGCGGTTTGCGGGGTCAAAGTGGACCCTGTGGGCAAAGGGGCTGCCGAAAGTGTGACAGGCAAGCCATTCGGACTACTGGCTTGCACCAAGAACGACACCTGCTGTTGTTCCTGTGTCGTGCTGTCCGGGATGAGTTGGATGACCGGCGGTTGGACGGCTGTGGGCGGGACATTAAACTGGGCACCGTAAAGCCCGGTAGTGTTCGCGTCGAAAAAGTTGACCCAGTACTGCACTTGCTGGGTTTGCGTGTTGAGAGCCTTGGAAAGCCAGACGTTTTGAGTCCCCAACACTTTGCCATCCGAACGCACCACCTGCCCCAACACCCTTTGACCATTGAATGGGTCGGGCAGACTCACATACACAAAGCCTGCCGAGGAAGGGAAACTGAGACTGTAGCCCGCAGCGCCTGAGGAACTAGCGCCAGCGGTGAGCACGGCATCACCGCTGTGATCGGTCACCACGCTGTCAGGGGCGTTGGATTCATAGACACGGATCGCGTCGCTATCTTGGGCCAGAAAGTCGCGCACGGTGTCGCGCCCCGGCAAATCCACCAGCACATCGTGGATTAGGAAATGGGTGGCCGTCCCTTGGAAAAGCGAGGTCAACGCGCCGCCCAACGCGTCGCTGTGGGTAAAGTTTGCGGTGAATGCGGTGAACTTGCCGGCCAGCGTGGTTTCCATGATCCAGCGGCCCATCGCGCTTGTGCCGGCAAGCACATTGCCAAAATTGATGTTTAGGCTGTCTTGCGCAGGGGCATCGTTCACATAGCTGTCAAGAATGGTGAAATGGATCAGCAAACCTTGAACGTTGTCGACGATTGTGGGTTGGGCCGAGTCAATTTGCAGATTGTCGGCATCGGCAAGCCCGGTGTTTTTGACGCGCACGCCTAGCGTGAATGGCACGGGGGCTTCAATGGCGGGTGTCAGCGGATTGTCGCCCCATACGGCCTGCTGCAGGAAATAATCCAGCGTCAGCAAGGGCATGGGCTGGACCGTGATGGCATCGGGGGAGACATTCAACACGGTGTCCACGCCGTTAAATTGGTAGCTGAGCGTGGCACCCACCCAATACTGTTGACCGAGGGGGGTGGAGCCAGCCGAACCGGGTGCGGGGATAAGTTGCCAGTCAATGGTCGCCGTGGTCTGGGGCTGGACTGCGCCAGTGCCGTCCACGGTGGCAATGTTCTGGACACTGGAAAGCTTAAGGAAAAAACTGGCGGACAGATTATTGGGGTCGCCGGTGACGGCAACCGGGTTGCCGTTTGCGTCGGTGACGTTCAACACCACCGATACGTTCTGGATCACGCCGGTGGCGGTGGTATTGTTGATATTCATTGTTGCGTCGAACGCTTGGCGTTCCAACGTCAGCGATTGCAAAATCTGTATCTTGACTTGGGCGCAGACGGTGTCTTGTGCTTGGGCAGGCAACGAGACGAACCCAGCTAAGCCCAGCAATAGCAAGAAAATTAGATTGCGGAACATAGTGAATACCACTGCCTGCGATTCCTCTAGGCCAAAAAAGCCAGATTGACGAAGCCACCTCTGCAACAGGTAAGCGTTCACTCCCCCTGCCTTTTGCTGGGAGCGAGGCCATCTTGGCCGCCATTTCAGCGGGCGAGACGCCCGCGCTCCCAGTGAACGCTTAATGCAACAGAGGCACTTACAGCAATATCCGGCTTTCCCATGATTTATTTTGTTACTAATGGGATCTGCGACTTTCCGCACCCGCCTTACGGTCGGGATTAGCTTTTGTCCATACTTTAAACCTGTGTTTTTGTGTTTGTCAATTGAAAACATGGCTTGATTGCAAGCGTTCACTCCCCTGCCTTTTCCTCACTGCCATTAAGTTAAGCGTTTATCGGAACGCCAAGCCCCAGCTTGGCATCAGGGTGTACCGCGCCAAGCTGGGGCTAGGCGTTCCGTCAAGGGCTGATTTCACGCTTAATGCATCTTAACTTAATGGCAGTGCTGCATTTTCCTGGGAGTGCGGCCATCTTGGCCGCCCTCAGTGGGCGAGACGCCCGCGCTCCCAAGGGGTGAAAGCTTACACTCGACTTAATATCACTATTGTGTTTTATCCAACATCATGTGCGGCTTTTGACTCATAACGCAGGTAAAGGATTTTGCTGTCATTACCCTCAATATAATATCCATCTTTATGATTTAATAAAAAAATTAATAAGTTTTTAATTGTGGCATTGCAATTGCTTTAGATATCTTAAGTTGAACATTGTTCGATGAATTGGCAATCATTTTTGCCAATTAAAGTTTCGCTTTGCCCTCCGTTTACGATAGGGTAAGGTGTGGCTGTTTTTGTCTAAATAAAACCCCATTGATAATTATCAGGAGCTTGTATGAAGAATACTTCGTTTCGTGTGCTGTGTGCGATTGTATTAAGTTTTATCGCTAGTCTAGGTTATGCCGGTGGGAGGTATGCCAACCCCCCAAAAAACATTATTGAGGTGACGGATGCTTGCACTAAAGGACTGGATGCGGCCCAAAAGAAAGATATTGCGGCTGCACTGGAACAGGCAAAAATTGGCCGCAAATTAGCCTTGGAATCCTATAAGGAGTTAAGCACCATGCCGATGGAAATCGGCTCTTCTGACATGAAAAAAGCAATTGCGGCTTTGGAAGCCAATAACTTAGACGAAGCCACTCCTCTTTTTGAACATTGCAAAAAGAAATTGGATGAGGAAATCGTGTACTACAAAGGCGAAGGCAAGATAACCGCCGACGGTAAGGTAAAAAGTTGATTTTTTAAACACAACGCAAACGGAAAGCCCGTACTCTCGCCTGACGGGGCTGTGATGTCCTCGTCAGGCATCCCTTCGGATGGTTGGCTTTGGCACAAGTATTATGGGAAAACGCCAGCCGTTCCATTTACCATTAGCTTATCAATTATCAACATTATTCTATTCTATAAGGAAGGGTCAATGCTGTCTAAAATTTTTCTAACCGCCATTTTTACTTTGAGCGTTTTGTTGACCGGGTGCGGCAAAGGTAAGCGTTCACTTCCCCCTGGGAGCGCGGGCGTCTCGCCCGCTGAAATGGCGGCCAAGATGGCCGCGTTCCCAGGAAAAGGCAGGGGGGAGTGAACGCTTACCGGCAAAGAAGGCCCTTTCGGTGACACGCCAGGACCTAAAAAGCCAATTTGGGGATATGATTTGGGACCGATGCGGTAATGATGAACTAACTAAGGTTCAGCGTCCGTGATAGCATAAATAAACATTCTCCCTCGCTTTTTCCTGGGAGCGCTGCCTTCTTGAACGCTATTTCAGCGGGCGAGACACCCGCGCTCCCAAGGGGAGTCAACGCTTACAATAATAAATAACAACAAGGTTCACAGTGCGTACCTATAAAAAAAGTGTAAGTTTTGGTTTTGGGGTGTTGATCAGCCTGAATTCCCTGCTTGCCCATTCCCATCCTCAATCCAACTCCCCGTCATCAGAGGACGACCAGTCAGTCACGTTAGAAACATCGTCCTGCACATCCACCCCGAAAGCCAATGCAGTTGAATTAAGCCGTCATTCTGGCATGGATCGCCGGACAAATCCGTCTGGAACGGATTTGGACGCACGAAGTGCGGGGCGAAGCCCGAACCTCATGGATGAGGTGAGCAATCCAGATTCCATGGACGGCTCGAACCCAGAACATCCCTGTAGTCTAGATTCAGGAGGAATTGGCCGGAACGACAAAGTAACCCTTAATCCAACAGCATCGACCCCGATGGCCCCAAAACCGTCAACAGGACCGGCAAAAAAAACATCATCGGGAGAAGAACTGCCAGTGACGACAATGGAAACAGTGGAAGTGGAGGGTCGGGCAAGAGATTTGATCGGGATAGAGTCCTCTGCGTCGCAGGGCGAGGTGGGCCAGCCCGAATTCCAATACCGCCCCTTATCCCGCGTAGGTGAATTGATTGAGACCGTACCCGGTATGATGGCCACCCAGCACAGCGGGTCAGGCAAGGCCAACCAGTATTTCCTGCGTGGCTTCAACTTGGACCATGGCACCGACTTTTCCACCTGGGTGGATGGCATCCAGATGAACATGCCCACCCATGCCCACGGCCAAGGTTACATGGACTTGAATAGCATCATCCCCGAATTGGTGGACAAAGTTGAATATGGCAAAGGCCCCTATTATGCCAATGCAGGGGATTTCTCCACCGCCGGTTATGCGCGGATGTCCAGTATGAGTAAATTAGACAAGGGCTTTGTCAAGCTCACTGGCGGTTCTTACGATTACTACCGCCTAGTCGCTGCCGACTCCGAAAAGCTAGGCGGGGGCACACTGCTCTATGCTGGCGAATTCCAATATTACAACGGTGCCTGGCAGACCCCCGAGGACACCCAGAAATTCAACGGGATGTTGCGCTGGACCTTGAATGAAGGCAATTGGGGAATGTCTGTGTTCGGCAAGGCCTACCACAATTCCTGGACCGCCACCAACCAAATCCCCTTGTACGCTTTGCAGGCTGAGGGTTGGAACCTTTATCAATCGGGTAGCCCCTCAGATGGCGGAATCAGCAACCGCTACAGCGTTTCCACCAACCTCTGGAGCAAGGGCGACAATTGGAAAAACGACTTCAACGCCTTTGTGCTCTATACCGATCTTGACCTGTATTCCAACTTCACCGGCTATCTGGTCAATCCCACGCTGGGCGACCAGATGGAGCAGAAGGAGCGTCGCTGGGAGGGGGGTGCCAATGGCGAGCAGACTTGGTTCAATAAATGGTTCGGCTTCGACATGGACAACACGCTCGGTTTCCAACTCCGCCATGATTCGATTAGCGGGTTGGGGCTAAACCAGACTGTCAACCGCGTAGTTTGGCAACAAGACACGTTACATAATGTCAGTGAAACCATGGGCAGCATTTTCGTCAACAACAAGACCCAATGGTTGAGCAAATTCAAGACAGTCACCGCCCTGCGCGGCGATTTCCTTGGGTTTGATGTCACCAGTCTACTCGCCAGTGACCCAAATTCCGGCAGCAAGTACTCGGGAATATTCAGCCCCAAGCTGAGCCTTATTTTTGGGCCTTGGGCAAACAATGAATTCTTCATTAATATGGGTTACGGCTTCCATTCCAACGACGTGCGCGGTTCGGCCAATGCCATCATCACCGGGGGGGCCACCTCTGTGGTGACCTCGCCGCTAACGCGTCAGCGCGGGGCTGAAATTGGCTGGCGCAGCGAATATGTACCCGGCTTAAATACGACCTTGGCTTTCTGGTATTTGCACTCCGATTCCGAGCTGGTATGGGCTGCCGATCAAGGCACCAACGATCCGACCGGTCCCAGCAACCGCTACGGGGTGGAGTGGACCAATTATTACAAGCCGGTCAGTTGGGCGACGCTGGATGCCGACTTTGCCTTCAGTCAGGCCCGTTATACTAACGTTCCGTGGGATCAAAGCTGGGTTCCTAACGCCGTGCATCAAGTCATCACCGCCGGGGCGGTGTTCGATCTCACCCATGGGTTCTTTGCCACCACTCGGGTGCGCCACATGGGCGGTGTGCCACTGACCGTGGACGGAACCCTCACCCAAGGCAACACCACCCTGGTCAGCTTGGGGGTGGGCTATCAGCAGGATGACTACAAGTTTGAACTAGATGCGTTCAACCTGCTCAATTCAAAACAGAACGACATCGCCTACGCCTACCAATACCGTACCTTGACCGACGTGCAGCTCGGCATCAACGCACCAGGGCGGGGGGTAAACAGCAACCCCAATGGTGGCATCGTGCTCCACCCGGTGGAACCGCAAATGTTCCGCTTCAGCGCGACGTTGAAGTTTTAGCCAGACAGTGATGCATCCATTAATCGCACCCGACCAAGCCAGCAATTCTCAGTTTGGCTCAAAGCCTCGTTATTTCGGCATGGATGCCGAAATCCAGGCCATGGACGGTAATTTGCCGCCGCTAACATGCTTGAGTAAGCCCTTCATTATCCCGCAGATAGCCGTCCATGGAGCCTAGATTCCGGCGATCCCTGCCGGAATGACGGTTATATTTATCGCTTTAGTTCAAAATGAGGATTGCTGTGTGGGCGGAATGCACCGCGCATCCGCCCACCAACAGTCGAAACGATCAAGATTATAGATGCGATTTACAATAGCCCCACACCCACTCCAGGGTTAAACGTGAAAAAACCGAGTATCGCGTAACAAGCCACCGCCAAGCCCACATGGGCGATTATAATGCCCTTAGGCGGTTTTTTGCCCTTCTTGGCAAACACGCCCATTGTCACACCCAGCAGAATAATGACCACGGCCATGCCGATGTTCACATACAGCCGGGTATCTCCCCCCAGTGCAGCGAATATCACCAATGCGGACCCCAGTAAAGAGGCTGCTCCGTGCAATATCGGAAAACCCGCTTCAACGGGATTACCGCGCCAAACACTGCAAACCATGGTCAAACCCATCACAGCGACGAGGGTAAAAACGGCAAGTGCGCCCATTAACATATGAAATATCTCCTAAAGTCCGGTTAATAAATGAGGGTACAACATTTTTATAAAGCAATATATAGGCCATAATATTATCAATCACTTAAAATGAGCGTATTGAGAGCAAACTATTTCAGCCAAGCCCAAAACGTCGTCGTTCCGGCATGGATCGCCGGAACCCCTGGCTCCATGGACGGCGCGGGGTTTGGGGGCATCCCTGCAATCTGGATTCCGGCGATCCATGCCGGAATGACGGAATAGCAAAAATATCTTTCTAATCAAGTCTAGGCTTGTTGGCCGTAAAAATGAGCCAAATCGCTAAGTCAATGCGTGATTTGGCTCAAAGATTTTCCCCTTTCCTCCCATCTTGATTGCATCAATGCATCGCATTGTCCTTTGCTGACGGATTGGCATTGCCGCCAAATCTCGCGGGCAAAGGTGTTGATTTTATCGGCGGGAATAAACCAAGGCTTGGGGCGGTCAGAACTTAACAATATCCCATCCAGGTGGTCGATTTCATGCTGTAATACGACCGCATCGTCACCTTGCAAGGTTTCAATGACATCCTCACCCTTGGGCGTTTGGAATTTGACAGTCACTTCTGCATGGCGGTAGGTGAAACGATAACCCCAAGGCACCGATAGGCAATATTCCCAAGAGGCAATACGCTTTGCCGAGACGTTGACTATGTTAGGATTGATTAGGGGCTGGAACTGCCCATCACCGCTGTTATTAGTCCGCCAGAGTAAAACGACACGGACAGGAATACCCGCCTGAATGGCGGCAATCCCCATGCCTCCGAGCTTGCGGGCTGTTTGCTCCAGTTCGGCAACGAGCTTGTCAATTCCGGGTGCGGCGGGGTTGATGGATCGGCTCGGTTTTTCCAGAATGGCTTTTTCTGTCACCGAGTCGATGCCGAGCATTGGCAGGTTGTTTTCCTTTTCGTGCATTGCCAATAATTGCGATTCTTCATTGCTCAGTGAATCATCCACGCTCATTGAGGGAATATTTGAACAAGAAGGCAGGGCAAGGAACAGTGAATAAATGACGCAGCACAGCCAAACAGCACGAAGAGGAAGCAAAAGCCTCACGCAACGACGCAACGTAAAAGAGAGGGGGTGGCGATGGGTAAAAGAATAAAGTTTTCCTTAGCGGTATGCATATTTGAGATGTTCCACGTTTATCCCCATCACGTCGAGAAAATTTCCCGATTCAGGCCGATTGGCGCAAGGGTCGAAAACCAGACTGCCAACCCCCAACTCTGTTAATTTGGCAACGATTGCTTCGGAGGGCTTGGCCTCCCATATCATCCATTTTGCCGGATGGGTGGCGAGGATTTTTCGTAGGCCCTCCCATTCCTCATTGGGTGGCATTTCGTTAGGCTCCCAATGCACACTTTTTAGATTCAGTTCATAGCGGCGGGCCAGATATTGGTAAACCGGATGTGAACCCAGCAGAGGCACTCTTGGTTTGGATGCCGTCAAACCCTTCATTTGACTATCCAGTGCCGCCAAGTCATTCTGCAAAGATTTCAAATTATCCATCATCACGGTTTTGAATTCCGGGCGTTTCCGTGCCATCGCTTGTGCCACTGCTTCGGCTTGTATGGCGGCTTGGTCGAAATCCAGCCAAGTGGTGAAAACAATGCCTTCATGGGAATGCATTCCACTCGGACCGTGACTATGGGTGACGGCATTTTCGATGCGGATGTAGGCATTTTTAAACCCGGCGGAAGTGTCCGTTAGTTTGAATTTGGATAGCGTCACCCGAGGCAGCCATTTTTCATAATCGGCACCATTGAGCAAAATCAGTTCGGCTTTCTGCATATCACCCACCTCCCCTGCTGTGGGTTTCCAAAATGCCGGGTCTTCATTCGCGGGTGCGGGCAGGTTGACCGAAACACGGCTACCGCCGATGCGCTCGGCGAAATAGGCCAACGGATAATTCGCTGCGATGACTTTTAACGGGGGGGATTCTGTGTCACCAGCACTAGCGTTGGAGAGTAAAAGCGAAAGAATAAGCCACACAAAGCAGAGTATGAAAAGGTCAGCCCCCCCTAAATCCACTTTACGAAAAGGGGTTTGCGGGTCTTTCTTACTGCAATGCTTACCCAACTTTTTCAAAGAGGGGTACGAGCAAAAAAATTCAATGTACTTGTACTTGTTCCCAAGCTCCGGCTTGGGAACCTTTGCCTTGTGATCACCAGCTTGACTAAACACGGGAAGCCTGAGCTTCCAAGACTTCATTCCCAAGCTGGAGCTTGGGAACGAGCAGAA
>QJPH01000194.1 GCA_003242955.1 Candidatus Methylumidiphilus alinenensis
CCAACCCCCGCAGCATCGACCGCGCCATGGGACTCCTGACCCAATGGGGCTTCGTCGAACGCAAACCCGCTGCCGAAGCCAAGCCTTGGCCGGCCCGCGTCCGGCTTCTCAGGGCCAACGTCCAGGCTGCCTTGGATGCCTTCGGCCTGAAACCCGACGCGTCAACTGAAGACACGCAGCCATGAGGGCCATAGGCCCGCAATCCCCTGTTGCGGATTGCCCCGTCCGGTGCTACTGTTACCACAACCCTTTACCCTCTGACAAAGGGTTCCTTGTGCGGTCGTCTGCCGAGTGACGATATCCCTTTGCCCCCCTGGGGCGCCCTTTAACGCGGAACGAGCAGCGCTTAATCTGCCAATCGTAACAAGCTCCGGCTTCGAGCGTCACGCCGCAAGCGTGTTTCTATCCGCTTCGCCAATGCCGCCCCCGGCCACCGCCTCGGGCGGCTGTCCTTATCCCAAACCGTTGTTTTCAAACCAAACAGACAGCGTTGAACTAGCGCTAATTTAGTCAAATCCAAGAGGAGTCCGACCGTGCGAAATTCCGCCATTGCCGTCAATGCCAGAGTGTCCGACATTTGTCATTGACATGATAAATAGGCCGGGTTAAGGTTCACCATGACTAAAGCCTACCGCCACCGCGAAGAATCCATCAACACCCACCTTGCCCTGCTGCTGGCAAAGCATGGCGTTGATGCCGAATCCGAAACCATTCAACGTGCCGGGCAGCAAAGGCCCGACGTGATGTTCAACCTGGGCGGCTTGCGCGTCATCATCGAAGGGAAGTACGCCGACACGCCGGATGCCGAAACGGTCGTGCTGAACGATGCGTCCAAGCGTGTGCAAAGCGGCATTTGCCATATCGCCGTCGCCTTGGTGTACCCGTCTGCTTTGCGCACCATCCCCACGGCTGAAATGGACGGGCGGCTGTCCCAATCGCGTTTGCGCTTTTTGATTGTCTCGGAAACCGGGGCTAGCGAATGGGCGCAGGCAAACCCGTCAGAAATCCTAGCTTCCCTACGGCGTGTCCATGATGCGTTGGCAAAGGACGATATCGTCGGCGAATCGGCCAAGCGGCTTTCCGTGCGCATCGAAGGCATAGCCGAGCTATGGGTCGGGCAACCCAACACCTGCGACAAGCTTTCTAATTTGCTGGGCATGCCCGCCAAGCGCGGCGAAACGGCGGAAGAGCGCGGCGCCCGCCGGGTCACGGCTTCCAAGGTTGCCGCCTTGGTGCTTGCCAATGCCATGATCTTCCAGGAGCAGCTTGCCAGCGGCGGAGGCGACGGGCGCGTGGATTCCCTGCGCAACTACGACACAGCGCCAGACCCGATAGACGGCATGAAGAAACATTGGCATTGGATATGGACCAAGATCAATTATGTGCCGATTTTCCAAATTGGCGAGGAAATCCTAGGGGAGTTGCCAGTCAGCCAACAAGCCATTGCCTCCGTGCGCTGGCTGATCGCCGAGGCCAAGTCGATTTGCGCCAACCA
Organism: Candidatus Methylumidiphilus alinenensis; assembly: GCA_003242955.1. Taxonomy (GTDB): domain Bacteria; phylum Pseudomonadota; class Gammaproteobacteria; order Methylococcales; family Methylococcaceae; genus Methylumidiphilus; species Methylumidiphilus alinenensis. Next base: position 1,496 of record QJPH01000194.1, read on the forward strand.
GTCGGCCTTGCGGCATGACCTGATGGGCCGCATCTACCATTGGCTGTTGCACCATGCGAAATACTTGGGAACCTACTACACCGCCACGTCATCGGCCACCTTGTTGCTCAAGCTGGTGTTTGCACAGGCCTGGGGGCAGGATTTTGGCTCGCCCAAAAAACTGGTCGATTTTGCCGTGGCGGACTTGGCCTGCGGGACGGGGACGCTGCTGATGGCCTCCGCCCAGGCGATCACCGACCAATTCGTCGTCTCCCGCGTAAAAACCGGCCGGTCGTTGACCGACACCGACATGCGGCACTTGCACGAAGCCCTGATGGAAAATGTCCTGCACGGCTACGACGTGCTGCCTTCGGCGGTCCATCTGACGGCCTCCACGCTGGGGATGCTGGCGCCCAGCGTGACGTACCGCCGCATGAACCTGTTCATCATGCCCATGGGCGTGGAACACCGGACATTGCGCTTGGGTAGCCTGGACTTCATCGGCCACAAGCGCATCCAGACGCAAATCACGCTGGATCAAAGCCAGATGGAAGTCAAGCAAACCGGGGTTGCATCCGAGCATTACACGCAGGCGGAAATCCCGACGATGGACTTGTGCGTGATGAACCCGCCGTTTGTGCGTTCGGTGGGGGGCAATTTGCTGTTTGGCAGCCTCCCCGACAACGAGCGGAGCAAACTGCAAACCGAATTGAAGAAACGCGCCAAGGGCTTGCAAGCCTCCATCACCGCCGGTTTGGGCAGCGTGTTCATGGCGGTTGCCGACAAGCATTTGCGCGTCGGCGGCCGGCTGGCCTTCATTTTGCCCGTCGCGCTGGCGACCGGGGAAGCCTGGGGGGCAAGCCGACAATTGCTGGCGGGCGGCTACCATGTCGAAATGGTGCTGGCCAGCCACGATGCCGACAGGCCCAACTTTTCCGAGAACACCGACCTGTCGGAACTGATGTTCATCGCCCGCAAACTGAAGCAAAACGAGGAACCCGGTCAAACGGTGTTTGTCAACTTGTGGCACAACCCGCTGACCATCTACGAAGCCATGGACGTGGCGGAGCGGTTCAACGCCTGCGAACCCGCCGCGCTGGAAGGCGAAGCGGTCGCTTCGGTGTCCGGCGCGGACGGGCGCAAATTGGCCGAAATTGTCCGCATGCCCAGAGCCTTGGGCGAGTCGCAATGGACGGGGGTGCAATTTGCCCAGACCTGGGCCTTGCGGGCGGCGGTCATGCTGGGCAACGGCAAACTCGCCGTGCCGGGCAAACAACCCACGGAAGTCAAGCTGTGTGCATTGGGCGAGTTAGGAGCTTTGGGTCCAGACTGCAAGCGCGTCCATGAAGGCTTTACCGTGTCGGCAACCGACTGGTCGCCATACCCCGGCTTTTGGAACCATGATGCCACCCGTGTCGTCGGCATGGCGCAAAAGCCCAATTCCTATTTGTCCGTGTGGGCGGAATCGCCTAGGGGCGGCGACTACGGGCCACGGCGCTTATGGCCCCGTGCCGGGCGCATTCTGTTAGTTGAACGGGTCCGCACCACCACTCACCGGGTATTGGCGGTGCGATTCGATGAAGAAGTATTGGGCAATACTTGGTGGGCATTGAAAGCCGACCTTGCGCCAATGCAAGAGAAAGCCCTGTTGCTGTGGCTGAATAGCACACCGAACATTTTATTGATGCTGTCCCGCCGCGTCACCACCCAAGGGCCATGGATGAAGATCAAACAACCGCAATGGGCGGCCATGCCCGTGCTGGATGTCCGCGCTTTAGACGACGACACCTTAAGCCAACTGGCGGTGGCTTATGACACGCTCTGTGACAAGGAACTCAAGGCTCTCGCCAAGCTGGACACCGACCCTGTGCGGGCCGAAATCGACGATGCCATCCGACTGGCCCTGGACCTGCCCGACATGAAGCCGTTGCGTTCACTGCTGGCCCGCGAGCCGGGGCTGACCGGGAAAGGGCTGTCGCCCAAACCGGGGCAAACCGGCCTGTTTGGCGATGAAGAACCGATTACGCAACCCGTTCAAATGCAACTTTTCCTATAAACACTGATTGAAGTTTGACTTCATTGACGCCGAAAACCAGAACCCGGACAAGGCATCATCGGCCCTTTTTACAACCAAACGGTGTCAAAATATTTCAATGATCGTGCCAAAATGATGACATAGTAATAAAATATCCAATAAAATTATATATTGGCATGATTATTAAACATGCCAAACATGAAATATATAGCAACTTATTTTATATACTATTGATTTATAAGCATAATGTAAATAGCCTTATGGGCGCATGCGCCCATGAGGCTAGTTGCCCTATCTGACAGTGGCTATAAAATAACCCCATGGACGATCAACAAGGAGGTGTCGATTCAACGGCATTGCCCCAATCCCCGGCCGATCACCGCAAATAAGTCTCCACAATCTCCCCCCTGAAATGGCCCAGTTCCTGGCTGAGGATGTCCCGCGCCGGGTAATAGTCAAAACCATTTCCCGCAAGTTCCGCCATGCGCTCCTGCGCGTAACTGTGGCGCAACCCGTGCGCCCCGGTGCTCCAGCCCAGCGCCCGCTCGGAGGCGGCGGAAAAGCTGGCCGACCAGCGGTTCCCGCCGCTGATGTCGTAGGCCTGGCTGTAGCGGATGCCCCGGTCAACCACCTCGCGCGGCGCGTCCAGCCGCAGCGCCTCCAGCCGTTCCGAGGTCTCGTGCGACAGCAGCACCTCACGCCGCAGCCCCCCCTTGCCGGTGACCACGTAGCGCACACCCTCCCTTCCGGCGAAGCGTTCCGGCCGCCAAGTCCGGTGGGGGGATTTCTGCTCCTCCCCGGCCCGGCGCAAGGTCAGCAGTTCGTGGGCGCGCAGCCCGGCCTCATAGGCGATGCGGGTGGACAGGGCGTTGGCCTCGCCCTGGGATTGTTGGATGAAGTCCACTTGCACGGGCGCGTAAAAGCGGCTGACGAGTTTGGGTTGAGTGATGGCGGCAACCCGCCCTAGGCTGCCAGCGCCGGTGACAAACTCCATTGCATGGCGGTCAGCATCAAGCTGCTTCTGGCTAATGCCAATGGCGGCGCGATGTTCCAAGTATTCCTGGGCCTGCCCCGCTGTCATTTGCGCAAGGTGGCGCAAGCCATGCCGCCCTTTGGCCCATTCGCCGGCGAGCTTTAAATTGCTGCTGTATTTTTTCAATGTTGCAAGGCTATGGATTCGGCCTGTGCTGCGAGTGCCTGCTATGCCAAGCCCGGCCTTGGCGGCGTGGCGGCTCGACAAGTCGATGTGCTGGCGCAAAATGGCCGCCGCCTGCTCGTCCATCGGCCTGCCCTTGCCGAAACGGGTTGTCTTGCTCATGTCTGCCTCCAGCGTTTTAGCGCACGGGACACCGTGCTGCCCACCACAGTGATGCTGGCCTTCTCGCGCAGCCAAATCCTGATTTCCTCGCGGCTGGCCCCCAACGCCCTCAGCCCCTCGATCTGCTGCCGATAGTCATTGAGCCGCGAGTAGCGTATTTTTTTCAGCGCATCGCGCTTCGCGCGGATGCCTTTCAGGTCATTTTCAAGTTTTAGAAGATCGGTCATGTTCGTCTGTAGTAGGGTGGCCAATGATTACATGTGAATGGGCAGGCAGATGCGCAGGGGTGCCTGGGCGTCTGCCGCATCGCACGGCTTCTCCGTGGCGGCGCGTAGCGGAGATCGCAACGCCACGGACAACCACGGAATGCCCTGCCGCGGCTAGGCGGACACCGGCTGCCGCATTGCCGATGCCCGAAAAGCGATGCCGAGGCGCATCGCGGCGCACCCGGCCGGTGCGCGTCGCCGGAGCAACAAGCAGGTGACGGGGTGCGGTGCGCCTTCCATGCCCCAGCCCTTATGGGGCCTGCCCCCATGCTCTGTGAGGGTACCCTCACAGAGCATGGGGGCAGGCCTGCGGCAACGTCATCTGCAACAGGCGTCAGGCCCCCTGCCGCAACCACCGGCCCGGCCCGCCGGGACGCCTGCCCATCCAGGGATGGCGCAACCCACAAACCGCGTTTTACACTGCCGAGGGCGGATTTGGAAGCGTAAACCCTGCCTAACCGGATTAAGGGTTTCCGGTGGCGCGACGGCGGAAAATGCGCTACCGTGAGGCCACAAACCATTTCCACAGCGAGGATGACATGAGCAACCAATTCACCGGCACCGGCAACGTCGGCACTGCGCCAACCCTCCGCCAAGTGCATGCGGCGGACGGCCGGCGGGAAATCGCAGAAATGCGCGTCTATTTCGACCGGAGGGTCCCCAAGGGCAACGGCTTCGAGGACAAGGGAGGGTTTTGGCTGACGGTGTCGGTGTGGGGTTCACGGGCGGCGAGGGTGGCCGAGATAATCCAGAAGGGTGCGCGAATCCAAGTCACCGGGAGCCTGCGCCAAGAATCTTGGACCGACAAGGAATCCGGCGCCGAACGCAGCGAGTTGCGGCTGACAGCGGAATCCTTCACCCTCGACCCGTTGTGCATCGACTCGGTGGCCTACAAAAAACGCAGCGGGAACGACGGCGGGAATGCCAGGGGCTATGGCGATGCCACAGGCGGAAACGATGCTTGCGACGGGGCGGAAAATCCCTTCTGATCAATTTCGCTAACTAAGTCTCCTTGAAGGAGGCGGCATCTATCCTGACATAATGGGCTTCCCGATGAATCCGGGTTTATACATTGATCAAACCAACTGGTGACACCCATGTCGAAAACACTTATTTCGTGGACATTCCTATTTTGCCTCACCCTCTCCGCCCTGCCTGTCCGCGCCGGGCAAAGCCAAGAAAACTTGATGCTGGGCAACCTCGGGACGCCACCCAAATGGAAGGGATGGGACCGCATGACGATCACCGCGCCGGGGTTCATGTCCAAGAACGATAGGCTCCAAATCCCCCTTTTCTTGATGAAAATATGGGCCAATGAAATTTCCATCAATGACAGGAAATACACCGACGGAAATATTACCCGCACTGATGGTTCAAGCCTGCTAGGGCAAGATGGCCATGCCCCTGCAAAAGCGCTTTATTCTGTTTATCATGACGGTGGCCGCACGGTATTCGTGAGCATGCTGGACACTGCCAAATTCTGCGAATCAGGCCCAAGCGATTTCCACAGCACACAGATTCACTCGACTTGCCCGATTCGCATCACCGTCGTGCAAGGTCTGTCTGTCAAAAGTGCCGACTTCGCGGAAGGGTGCTTCCTGGACCCCACGTTCGATATTGCCCCAGGCGAGAAACGGTGGGGCCCCGACCCGCTTATCAACACCTCGCTGACTCGCTATGACCGGCAAGCCGGCGTGATTGACCTGATTGCCATCCGCGACAATAAATCCCTGCCCGAATGCGCCAAGCGACTGAAAGTCCCGCAATGACAGAGGGAGTGCCGCACGGCGGACATTGGCCCGGTCCTGCTTGGCTGATCACTCTTGCCCTGCTGTTTTCGGGTGTCATCATCGCCGGGCAGCAATACGGACCCAAGGTCATCGTCACCTCCGACCAGGTGGCCGCCGCCGTGGCGAATTCGCCGCTCAACCCCAGCCTCCAGCAATATGCGGCAACCATCGGCCAGTTGGCGATCAACGTCGAGTCCGGCGGTAATCTGGGCATTTACAACGGCACTTGCTGCACAGGAGTTTTGCAAATGAACACGGCAGGCGTGGAAAAATACTGTAAATGTGAACCCATGCAGTATGCCAACCTACCCCTGCAGCAACAAGTCAACTACTGGGCGCAACTGACCAACGCCAACGCCAACAATTCCATCGTCCGGGGGCTGATGCAAATGAGTTCCTTCGGCGGTCAGCCGGTGGACGGCGCCATGATACTGTCGTGCATCCAGATAGGCCCGGGCAACTGCGCCAAGACCTTGGCGGCCGGCACCTGCGCCACCGGCGCGGGGGCGGACGGCAACGGCAACAATTTCTGCGACTTCGCCGCCAGCATCCGCGGCGGCAGCGCCGCTTCAAGCCCCTCAAATGGCGCGGCATCCGGGACAGGCACGGCGACCGGCACGGCATCAGGCGCCGGAACCGCCCCCGTCGCCACAGTATGGACGCCCGTGTCGGCGGCGGCGGCTTTTTACAACGGCGCGGGGGTGGACATGACGGCGGTGCATGACGCAGTGACAGACTTCATTGCCGTGGCGGCGATGCTGTGGGCCGCCTGGGTGGCCCAAGCCCAGTATTTTTGCTACCGGCGCGGGTCCATCAACCTGCTGACGCTAAAAACCAACCTGATCGCGTCCACGGTATTGACAATGCTGATTCTAGTCATTACGCTAACCTAAGCAACACCCTAGCGACCGGGTCACGTCGCCGAGGCCTCCGCCCTCGCAAATCCCGGAGTCCCTTTGCCGCTTGCGCCTACGCTTCGGCGGCGGGTCGATAAGACCCCTGTAGGCATCGCTTTTTCACATCCAGGAACCATAAGGTTCCGACACTATCCACCCAAACGGGGAAACGACCCCCCGTGCAAGGGTTGGCGTTTCTCCTTTTTTTCATTTCAGAACCGGAGAAACCGCCATGAGCAACTACAAAACCGAATCTTCTTATTTCGACCTGCACACCGTCGGCATTGGCTACGCCAACCGCCTGCGCGAGGTCAAGGCCAGGAACGCCAGTTTCTGGGCCGTGGACATTGCCGCCCTGCATGGCAGTTCGGACAATGTCCAATACACCCGCTTCGACTGCCGGATTTCCGGAAAGGATGCGCAAGCGGCCCTAAAGCTCGTCAAGCCGCAGATCGACGCCAAGCAAAAGGTGTTGGTCGGGTTTAAAATCAGCGACATCTACCCCGAGACCTTTGTCTATGAAAAAGGCGACAAGGCCGGTCAGACTGGAGTCGTCCTCAAGGGTCGACTGCTGAGTGTCGCGTGGATCAAGGTGGACGGTAGCACTGTCTATACCGCGCCCAAGGATAAACAGGCCGATTCCGAGGCCGAGGCGCTTCGCCAAGCCGCCTGATTTCATTCAACCGCTGGCCGCCTGGAAACCGCAAGGTTTTCCGGCGGCCACTCTACCCTCCCAACCTCCCCTTCCGGCAGGCCCGACAACCCACTGCCAGCCATTGCCGACAACGAGTGAAGAGTCACTAGAAAACGCCGCCCGCCCAATGTTGGCCGACGCATTGGAGTGGCAGGCCGATGCCCGGTATTTAACAAACGCCTGCAATACTGTAAAATCGTCACGTTCGTCCGTGGCGACTGCGGCAAAGTCGCGCCCTTTGCCTTAAGGCTTACCCAAGAGTGCCTGCGTTTCCTTGGGTCGCGGCTACCTAAGCCAAGTGTACGACGGTATCCTTGGTTGTTCGCGTGTAGGCTCCCCCCCGTTTCACATTAGCGGGTCTACCCTGCGGCGGGTTGCGAAACCCCGCCGTTTGCTCCAAACGCCAGGGGGTCTAAACCGCCCTCTGGTTTATCATTTCACCACAACCCGGACCGGGGCATGCCCCCGTCAACGGCCGGCCTCCGTCCATTCGTCACACGATAGAGGCCATCCATGATCAACCTTCCCGGAAACCTATACATACGCGAAGTCAAAGGCCGCAACGGCGGCTTCTCGGTCGGCCGTCTGGTCACCGACATCGGCGAATTCGTCTTGCGCGACCCGTCCCTCGGACAATACGGCGAAGGCTGTTACCAGGGCGAGTTCGGCATCGCCGAAATCTTCCCCGCCAGCTATGTGGCCGGCGGCCGGCTGGTCGTCGAAATCCGCGCCACACTGGCCTCGCTGGTGTTGGCGGCGGTTGAAGGGCCGGGCGAAGCGGAAGCGCATTCCGCCATTTTAACGGGCCAAGAACCCGCAGCCACGGAAACCCAAGGCGTGACCGGTGCTTCCAAGCCGGAAGACGGGCCGACTGCCGCAACCGACAGCATGAAAAACAGGCCGACTAGCCAAAACGAGATGTTCCCCCCTGCGGGAAATCCCGGCGACGACGAGGCCGACACCCAATTGTTCGGATCTCTGTGGCCCTTGGGCGACACTGTGAAACTGGACACGTCGGTCAATCGGTCCTTGTTCCGCCGCCAGAAGGAGCGGATCAAAGCACTAGGGTACTCGTTCCAGGCATCCAGCCAACGGTGGGTGCTGGCATGAGCGTCCGGGCGCAAGATTGCGCCCGCCAACCGACCAACCAACCGGCGTAGTTTTTGACCACGCCCGACCTAAGTCAATTGCACTCCATCTTGAAACCCCTTTGGGAGACTTCCCCAAAGGGGGCGGTTCTCCTGGTTTTTTTAATTCGCAGGACAGGAGAGCATCCTGTTTTGATTGATTCTCTGGAGAACCCTCATGAACGAAAAGCGCAAACTTGAATCTGGAACCGTCCGCGAAGCGGCCAGGGGCCGTTGGATGCCGGTGCTGTCCGGGCTTTGCCCCGAACTGGAACCGGCCCTAGCCAACCCGGGCCGCCATGTCGGCTGCCCGGTGCACGGGGGGCATGACGGCTTCCGCCTGTTCCGCGACGTGGAGATATCAGGCGGCGGAATCTGCAACACCTGCGGCGCGTCGCACGACGGCTTCAGCCTGTTGCAGTGGCTCAAAGGCTGGAGTTTCCCCGAGGCGTTGGAAGCCGTGGATCGGGTGCTTGGCGGCAAATTGCCGCCACGCGCCGATGTGCGGGTGAAACAGGCTGCATTGCCGCCAAAACCCTCCGACAGTCAAACGCGCGAGCGTTTGCGCAAAGTATGGGGCGATACAGTCGATTGGCGTAGCCCAAAGGCCAGGCCATTGCGGGATTACCTCGCCCACCGGGGCTTGGATGCCGGTCTGTTGACCGATGTCGGCGGTGCAATCCGCTTTCATCGCGGGTTGCGCTATTACGACGATGAAAAAAACCTCATTGGCATCTTCCCTGCGCTGCTGGCCCTAGTTTGTGACACCGAAGGAAAGCCGGTGACCATTCACCGGATTTACTTGAGTGCCGAAGGCCGCAAGGCCCCGGTCGACGCCCCCAAAAAGATGATGCCGATCCCATCCGACCGCCAGGTCATGGGCGGCTCCATCCGCCTAGGTGCGCCGTCAGGCATGGCGGAGGTCATCGACTTGGCCGAAGGCATCGAAACGGCACTGGCCGTGCGCCAGGCCACCGGGCTTCCCGTGTGGAGCGCGGTGAGCGCAAGGCTTCTGTCCGGTTTCCACCCGCCGAAAGGCATCCGCCTCGTGCGGGTGTGGGGCGACCTTGACCGCCAAGGCGTCGGCGAACAATCGGCCATCCTGCTGCGCGACCGCCTTGCCGCCGAGGGTGTCGCCGTCGAAATACTGCTTCCCCGGGAAGAGTGGCTCGGAGATAAAAAAGTCGATTGGCTGGATGTCCTGAACCGTCACGGCATCCAAGGCTTTCCCGTATTAGCCCGCTGAACTCGCATCCGCGAACTTGGCGATTACTGAAAATCAGCCAGCGCCGGACAACCGGCCTGGCTTTCATCAAGTTTTTTCGGCCGATGGACGGCACGGGCACTGCCCGCCCGCCCGTCGCCCAAAAAGGCTTTAAGGTTTCCATCGTGGCGACTGCGTTTCCAGTCGCCGAGGCCTCCGCCCTCGCAAATCCCGGAGAGCCTTTGCCGCCGCGAGCCTGCAATTCCGGTGGCCGCACCCCTAGGGTGTGACGCAGGCATCATCACCATCCTAATCCCGGCGGGACACCATCCCGCTTTGGGTTTGGTCTCCCCGCCGGTCCAACCGGCCTTGACGGCCTTCAACCCGGAGAGAAACCATGCAAACTAAAATCAACGCCGACAACAACGCACGCGGCTACCTTGGCGAATTGACCCGGCTCACGGGCCCCTTGGCAGAGCGATTCCAAATCAACAACCGGTCATTGACCGAGGTTCTGGAAGAGAAATTCCTCGCCGCAGGCAAGCCTGCCGTGCCTGCCTTGGTTTACGGGGAGGCAGTGCTATGAAACCCATCACGAAGCCCCTTTACCGTGTCGATGGCGTGCATGGCCTGTTTGCCGATGCCGCCGCCTGGGACCAGGCGAGCGGGGAATTGTTTTTCATCAGCCTGTGGGGGCGGGACACCGCCATACAGGAATTGCTGGCCCGTCTGAGCCTCCCGGCCGGGCAAGGCGGTTTTTCCTCGTTCAACCTGACCGCCAGTGATGGCGGCAAGACACTGATCAGCGTATCCAACCCGGGGCGGCTTGACAAGTTGAGCGGCAGGATGCCGACGGCGAATCTGTTTGGGGCGTTGGCGCATGCATGGGTTTTTGTGCCTTCCATCCGCCACCCCGATTTCGCCGGGCATCGCGCACTAATGATAGCCCAAGGCGGCGGCCATGATTTGGGCTTAGGCGATGATGCATTCATTAGCGATGCGGTCTGGCCCCTGTTCAAAGATGCCTCGCATCTGCCGTTGTTGGACGAATGGCGCAAAGACGTGATCCGGGTCGCCGTGGAGCATGGCTGGCTCAAATGCCATGGCGGCCTTGCCGTCGATGTCTTGGAGATCGACCTGAGCGCACCGGATTACGAAACAGTCATCTGTGATTTAATCCGTGCCGGGCAGTTGCGGCTTCCCGGCGAATCCTCGCCGCCCGTCCATTCGGACAATGGCGGCGGCCCTGCGGAAAACGCCGACTCGCCCAGTCCCGGCAATAAGCGCTTGACCGGGGAAGGGTTGGAAAGCCATCTGTGCCAATTTTCAGGCACTGAAAACTGGTATCGGCATGGGCTGGTCAAAGGCATGCTGTACACCGACGGCGTCAAGTCGTTTGCCGAGAAGGGCGGAGCAGAGGGCGCTTATTGGTTCTTGGACGTGGTGGCCACGGAAATTTTCCCTCTGCTCCGAAACGAACCGTTCTTGAGCATCGTGCTTTCGGTGCAAGGCCGCAAGGCCACAGTCAAGGTCGTTGACGGCAATTGCCAGATGCTGTGGGAAAAGCGCATCGACTTCACCGACATGCAGACAGGCGATTGGAAATTTTACCTCACCGACAATGTGCTGTTGTTGCCCGGCGAGTATTAGCATTAGGCGGGCATTGACATTAACCGCTTGACCCGGCACAGCCCCCTTTAGGGGGCTTTTCCGAACCGCTTGCGGGACGTTGGGAAAAGCCTTTAAGATAGCGTTTCAAACCTTGCGATTGAGGTTCAATCGCCGAGGTGTCCAACCTCGTAAAAATGGGCAGCCCTTTGCCGCCACGCGCCTGTAATTCTGGCGGCCGCATCCTTAAACGATGTGCCGCAGGCACTTTCAACAGCAACATGTCCACCCCATCGGGAAGCCATTCCCGCTTGGGGCTTGGTTTCTCCCGTGGGGTTCAATCGACTTCCACCGGAGACAAAACCATGCACATACTTTTGCAGACACTTTCCATGCCTCACGCAATGCTTCTCAATCGCGTGGAATCCGCCAACCCTCCCCAACAGCCAAAGAAGAAACGGCTGACGGGACCTGAGTTGGAAGACTATCTTTTGTTCCAGTCACCCGGCAACAAAAGAATCATGTATGAAAACAGACACCAGCATCCGCTTGTCAAGGACATGCTGTACACCGATGGCGTCAAGTTGTTCGCCGAAGAAGGCGGGCAAGGGGGCGCCTATTGGTTCTTGGATATGGTGGCCTCGGAGATTTTCCCGCTTTTGCAAGAATTGCAAAAAGATCCGGTCTCGGCGCACATCGAGCTTTTGGTCACAGAAGAAGATGATGATGATAATCCTCTCGGATACTATGGCTATGGCGCTCTTGGACGCATCTTTGTCTTTAAGTACAATGATACTGAAAATTACTGGAAAACACGCACAAACACACCTAGGATGCCACTTAACGCAGACGCAGAGCACATCGGATCCACCGATATGCAGACAGGCAAATGGGAATTTGTCATTGAAGGTAACGTGCTAATGTTGCGCGGCGAGCTTGGCAAGCATTAGTGTCAGGCCAACATTAACAGCCTTACCCAATACAGCCCCCCCTTTTTTTGGGGGCTTTTCCGAACCGCTTGCGGGACGTTGGGAAAAGCCTTTAAGATAGCGTTTCAAACCTTGCGATTGAGGTTCAATCGCCGAGGCGTCCAACCTCGTAAAAATGGGCAGCCCTTTGCCGCCACGCGCCTGCAATTCTGGCGGCCGCATCCTTAAACGATGTGCCGCAGGCACTTTCAACAGCAACATGTCCACCCCATCGGGAAGCCATTCCCGCTTGGGGCTTGGTTTCTCCCGTGGGGTTCAATCGACTTCCACCGGAGACAAAACCATGTACGCACTTGCCACACGCTTCAAAACCATCAGCGGCTGCGCCAAGGCCGACGTTCCCCTGAGCACCGACGAGATTCGCAGAGCCGCCCCTTCGATATTCGCAGAGGATGCCCATGAGTCCCGTTCCGGTAAATACACCTACATCCCGACCTCGGCGGTGCTGGATGGCCTGCGCAAGGAGGGTTTCCAACCCTTCCTGGTGGTGCAGGCAGGCACCCGCATCCAAGGCAGGCAGGAATACACCAAGCACTTGATTCGGCTTCGCCATGCCAGCCGCCTGACGGTCGGCGAAGAAGCGCCGGAGATCGTGCTGGTCAACTCGCACGACGGCACCAGCAGTTATCAGATGATCGCGGGGGTCTACCGCATCGTCTGCGCCAACGGCCTGGTCTGCGGGGACAAGGTGGAGGACTTCAAGGTTCCCCATCGCGGCAATGTCGTCGACAGAGTCATTGATGGGGCTTACCGCATCCTTGACCAATTCGACCAAGTCGATGCCGCCAAGCACACCATGAAAGGCATCAAGCTCAGCCCTGGCGAACAAAACGCCTTCGCCGCTGCGGCACTGGAACTGCGCTTCAACACGCCAGAAGGCGAGGCTTCGTCGGTGACCCCTGCCCAAGTGCTGGCCCCTCACCGGACCGAAGACCTTGCAAATAATCTGTGGACTACGTTCAATGTCGCACAGGAAAACCTGATTCGGGGCGGCATTCCCACCCGCACCGCCAACGGCCGCAGGACGCGCACGCGTGCAGTCCAAGGCATCGACCAGAACGTCAAGCTCAACCGTGCGCTCTGGGTGTTGTCCGAGGAGATGGCCAAACTGAAGGCGGCCTAGGCTCAACCAATAACCCGCTTGTGCGGGCCAAACCCACCCGCGAGGGACACCCGTCCCTTATGGAGGCTGGCTGTCCCTTGCAATTGTCAACCCACGAGCGGCAGGAGACAATGCCATGGCACTCATGTTTCAACGACTGGCAAAGAACTTTGCCAAAAACGGCTATTACCCGACGGACGCGGAGACGCTGGCTCGCGTCCTGTGCATGCTGGAACCCTGCGAACAGGGCAACATGCGCATCATCGACCCGTGCGCCGGCGAGGGTGCCGCCCTCGCCGAATGCAAGCATGCCCTCGGTGCCGGGCGCACCGAGGCCTTCGCCATTGAATTCGAGCGGGAGCGGGCCTGGCATGCCAAGGAAATTCTGGATCGCGCCTTGCAAGGCGATTTCCAGGAAACCATCGTCAGCCCCCGAAGCTTCGGCCTGCTCTGGCTCAACCCGCCGTATGGCGATCTGGTCGGCGACCAGGCGGCCACCGGCGATGCCAAAAAAGGCCGTCAACGGCTGGAGAAGTTGTTCTATCAGCGCGCCGTGAGACTGCTCCAACCGGGCGGGGTCATGGTATTGATCGTCCCTCACTACGCTTTGGACAAAGAGTTTGCCGGATGGGTTTCCGGCCACTTTCAACGGGTGGCTGCCTATCTGTCACCGGAACAGCAATTTAAACAGGCGGTGGTGGTGGGCATCCGCGCCACCGACCCGCCCGGCGAGGAGTCCAGGCAAGCGCGTTTCCAGTTGGGGCGGGTCTGCACAGGCGATGACAGCACCGTTTTGCCCGAATGTTGGTCCGGCGAACCCTACCGGGTTCCAAGGGCATCGGACAAAGTGCCGAATTTCCAGGCCATCAGAATCGACCCGGCCCAATTGCAGGAGGAGATTCAACGCTACCCTTGCCTGTGGCCGCAATTTGAGATGCACTTCGGCAAGGCCGGGAAAACCCGGCGCCAACCTTTACGGGCGCTTTCGCGCTGGCATCTGGCCCTGTCCTTGGCGGCAGGCCAGGTTTCCGGCGTGGTGCGCTCGAACGACGGCAAGCGGGTCTACGTCATCAAAGGCGACACCTTCAAAAAGAAGAACGTCGTCACCACCTTCGAGGCGTTGCCTTCCGGCCGGCAGCGGGAAATACGCACCGCCACCGATGTCTTCGTGCCGGTGATCCGCGCGTTGGACTTCACACCGGACAGCCCAAGTTTCGGCGAGGCGCTGGTCATCCGATGAGCGTGGCCTCAATCATCAATCAGGGCGCATAGCCAGGATTTTCAACACCACTACCCTTGCGGGCGCCAACCCGCAAGGGCATGGCTTATCCGCGAGGGCGTTTATTCATCCATCAAGGAGAAAACCCATGTCACATATGTACTTGAAACTCTACCACGGACGCACAGACCCTGAAGCGACCCTGGGCGATTGGGGTACGGACGGCCCAGAGATAGGGCCGCTGGAGTCTGTGCAGGGGACGTACGCCACTGATTTGAAGCTTAGGTTTGCAAACCCTATCGATGCAGTGACGTTCAACCTAGACCCACACTTTCCCTGTTTGGAATATGCGAATGACCTTATTCACCATCAAGGGGTGTTTTATGGGGACTTTCAGGTGTTCACGAAATGACCGCTTAAACCACCCTGTTTTTGATAATTCGGCATCGGCCAGCCTTGCCTAACCTGGCTTGACCGATATTAAGCAGTTTCAACCAACCGATGCCTTGCGGGGATGGACACGCCCTCCGCAAGGAATCCGTGTTTCGTTTCCCCAAGGCAGTTTTTTTAACCTGTGGAGAATCGAGACATGACAACAACAGAGAAATCAGAGACTACATTGAAGGTGAACCAGGGCAACCTGGTCAAAAATCTTCGTTTCAGCTTCACCAACGGCACCACCGTGCTCGGGGAACTGATGCAGAATGCGCGTCGTGCCGGTGCGACGAAAGTCGAGATCGACTTCGCCCCCGAAACCAAGACCCTAGTGGTCCGCGACGACGGCTGCGGGATCGACTGTTACCAGACCTTGCTCACCATCGCCGAATCCGGCTGGGATGCCGAAGTCGTCGAGCAGGAACACCCCTTCGGCCTAGGCTTTTTGTCCGCGCTGTTCGCTTGCGAACACCTAGAGGTGGAAAGCAAGGGCGGACTGATCGCCATGCCGACCGAGGACATCCTGTCGTTCAAGCCGGTCACCGTCACCCCCGTGGTGCGCTGCCCGGCTGAACCGCGCTTCGAGGGCGATGTCTGCGGGTGTGGACCGACAAACCTTAACGGGCCGGACGGCGAGGGCGTTTACGACTGCCTGGACTGCGGTATTTTCTTCACTGCCGAATCCATGGGCAACCGCTATTGGGGAGGAACGACGACGATCCGGCTGGGCGGCTTCAAACCCGATGCCAGCCAAGTCGCCTCGTGCCTGTCCGAGTTGGCGAAGGGGTTTCCGATCCCGGTCATCTTCAACGGGCAGGCATTGCACCGACCGTGGGCTTTTGATTCCGGCAAGGCGTTCATCGACACGCGAATAGGCAAAGTGCATTTGAAAGGGTTTGGGCCCGGTGAAAGCTGGACTGACTCGGTGCAGGAATTGCAAATCTGCCTGCAAGGGTTGCCGATTTACCGCACAAAAGGGTATTGGCGCGGGGATTCGATGGTCAACATCGTCCATCTGGATTCGCGGCAGTTCCATGCACGGCTGCCCGACCGCGACAAGCTGATTGACGAGGAAGATGTGGTCAAGCAAGTGAAGTCTGTCGTCCAGAAGGAGGCCATCGCGAAAATCAACGCCCTGAAGGATACGCTTTCCCCTGCCGAATTCGCGGAAGGCTACGAAACACTCAAACTGTGGGATTGCCTGGCACTGCTCAACGACGTGCCGGTGATACCCAAGGGGGTGCTGGCTTACATCCAGCACTATCCCATAAAGGAAGGTTGCAGCCCGGTGAATCTCGAACCAGCCGGTCTGGTCACCCGCGAGGACGTGGAAACAGGCAAAGTCACTGTCGCCGAACTGGAGGACATAGACGAAACCGGTGCAGCGCCTTGGATGTACACTTGGCACAAAGACATGCGGGTGTACGATAACCCGCTGGACAAAGGCCATTGGCTGTTTCAACACCTTGTCGATTTCACCCGGCAGGAAGTCCAGGTTGAAATCGTCGGCGAAACCCATAGAGCCTATTTCAATGGGCAATGGGTTTGCGGGGACGCGGCTTTCTGCGAAAAATACCGCCTGACCTTTGCTGATGAGTCCTTGGAAATTGAGGGCGATTCAATGTACTTGGAGGACAGGGGGTTGTTCGTCGTTCCCAAGGGCGATGCGTCCGGCGGCGTGGTCAGGCAGGCGAGTTCCTACTTTGACGAGTATGACAACTTCAACGAGTCGGTGAAGGACGAGGACGAGTGGGCGTTCCAAAAGTTCGTCATTGCCAACACCTCGCCCGACCCGGCCAAGGCGATTCAACGCCTGCTGCCGTCGTTTGCGGGCTGCCCCAAGGTGTTCGGCAAGCGTTTCACGCTAGCACTGGATGCCAATGGGCGGGTCGTGTCGGTGGAGGAATCGGTCGAGGAATCGGCGGATGACAAGCCTGCCGGTCATGGGCTGGAGGGATAAGGCCATGCACATTCATGACTTTGACTTGGCCTTTTGCGTGAAGTCCAACCGACCGGGATGGGAAGACCTTTCCCCCGCCGATGTTTTGTCAGCCCTGAGAAAAAGGGTGGCGGAACTGACCGAAAGCGATGTTCTCGAGGCGGTTGGGTTTTTAGACACGTTCCCGGAGCACGGCGAACAGGAAGCCGAATGCGGGATGCCATTGGGCAGCGGGCAGCTTGCCAATCCGCCCTGCCCACGATACCCGGCGGGAACCCGGATTGTGTCGATTTTCGGCGAGTCCGGCGACACCGGCGAAGGTAGTGACGTGCAGACCGGCCCCAATGCCGTTGGAACCATCAGCCGAGTTTTTCCTGAACAGGAAAACGGCTACATGGCGGAGTTTCCCGGCGGGATATTCGCGTTCCTCAGCGACGCGGAACTGGCGGACAGCCGCTACTACCAAGTCTTGGACGGTGTTCCCGAAGCGGTTGCACTGTTCACGGTTGCACTGTCCAATTCAGGGGTGGTGCAAATGGATTCAAGCAAGGGGGAAAAGCCATGATCCGCCAGGTGTTTGTGGTGATTTACGAACACCGCCACGGCATGGACGTGTCGGCCCATGCCAGCCACGCCGAGGCTTACGCGGCAGTGGCCGGCATTGCACGGACCTGGTGGAAGGATGATCGCGCCGACCGGTCTGCACCGGAGGATTGCTCCGCGCTGTCCGACGAGGCTGTGGTCGAGGCTTATTTCGAGGGGAACGAAAGGGAGTTCTACACGCTTTCGGAATCCAAGGTCGATTTCCCCGATTGAGTGAAGCCTCCATAGTCGTAGTGGAACTGGCATCCATTACATTACAAGCAAACCGATTTGGCCTAGTTTGGCCTGGTTTGGTTTTTTGCCCCCCCTTTTTGTGACGGGGGGGCTTCTTCAAGCGGTTTTTAAGCCTTGGGCATGAGACTGTTTGAAGAAGTCTTACGAAAAGCATATAGACAAGGAGTCACCGGGCAACAACGTGGCGACTGCGTTATCAGTCGCGCCCTTTGCCGTCGTGTGCCTGCGCTTCCGGCGGCGGGTTCCTGTTTCAGGAATCCTGCAGGCATCCTAGGCCGAAAGGCCTTTCCATTCCGGGCGCATTGCCCGTTTTCAACCACAACCCTTGCGGGAGCCAACCCGCAGGGGCATGGCTTTTCCGCGAGGGCATCCAACCATTGAGGAGAAAACCCATGTCACATCGAATCGTTTATGAACACCTGGCCGTGCATTTTCCGGCAAACATGCTGATGGCGGAGTTGGAGCACTGGTCGTTTTATGATGATCGGTATCTGTTGCTCGAACTGGGCGGCGACAATAACTGTTCGACCTACCACCCGCAGACGAACCGCGAGGTTGCCAGCCGCGACTGGTGCGTCCTTGCCTACGGGCATCATTACGAGGTCATTGCCAAGGCGGTGAAATTCTCGGCGGTCTGCGAAGGCGGCGGCATGAGGCTTTCCGGCCAGCGCGGCACCTTGCCCGAGACCTACATCCGCCATGTCCGCAACGCCCTGGCCAACCCCGTCCCGTTCGGCGAACTAAGCGGCTTGGGGCTAAGCGTGGTGGCGGAGATTGCGCAACCTGGCGACAACCTCGGCAAAGAGGCGCGGGAAAACCTGCAACGCCATGCGCACCCGGTTGAAACTGAAGGGCGCAAACTCTGGCGTCTGAACCCTTTGCGGCGGGCCAGGGACGCGGCCCTGTTGATGCTTTGCGGGGAACCGGGTCACGGCCCGGCCTGGGATGTGGCCGCCGCCAGCGGGCCGCGATTCCCCTGCGAGGGGGCCGAGTTGTTCCACCGGCTCCGCTCCCGCAAGGCCACCTAGCGGGAGGATGCAAAGTGTCATGAATCCCGCCCCATGACATTGCAGGAGTCCTTTATAATAACCAAAGCCCAAGCCAGTTTGTCACCAAGCCGGTCGGCTTTTGCCCCCCTTTGTGGGGGCTTCTTCAAGCAGTCTTGAAATCTCGGATAGAGGCTGCTTGAAAAAGCCTTGCTCAAGGAATCTCCGGGCAACAACGTGGCGACTGCGTTTCAGTCGCGCCCTTTGCCGCCGTGTGCCTGCGCTTCCGGCGGCGGATTCCTGTTTCAGGAATCTTGCAGGCATCCCAGGCCGCAAGGCCATTTCAATCCGGGATCAAGCATCCCGTTTTCCACCACCCGACCGGGGAGACCCCGGCAGGGCAGTTTCCCCGGTTTTTTTTTGCACCGGAGAAACCTTTGGACCCGCTACAACTGCAACATTACCAATCACTCCGCAAACTGGGGATCGGCGCAGGCCATGCGCTGGCCTGCTCGAAGCAGCGGACTGCCCTTCATTTAAAGTGCGCCGAGACGGGCTTTGCCTGGGCTGAAAACCGCCACGGTTTCCTGCATGCCCGCTGGCAACAGGAAGGCTTTGACTTGACTGCCGCCGTCGTCAACGACGAGGACGGCTGGTGGACTAGCGGGGTGGAGTACATCGGCCGGTTTTCCCGGTGCTGGCAACCCGGCGCGATCCGCCACCGCCACGGCGACAGGAATGCTTGCGAGTGGTTCGTCCCGGCCAACCTGGGCGACCCCAAGGAAGAATACCGTTTGGCTTGCACCTATGGCCACGACTGGTGGTACGCCGGCGTGGAGGTGAAAGCCTCCCGCGCCGGTGTCACCCTCGGCAGCGGCTCGCTTTTCGGGATTGAATTCGGTTGCCAAGACCAAGGCGACAGGCAATATTTGACCGAAATAGCCTTCGACCTCGCATCCGATGCGATAGCCGGATCCAAAGAAAAATTGCAGACGCTCTGCGGCTGCCATTGACCATCAACCACCCTGCCAGGGAATCCCCCTTGCAGGCGGATTCCCTTTGCGGGTGGATTTATCCATATCTTACCTTCACACCTGACAAGGGGAAATCCAATGATCCAAGACAACACGCTTTACATCCATGACGGCGCGGGCAAATACATCCCGGCCCCGTCCAACCTGGTCATCGAAGAGGCCAAGCGCCGCCTGAGTGCCAAGCTGGAAGGCTTGAACGCCCTGACCTCGCCCACGTTGGCAAGGAATGCGATCCAACTGCATTTTGCCGGATTGGAACACGAGGTGTTCGCCTGCCTTTTCCTCGACAACCAGCATAGGGTCATCAAGTTCGAGGAACTGTTCCGGGGGACGATAGACGGCGCGTCCGTCTATCCCCGCGAGGTGGTCAAGGCGGCATTGGCCCACAATTCGGTAGCTTTGATGTTCGCGCACAACCATCCTTCGGGCGTGGGCGAACCGAGCGAGGCCGACAAGGTCATCACCAAACGGCTGAAAGATGCCTTGAATCTGGTGGACATCCGCGTACTCGACCACTTCGTCGTCGGGGAAACGATTTACTCGTTCGCCGAACACGGGCTGCTGTGAAGCCATGAAGACGCTCAGGTTCTATGGGCACAGTGACGATGCCTTCCTCTGCGACGGCGACATCTGCGAAGCGGCGGAATGCTGGGGCCGCGAAGGCGTGTTCCTGCTGAAGTCGAAGTCGCGCACCCAGGGCAAGGCCAGCAGGCTGGTCGTGTCCGGCAGGTATGCCCCGCAGTCAACCGGCACGCGATGCTGGATTGTCGGCATTGCAAACGGCGGCGAAGGCATGCCCTTGCCCAACTGGCCGATGCGGTTTGAAGCGGGACACGGCTACAGCCCGGCACTGGT
>QJPH01000364.1 GCA_003242955.1 Candidatus Methylumidiphilus alinenensis
CATTGCATGAAGAACACCGAGAAGGCGCTCAGTCCGGCATCGACCAGCGTGTAGCTCTTGTTCTTGCCTGTCCGGGGGTCTATAAAAGTCTCGAAAGTGCCGCGTATCAGTCTCGTGATGTCGCCCATAGTCAGGGCAAATTGGCCAAAGGGTGCGCTCATTAGGAAGGTTCTAGTGGGGTTGATACGGCTACTTTACCGGACAATCGCCAAAATGAGAATTGCTGGGCGGTGTTGGTAAAACAACTCTCGCCGGACATCTTGGCGTTATGGCTGGAATCAATAAAAATGGCCCTGTGGCGCTTATAGACACTGACCCCCAAGCCAGTCTTTCAAATTGGTGGAACGAGCGCAAAGCAGAAACCCCTATATTTGCCAGTGTTAGCATTGCCAACTTGGCAAATCATCTCAAAGAACTTGAGAGCGGGGGAGTCAAGCTTGCCATCATAGACACTCCACCAGCCATCACGGAAACCATTCGTTTGGTTATTGCCGTAGCTGATTTAGTGTTAATTCCGACTCGCCCAAGCCCACATGATTTGCGGGCAGTTGGATCAACGGTGGAAATGGTTGAAGCGGCTGGCAAGCCCATGGTATTTGTCATCAATGGCGCTGCCGCTCGCGCCCGCATCACCGGAGAAGCAGCCATCGCACTTTCTCAGCATGGCACGGTCGCACCTGTGACGATCTACCAACGAACTGACTTTGCCGCATCAATGATCGACGGGCGCACAGTTCAAGAAATTGACGCTTCAAGCCGGTCAACCGATGAAATTAAGGAGTTATGGAAATACGTCAACAAGAGATTGCGTAAATGTTAAAATAGCTTTATACGTATATCATGAGTTAAGCAAATGGCTAAAACAGCATCTCTAAATCCAACCCTTGTAACAAAAAAAGGCGCGGCAACCCCTGCGGTTACAACGCCCGACATGCAGCAACCAGCAACAAGCTACAGCGAAAAAAGGCCAGAGAAGGAATATTACAAAGCGTTAACGGTAAAGCTTGATAAAGAGAGATATTTCAAGCTTAAGCAGACAGGGTTACATCTTGAAGCGAGCAGTCAGGAAATTATCGTCAAAGCCCTTGATGAATATTTGGGCAAAATGTAAAAAGCTGGAACTTTTGAATGCCACTGTGTTTGTTGGCATTGCAGTTGTCTTGACTCGATTTTGGTTCTTAAAGTGACTGATGACTTGGTACGGTCGCCCAGATCAACGCGCAAAAAAAATAGTAACGGCAAGCCGTTCAATCTATTGTGATTTGTATTTATTTAGATACGTAGATAGCTCTATACGCATATAGCTTTATAGCTATGATGATATTTATATATATGGCTAATTACGTATCTATGAATCGATAAGCAATGACTCCTGATGCAACGGATAGGTGAAACAACACATCGGCGAGGTTAGGTATGGCCTGATAGAAAATGGCTGTTTTCCGAGTGGCTTATTGTGCAAGCCGTCATCGGTCCATCGGCATTTTCGCCTACGCGAAAATTGGGTCAATCAGTCATAGTCCCTGTGATGCCCATGACCATACCCACCGCCATAATATGGTTGCCGGGAATAGCCGCCTTGGTAATAGGGCTGCGGCCTGGGGGCGTAGCCATAGCTTGGCGCATGACCATAATAAGGGCGGTAGCCGTAGCCGTGGGCGCAACCGCCGAAGACCAAGGCAACGAGCAGCACACACAAAACAACCGTCAATGGTTTCATACCGGGGATTCTTATCGTTGAGTCGGGAAGGCTTCACGATAAGGCCGCTTCCTTAACCGGCCCTTAAACCGGCCCCACCCATCCGGGCTTTTTTCGCCTACGCGAAAACCGGACACCTTTAGGGCAGTGGGGTAGAATGTCGATTTATTCGCCCGTGCGGGGGCTTGGCCCCTCGCCCCGATTAGGGGCTTGCAGTTTTTATCACTGTGTCAGTGATAGAGAAAACCTAAAAGTCCGGTAGCGCAAAACAACCCGCGTTGTCTAGCCTTATCATTTTTTACCGATTACCCATGTGTTGGGGCCCCCGAAACTTTAAGCCCATCGCCCTGCGCCCTAGGCTTCCGCCCCCTTTGCCTGATTGCAGGCGTAGGCATCACGGCTTGGTTGCGACAGCGACGGCCTGCGCCACTGCTTGGTTCAATCGCCCGGTTGCAGCCCTTGACTCGGCGAGCAAGCGGCCCCAGTCATCGGGCGGATGGCCGCTTTTAAGCATGCGCCGGAACACGCGGTAGGCGTCGTCGCCGCCTTCGTAGGCCCGCTTGCTGCCATCGTCGTTGACCCAAGCGTAGACGATGACTTTGCTGGCCTTGTGGTAACGGAAGAACAGGCGGTATTGTTGGAAAAACTTGGCGCGGAACCAGTGCTTGTACCCGTCCCCCAGCGTCGCGCCTTGCCGGTAATCGGGCCGATCCGGGTCTTGCGGGATCACCTCGAACGCCAGTTTGGCGATTGCCGCGAGGCGTTTGGTGGCGTTTTTTTGGGCGTATCCCTCCGGGTCTTTTTGGCGCAGCGCATCCACTTGCGCCAGCAGGGCCTCAAGCTGGTCGAGAAACAGCGCATGGGCATAGAGCGTCCATCCGTTCACCGCCAACGGGGCTGACGACGGGGTGTTCATTCGCCGTCAGCCGGAAGCGGGGCATCAAGGTCAACCTCAACCGGGCCGGTCAGCGATTGAACCCGCGCCAGCAGGCCGGCATCCAAGGCTTGCACATGCGCGGGATGTGACACCATGTCACGGGCCAGGAAGCCGAGAAACTGCCCAAGCACCGGGTCGTCCTCGCCAGCGGCGCCAGCCCGCGTAATCAGCACGCGACCATCGGGCTGGATCGCGTAATGGATTTTGTCCCGCTTGTCCAGTTTTAGCGCGCGGCGGACGGTCTCCGGCACGGTGGTTTGGTAGCGGTCGGTCAAGGTGGATTCAAGTTCAAGGGGCGATGGCATGCCTGCCTCCAAGGGTGTCGGTTAATATGGCCTTAAGGTAATGCAAATGCATTGTCTCGTCAAGAATTTGAATCTTAGAGGATGTGTTCAAGGTAATCAACGATTGATTCGCAATGAGTCGCTCTTCATAGTTTACCCTTGTTTGGCTTTATAGGTTTGAAGGCTTGGCGGGGTTTCCCACGAAAATGCAAAGCCCCACAACGGTAAGAACGCCGGGGGAACGCCGCCGCTCACGCCTGCGCATCGAGGCTGCCGGCCCCTGCTTTTTCGTCCGGGCCAGGGGCCATGGGCGCCAGCCCGGCAATGAGGACGGGCGGTCGGCCGGGGAACTCCGCCACTAGGCGCAGTTCGCCGCCCATCGCCCGCACATAGCCGCGCAGCGTCGAAAGCAGCAAGTCGCTGCGCTTCTCCATGCGCGAGACGCTTTCCTGCCCCACCCCGAGGGTCTCCGCCAAGTGCTCCTGGGTGAGCGCCAGTGCCTGGCGCAGATCGCGGAGTGACTTTTCCTCGGCGACCAGTCCGGCCGTCATGTCCGCTATCGTTTGCCGCCGCGCGGGGCTTAAAGCGGCCATTTTTTCTTTCAATGTCTTTGCCATCGCTGTTTCTCTTTACCTAAGTTAAAGCCGGGGGAGGTGTCCGTCAAACCGTTCGTCGGCCTTTCGAATCAATTGCCGGTAAAACCGCTTTTCGCCGGTTCCCGACTTGTCGCCGCCCACCAGTACGATTGCCTTGCGGTTCGGGTCGAAGGCGAAGGCAAAACGCCACACACCCCCGTCCGCGTCGAAGCGGAGTTCTTTCATGTTGGCATGCCGCGACCCTTTCAGGGTGTCAACACGCGGGCGGCCCAGACCCGGGCCGAATTGTTCTAACAAACCAGCGTGGGCCAACAAGGCATCCTGCACAGGCTCCGGCAGTCCGTCAAACTCGCCCTCGAAGGCATCGTGAAATTGAACGGTCCAAACCATGGGTTATTATGACTCTTATAACATATGTCATCTAAAGCATATCATGTAAATTCTTGCGCTGCCATGATTATGTTTTATCACCGCCTTGCATGGCATCGGCGTTCATTACTGTCACCCGTTGGACAGAAGAGGCATGAAAGCCAAATCCCTAAGCGAAATATCGGGCAGGCATATGGAAACCGGCAGGTTTACTATTGCCTTGCATTGTCGGTTTCGGCAATCTGGCGGATCGCGTCGATGATGTGTTCGAGATAATCAGCGACCCGCAAGGAATCGTTCTTCATATCGGGATAGCCTCGGCCAACACTTGTTGCCTGAATTTTTCTGGCAAGGCCTTCGGGGTGAGGACATCGACTGGGATGCCCAGCAAAGCCTCCAGTTCCACGGTGATTTTGGCAATGTCCAGCAAGGTGGTTTGTGCGGTCGGGTCGATGAGCAAATCGAGGTCGCTTTCCTCGGTATCTAAGCCATGGATGACTGACCCGAAGACTCGCGGGTTGCAGGCGTGATGCTGTGCCACCACTTGGCGAATGGTGTCGCGGTGAGAATGAAGCGTTTCGGAAGGTCTCATGATTCAGTGCCTCGCCTGCTTGCATCGGACAAGTTAGCAGGCTTGCCGAGCTTGCTCAAGGTTCGTTGCGAATTCCGTACCCGACCCTGCCCGGCAGCACTCATGCTTGGCACAGGATAATCGTCGTCACTTTTCGGCATGGCTGCCGGGTGGCCCGGCACAATGTGGTAACCCATGGCCGCATAAGCCCTTCTCCGCTTCTCCCACATTCTCGCCAACTGTTTGTGCTCTAGCTCTATGTAGTCATAGATGCGCACATCGGTCTTGAGCGTATGGTGGCGGTGTATCCGACCGGCATATTGCTTTACGCTGCCCCCCCAGGAAACGGGCATAGCCAAAACCAGTGTGTTCAGCGGCGGATGGTCGAAGCCTTCGCCAACCAACGATGCGTTCGCCAAAAGCACACGCGGCTCGGAGTCGCCCAAGGCTTCCATGTTTTGCAAGACTTCCGCCCGCCGCATTTTCGACAGGCGCCCCTGTAGGACAAACAAATGGTCGATTTTCCCGGTCAACTCTAATTCCAAGCGTTGCAGATGTTCCGTCCGCCCGGTAAGGACAATGATTTTTCGCCCCTCGGCATAGGCAGCAATGACATCGGCCACGATCATCGCATTCCGATGAGAGTCTTGAATCAGTTGCTTGAAGACATCCTGAATTCCGGCGGTCACCGGCAAATCAATCCGGGTATCAAGGAACCGGGGATGGACTTCTTGGATGATTGGCAGGCTTTCTTTGCGTCCCGCTTGGAAGCGGATGGGGCCACATTGCATGAATAGGATTGGATGCTTGCCGTCTCTACGGATCGGTGTGGCCGTCAACCCGAGCACGTAGCGGGCCTTTGCGCTTTTCATGATGGCTTCGAAGGAGATGGCCGAGAGGTGATGGCATTCGTCGATGACGATGTGGCCATAGTTTTCAATCAGCGGGTTGACTTCCCCCTTCCTGGACAAGGATTG
Organism: Candidatus Methylumidiphilus alinenensis; assembly: GCA_003242955.1. Classification (GTDB taxonomy): domain Bacteria; phylum Pseudomonadota; class Gammaproteobacteria; order Methylococcales; family Methylococcaceae; genus Methylumidiphilus; species Methylumidiphilus alinenensis. Next base: position 5,434 of record QJPH01000364.1, read on the forward strand.
CATGGTCGCGATGTCGATCTGGCCTTTGGGTTTGGATTTTCCGGCCCCGATTGTTCCGATCTCGCAGGATTTCAAATCCAGGAAGGCTTCCAATCGCTCCTGCCATTGTTTGACCAGATCGCTCCGATGCACCAGGATCAAGGTATTGACGTTGCGTTTGGCGATGATCGCGGCGGCTGCGACGGTTTTCCCGAAGGCGGTGGGTGCGCACAGAATGCCAATGTCATGGACTGTCATACTGTCCACTGCGGTTACTTGGTCGGGCCGCAGGGTTCCAGTGAAAGCCGCATCAATCGGATTCCCAAAAAAGCGCTTTTCTTGAAAAGAATGTCCGATGTGGTTTTCTTTCAGCAATTCCATGATGGCATCAAGGCAACCGCGTGGCAGTGCGATGTGTTGCGCATAATTCTCCGCGCAACCGATCACCCTGGGGATGTTCCAAACGGGCATCCGCATGGCTTGCTTACTGTAGAACTCGGGATTCTGGAACGCCGCCAGTCGTATCAGCCGATTGGCCAGCGGTTGCGGCAGTTCGTCTTTGGCGAAGAATAGCTGGTTGGCAAGGGTGATGGTTAATTGCTCGGGCAGATTCCCCTGGATTTTCTTTTGGAGTGGCTTGGCCCGATTCCAAGGTTCCTTTTCGTCCTCTTCCATGACAAACGCCACATCGAGCGGATGCGCACCGCCCGATGCCTGCTGGATGGTCGATTCAAGCAGATTGGGTGAGAGTGGTTGAATTGATTTTAGAAATGCCCATTGGTCTGGATAGGGTAGCAAATCGTCGTCCACAAACACGCTAAACCCTTTCTCCCGTGGCGTTTTCTGCAACGGCAAGGCGATCAGGTTGCCGAAGCCGCCTTTCGGCATGGTATCTTGATTGGGGAACAGCCGGTCATAGGAGTTCAGTTTCAGTTGCCGGGTCCGTGCGCAGGTGTGGGAGATGAGAGCAGCCCCCAAGCACCGGGCATCACGGGCAGGGACGGATGATGAGAAGAATATCCACACATGCGCACCTTGCCCCGACCGGGAGATTTCCAGTGCGGCGGGAACTCCCAATTCACGGCAGGACTGCATGAAAGCCTTGGCATCGTCCCGCCAATCCGCCTCGTCGAAATCGACCGCCAGAAAGTGGCAGCTTTCGTCCCCCAACAGCGGATAGACACCGACGGTGAGTTTTCCCGCCAGATGTTGGTAAATGACGTGGTCGGTCACAGGAAGCAGCAAGCGGTTGCCGCAATCCGCGCATTTGATCCTTGGTTTGTCACAGACACCTGCCCGCCATTCGTTCCCGCAGGCCGGGGCGTAACCGGATTTGCCCGCCTTGCTTTCCCATCGCACCGGGTAGACATCGGTGCGGCCACGGAATAGGCGGCGGAATAGCGCAATCTTTTCCGAAGGGTTTAACGAAACGGATGCGGCTGTATCAACTGGGTGTGTTGCAACCGCAACTTCGGCTTTGGAAGGTGCGGCCACGGCGAATGCCGAGGCCAGAGGGGAGGCAACAATCCCGTGTTCTGCAAGCAAGGCATGGAGCCTGGCGTTCTCAGAGCGCAAATAATCACACTCCCGCCGGGTTTCCGCGAGCACTTCCGAATCATCAGAGCCAGTTATTTCTGGCATGGATGGGACGTTAAACACTTAATATCTCATGTTCGATTGATTGCGCCGACAGGCGGAAGATTCATTCGCATGGCCGGTTGGTTCTTTGATCATTTTCTTCATTGATAAGCGTCCCCCTTGTCACGCCCTGCTTGGGGAAAACCGAAGGCATCATATACCGGCATCTTCCCGAAAAGGCTCGGCGGCGGCTTTGACTGCGTTGACGGCACCGTCCACATCCAAACCCGCGATATCGACTTTCATGTGGGCGCGGCCGTAGGTTTTGCCGAAATAGGCGAGGTCCTTTTTCATCTCGCTGAGGTACCATCGTTTCTCGCGGGGTGTCAGTTCTTGGTCAACCGGCTTGGAGTCGATGTCGAAGAACATGATCCTTTCCAATATGATTTCCGGCTTGTCACCGAGAACAATGATGATGCCTGTGGCTTTTTCATCACTCGCCAGTACCCGCCCATCAAGCCGCTCGGCGGCAGCGCAATCACGCTGTCACGGCTGTCCGGTCGTTCCAGAGTTCGAAGCAGGACTTTGGCGGCTTCCTCGCGGTAAGTGGGCATCGTCAGAAATTTCTTCTGCAATCTCTCGATGCTGATGCCAAAGAACTCCTCCACCTCTTCGTCCAGATCGAAGAACGCGACGTTCAGTCGCCCGGCCAGCCTTCGACCGATGGTGGTCTTGCCGACGCAGGCCGCGCCTATCAGGAATATCCGCATAGCCGCCATGCCGCCGAGATGTTGTGCGATGCCCCTACCAGTCTAAAACCTTGGGATGGAGTGATAAGACTCTCTCCTTGCCTAACCGGCCATCCAGTGTACGGGAGCCAGGTTTCTTTTGCAAAAAACACTAATATCACTTTGGGCCATGCAGGCCTTGCCACAACGGCTTTCAAGCGCCGCCGCATTTCTTATAGTTCATCTGGAAGTGTCGCCGCAATTTGCCTGGATACTTCATGCCGGGTCAATATCATACTGTCACCATCGGTTTATTGGCATCATGATTCGTCTAATTTATAGCCAAACCCCCGTACCGTCTTTAGGAGTTTTATCGCATGGCCTTCATCAATCTTACGCCTAAGCTGGCCGATGTGGACATCGACGACATTGGCTTGTGGATCGGCGTTGTAACCCCACACCTGTTCCAGAATCCGGGCGCGGCTGAGGACTTTGCCCTGCCTGCGCAGGAAAAACTCCAATAAGGCAAACTCCTTCGGGGTGAGTTCGATCAGCGACCCGCCGCGTTTGACTTCGTGGGTTTCCAGATCCAGCATGAGGTCGGCGAGTTGAAACGTTTTGGGTTCGGCGTTGCCTGCGGCCCTGCCCCGGCGCATCAGTGCCTCAATCCGGGCGAGCAGTTCCTCGAACACAAACGGCTTGGTCATGTAGTCGTCCGCCCCGCCCCGTAAGCCGGTGATTTTGTCATTAATCCCTTCCCGTGCGGTCAACATCAGGATGGGGGTGTCGATGCGCTTGGCTCGTAGGTATTCGCAGATTTTCTGCCCGTCGATATCGGGTAAGCCCAAATCCAGGATGATGGTTTGAAACTGGCCTTCGGTCGCCAACAGGAGGCCTTCCTGCCCGGTGACCGCCACTTCGACGGCGTAGCCTTCGGCTTTCAAACCCCGCTGGATGAAATTGGCAATCCGATTGTCATCTTCAATCAATAATACGCGCTTGTAGTACATTTGCTCTTGAAAGGTGCTGGAATTGGATGGGTGTTCATTCATGCGCATATGACTCTTAAGCAGGGGGAGGATTCGGTGTGTCTGTGGGTTTATGGAAAACTTTTAATCTGACCGGTTTTATTTCAATCTGGCTGTCCGGGTTGGAATAGTGGCAGGCATTGTCGCCGAGGATGAGCAGCACTTGCCGTAAGCGTTGTTGGTCGCCGCGCACCCATAAGGGTGTGCTGGGCGCGTCCAGCGTGACTTGAATGGAGTGTTCTTGTGCCATCATGCGGATGTCTTCGACGGCGCTGGACACCAGCCCGGCCAAATCCACCTGTTCCCACTCATATTGCAAGCTGGCATTTTTGGGGGTGTCGGCGCGGGCGAGGAACAGCAGGTCGGCGACGTATTTGCCCAACTGCATGGACATTTCGACGATGCGCCGCAAGACTTCTTTGTATTCGCCAATGTCGCGGTCGCTGCCGCGCAAGGTCACTTCGGCCTCGCCCCGGATGACGGTAATGGGAGTGCGCAATTCGTGGCTGACATCGGTGAGGAATTCCCGCCGCGCCTCGTCCATGCGCTGGAGTTCGGCGTTCAGTTGGTGCAGTTCATGGGTGCGCTCGGCGACTTTCCTTTCCAGCACGGCGCGTCCCTCGCGCAGTTTTCTCTGCTGGATTTCCAGTTTCTCCGCCATTTGATTGAGGTGGACAGCCAAGTAGCCAAATTCGTCACGGGTGTCGAGTGCGATGCGGTGGGCCAGGTTGCCGGTGGCGATTTCGTCGGTGCCTTGCAGCAGGGTTTCGATGGGTTTTTTGACCCCGCGCACCAGCACGGTGACTGAGATAATGCTGAACAGCCCACCCAGCACCGAGGCCAGGATGGCGATCCAGCGCAAGCGTCCCACCAAGGCTTCCAGTTCTTCCTTGGCCAGTCTGGCGTGTTCGCGTTCGCTGCCAATGGCGGTGTCAACGAGCGGCTGGAATTTCCCGTCGATTTCCTCTTCAGAGTATTTCCCCAGGGCTTGCACGGCCTGTTCGCGGTGGCCCTGCTGGCGTAGCCGTTCGAGTTCGTCAAAGCGGTACTCGCTGGCTTCCAAGAACGCGGTGATGCGGGCGACCCGTTCCAGTTCGGCGGGCTTGGGCAAGGTTTCGGCATCGGTTTCCTTGACGGCATTGTTGCGCAAGGCTTCGATGGCTTCATCAAGGCGCTGTTTCGACAGTTCCACGCCGACTTCCGCCGTGGGGCTGTCGGTGATCAGCCGGTCCATGCGTTGTTTGAAGTGGCGGTAGGCTTTGTGGGACAGGCGTTGATAATAGTCGAACGCCTCATACGCCGCTTGGCTGCGGTGGGAATACAGGGCGACTTGGCTGGAACCCCAATAGAGCGTCATGCCGAGAAACAGCACAAAGCTGAACGATACCATGATGACGAACGTCAAACGGACGCGAAACATTCGGTTAGCTCCAATCATCGGGGTCATCCGGCTTCTTTATCCATGCTGGCGAACAAGGCCCTCGCATTGTCATAGGCTATGATATTTTCCAGCGGGAACGGCTTGGCAAACCGCATCCTTCGGCCAGAGTCGGCCAAGCCAAAGCCAATGACGGAGAAAACCGGCCTGTTTAAAAATGTCTGCATGATTGGGCTAATGAACTGTGGCATTCAATGTGGTTTTGGCAATCAACGTAAAAATTCGTATTCCAGCAATCCCATTGCTGTATTTTACGCCATAATACCCACTTGCCGTTGCGGCAATCGCTGGTATGACTTCTATATCAACAACAGATTGCCACCGCCGCCCTAATATTTTCGCTTAAATGCCAATTCAGAGCTAGCTGAAGGGGATGCCAGCCCACAGTAGTATCATTGGAGGTTATTCCCCAACAACCTGACCGAGAACGACGATGGACTGGCAACTACAATTGATAACACTCTACCTTGAAGTTTGCAAACATTGGCAAGAAGGGGGCTGGGTACAAGCCCAACGCTATGCGCCTTACGCCGACCTGACCTTCACCGACGAGGAAGTCGTCACCCTCTACCTGTTCGCTGTCGTCGTGGAAAATAAACGGCAGATCAAGGATATCCATACGCATGCCCGACGCTATTGGCGCGATTGGTTTCCCCAGCTGCCAGGCTACGGGGCCTATGTGCAGCGCCTGAACCGGATTGCGGACTGCTTCCCGTCCCTGTTGGAGAGGTTCTGCGAGACGGGCGAGGAGGCATCCATGGCTGGACTGGTCGATTCCATGCCCGTGATCATGGCCCAGCAAAGCCGCCGCTACAAAGCCAAGGTCGCCCCCGAATTGGCCGGCAGCGGCTATTGCCCGACCAAGAACCTCTACTATTACGGCGTGAAGATCCACCTGATCGGCGACCGGCAGCCCGGCACACTGCCGAGTCCGCGCTTCATCGGCCTGACACCAGCGGGGGTGAATGACGGCCCGGCACTTGAGATGATTGCCTCCGAGCTACCCTACCTGGAAGTCTACGCCGACAAGGCGTATGACTACCTCAAGCGGGTGGACGGGCTTCCTTTCACCGCGATGACCCCGGTCAAAAGGCAGAGAGGCCAAGAACCCCTCGATACCGCCGACATCTGGCTCTCACGCGCCGTCTCGCGGGTTCGCCAACCCGTCGAATCCATGTTCAACTGGATCGAGGAAAAAACCGGCATCGAGATTGCCAGCAAGGTGCGCTCCTACCAAGGACTTATGGTGCACGTCTTCGGACGGCTGGCAGCCGCAATGTTCGTGCGGAATGTCTTACCGCGTAGCGCTTAATTCGCATTTAAGCGAAAAAAATGGATTTCACACCTTTCCGCGCTGGGAGCGCGGCCCCGGATGGACTCCGGGGGCTTTTGGGACGAGGGCAGGACAGCCCGACTCGCGGGAATCAGCCGCACCTACCAAGCTTTTTATCGGTTAGATCATTTTGTCCAATGTTGATGGGTGCAAAAGCCACGAAAATCCGCCAAAATCAAGAGATAGGCTTTCACTTTCACAAACTAAACACTTTGAGCAAACTGTCCAATAGTGAGTCATGTGAAATTTTACCTCCACCGCCAGTTTCATCTGGTCAGTCGCCGATCTGTTGCGCGGCGATTACAAGCGATCCTATTATGGCAAGGCGATAGTGACTATGAACATAGATAATCAATTACAGATTCTGGTGCTTGAAGATTGGGAATTTATTTTGGATAGCCTTGGAGCTTTAATACAGGAATCCGCACCAACGGCAACTATTTATAAAGCCACCCGTTATGAAGACGCTATCGAAATACTTTCTAGGGAAAGAATTGATTTTGCATTATTGGATTTTTATTTAGACAGAGTCAGAAAGAAAACGAGCATGGATATTCTTTTGTATATTCGAGAGAATAAACTGTGTACGCGTACTATTATAACGTCAGGTGGTGAAGGCGATGGTTATTTAACCGAAGAATTAGTGAAGCTCTGTTTTGATAATGGAGCTATGGGCTATATTCCAAAAGCAATGGGTGGTGAATATACATTTCAAGATGCGTTTGAGTCAGTGTTGAAAGGTCAAATATTCAGACCCGATTTTATTCATTGCAATTCAACACAATTTTTTAGTGCAAGAGAATTGGAAGAAAGAGAAGCAATCAACGCCATACTGAACAATGATGGCAAATTGCGTGAAGCACTTTTTTATATTTGTAAGGGATTCTCGAATCAGGATATAGCAGATTGCATGGGCGTGAAAGAGACAACGGTTCGTAGAAACTACCTGCCTCCGCTATTGAAAGCGTTCAATGTAACACGCCGTGGTGAAATAATATATGAAGTTTCACAGTTAAAGATTATAGTACCTACACCTAATAATTGTTAGTTATTCCATAATTTAGAATTTATATCAGCCACTTTTATATTTCTGTAAAGATGAATCTTTTTACCCAGTTTTTGACAGATATATTTCCACCAAAACCGTTTGATGCGGAAACAGAACGCTGTTTTTTGCGTGACTACAGCGAACGAATGATTACCCAGAGACGAATAGCCGTGGTAATAGCTGTATGCACCAATCTATATTATTTTGGTATCGATATAATTGATGCTTTAAATAATGAGGCTTTTAATGAGATTGCCAAGCTAAAGATTTTCCCGTCACGTTTGATTGGAACCATTGCGATGACACTATCAGCAGGTTTTTTATTTCATCCGGCGGCTAAAAGTAATGAACATTGTGTCTGTTTTTATATTTATTGTTTATCATTTTCCATTTACTTCATGCTTCTGGCGTTGACCTATCAAATCCCTTTCCCGGATTATTACCTTTTTTGCTACGATGGGATGTTACTTTCCCTGCTTTTTTTGTTTGGCTTTTCAAGAATGCTGGCAAAACCAACCATTATTCTGGTTATTATCCTGTTGCTGGCGAGTTGGTATACATTTGATGACGCGAGCAACAGCTTTGCATTATCGAATCTTGTAAAAAACCCTTTTAGAGAACACGATGAATCTCCGATGGTTTTTTTGAGTATTTTTTCCATCATTGGTTGTTTTATTTCTGTGAATCAGGAGCATGTCGCACGACAAATATTCAGCAATGAAACACAATTAAAAAACGCCCGTGAACAGACAGAATTAAAGGCATCTGAAATAATATCATTAAAAGAACAATCCCGATTACTGGCAGAACAACAAAATCGGGATAAATCCAGATTTATTGCCGCTGCCGCCCATGATTTGAGAAACGTTATGCAACCAATCGGTAACTTTTTAAATGCCAGTTTAATAGCTCTTTCAAAAGGTAAAACATGTCATACTCTGGAATACCTTAAACAAGCAATAAAAGCTGATAAAGCCATGTGTGCCGATGTTAAGGATATACTGGATTTATCTGAACTAGAATCAGGTATTATTAAAATAAAATATACAGACTTTGATATTAGAGTGCTTGCAGAAGAGGTGGTTAAGCAAAATGAGCTAGATGCAAATAATAAACATGTCAGCTTAGGCATTGCAAAAAGTAATAGTTCAAAAGCTATAGTAAGAAGTGATCGACATCATTTGAAGCGTATCCTGACTAATTTACTCACCAATGGTGTTAAATATGCTGATTATAGCAAGCCAAAGCCACTTGTTATCATTGCTATTGTGAGCCTTACTAAAACCATCCGTGTTGATGTTATCGACAACGGCAAAGGGATTCCATTAAATGAGCAGGAAAACATCTTTAAAGCATTTTGTCAGCTTGATAATCCTGAGAGAAACAGGGATAAAGGTCAAGGCTTAGGGTTGTCTATCGTTAAAACGACAATAAACTTATTAGAGCATCATGCCATAAAAAAACTGCGTTCTAAACTAGGCTTAGGAACGCGAATTACCCTGTTATTACCAAAGGGTGATGAATTAGATTTTGAAGAACCTATACAATTAGTGAATCAAGAGCGTTCCTTGAAAGGGCTTTATGTGCTTCTGATTGAAAATGATATATCAGTGAATCAGTCGATTATTGCAATACTAAAAGAACACGGTGCAAAATACGAAGCAGTTAGTTCTGTTGTGGCTTTAGAAATTTTGTTGCCAACTTTAGAACGTGACCCCGATGTTGTCATTACTGACCATAGCTTACCTGATGAGCAAACAGCTTTAGATGTAATCACTTTGATAAAATCAACATTCGGCTATGAGCCGCCAATTTTGATAATAACAGGAGAGACAGTTCTTCTTGATAAGGAATTCAAGAATAACAGGGTGTTACTTAAGCCTATAGAATCTGAACATTTGCTTGCAGAAATTAATCTGCTTGGGCGCAATCAGAATTAAACACAAGCAGGATAGTTCTTTAGCAATCAGGCAGGTTTTGTTGTGTGATGACCATTAAAAATATTCTTTATTCTACTTTTGCATTGTATGGCATCACATTCCTGACAACAGGGCTTGCCCAAGAACAAGCTTCGATAACAAACAAAACAACGTCCAATGCCGATGTTGAAGTGTTACCCACCATAGTAGTTGAGGGTAATTCACCGCTTTCAGTTGGCAGTGTTTCAGTTGATAAAATACCTGCCGTTATTCAATCAGTTTCATCAGAACAACTGCAAGAAGCCCAAAGCCTGTCGTTAGCAGAATACATGAATCGTTATATGGGCAGTGTAAATATTAACGATACCCAGAGCAATCCTTTACAACCTGATGTTTATTATCGCGGTTTTGTGGCATCACCGGTATTAGGTTTACCTCAAGGCTTGTCAACTTACGTTAACGGTGTCAGGTTTAATGAGCCGTTTGGTGATTTGGTTAATTGGGATCTATTATCTAAAGGTGCAATCGCTTCAATGGAATTGTATCCTGGTTCAAACCCTGTTTATGGCTTAAATAGTCTCGGCGGAGCCATTTCTATCAAAACCAAAACTGGATTTACCGCGCCCAAACATGAACTGGAAATTTATGGAGGTTCCTGGAACAGACAATCCGAAGAATTAACGAGTGGCGGTAATAATGGAACTTTTGGCTATTTTTTAGATTTACATAATTTTTCTGAAAATGGCTGGCGTAATTTTTCGCCCTCGGATGCTAAACAGGTTTTGGGTACCTTAAGCTGGAAAAATATTAAAGGGTCTTTGGATTTAACAATAGCAGCCAATGATAACAATCTAGCGGGTAATGGTGCGCTTCCAATTGGCTTGCAAGCACAAAACCAAAGAGCGGTATTTACCCAGCCAGCACAGGAGATTACCCGTATGTTCTTCTCTGAACTGGCAGGCACTTATGAACTGACCAAAGTCCTTGAGGTCGGCGGGAATGTTTATTTTCGGCAGAATCGTATTAAATATTCCAGTGTCGATGGTAGCCCTTATAGTGCTTGTAATGATAGCGATCCGAATTCATTGTTATGTAATAGTAACGGTAATGTAGTAGTCGATACCCATTATAATCTGGTGCAAGCCAGTCCAAATGTTGACGGTGCAACGATTACCAGTAGCACTGCTTATATGCACAGCCTTGGTGGTACTTTGCAATCGGTATTTCAGCAAGACCTGTTTAAACATCGAAACACACTGACAACAGGTGCAAATTATGATTATTCAATAGCTCAAACCAGTTCGGATACCGAACTGACCTCTTTAACACTGGACAGAGGCAGTATCCCTACGGGTATTTATGACGATCAATACAAAATACGTTTAAATACCGTTATCGAAACCATAGGCGTTTATTTAACCGATAGTTTTTCTGTCACGGAAAAATTGACGGCTACCATCGCCGGGCGTTACAACAATCAGAATTTAAAACTTGAAAATCAGTATGTGCCATTAGAAGGAACAGATAACTTAAGCGGAAAACATAACTTTGGACGCTTTAATCCATCGCTTGGGCTGACTTATCAATTACGCGATAACCTTTGGATATACAGTAGTTACAGTGAAGCAACCCGCGCACCGACACCAATGGAACTCAGTTGTGCCGATCCGAGCAAGCCCTGTAGAATACCCAATGCGTTTAGTTCCGATCCACCTTTGAAGCAGGTTGTGGCTAAAACCTGGGAAGGTGGTTTGAGAGGAAATATTGATAAGTACCTTTGGAAAAATAGCAATACGACATGGAGCCTAGGTTATTTTCATACTATCAATAATAACGATATTATTTTTCAACATGATGGAAGTATCAATGGTCAGGGTTATTTCAACAACGTTGGTAAAACCAGACGGTACGGTATCGAAGCCGCCAGTACCGCCAGCTTTAATAATCTGTTCAGTCCGATAGACGATTGGCACTTTTCAGCTAATTACACCTGGTTAAATGCCACCTTTATGGATCAGTTTGGCATTATTAATCCACTGGATCAAAACCATCAGCAAATCATACCCGTTAACCCAGGCAGTAGAATTCCAGGAATTCCAGAGCATATTTTTAAAGCGTCGATAGCTGTAGACTTATGGCGAGAACTATCTTTAGGCTTTAATGGCTTGTACAGTGGCAGTGTTTATCTGAAAGGGGATGAAGCCAATACCAGCGAAAAATTATCAGGATACTGGTTATTTAATGCCACCGCTGAATACAAGATCACTCAATATTTTTCCTTTTTCGGAAAACTCGATAATGTTTTTAACAACCATTACAACACCTCGGGTTATTACGGCAATGCCGATCTGGCATTAGGCGCGGGACATGAGACGGATCGTTTTGTCTCACCTGGTGCACCCAGGGCAGGATGGATTGGAATACGATTAACCCAGTAAAACCCATGGGTGCGATTAAAAGTGATGCATACGAATCGTCCGGCGTTTGAAAATACGCTTGGAGTGCAAGGCTTGCCTTGCTTGTTCGCGCCATCGCAAGGCAAGCCTTGCACTCCCGCATCACTTTTAATTGCACCCAAAACCCATAGGTCAAGAATAACCAGTGTGTGCGTACGAAAATACACGGTTCCAACACAGATGGCATTGCTGCCAGTGTCCACATGCCCACATATGTGGGTGGCAATGACTGAAAAACTCGCGTAAATTTCAGACACCAGCAAGATTCGCATCAAGACGATTGGCGTAAACACACACTACGCATGAGACATTATGAGCAAAGCGCGTTTTGATAGGTGATGAGTCCTAAATTTATTCAAGACAACTAAAGAGATTTATTTATGCGTTCCAGATTTAACAAAAGACCGATAGATTCTGCCTTGATAGGCGATCAGCTGTCGATTAAAGTTTCCTCCATCGCCAGGGCAATCCGTACCCAACTGTACGGACTATCCAACAATAATTTACGCATGCAAGCTAAACTGATGTTCTCTGCATTATTGTTGGGCGCAGCACCTGCCGCGCAGGCGGCCAATTATACTTGGCTGGGAGGCAACGGTAATTGGTCGAATTCCAATTGGAGTGTTTCAGGTTTTCCAAATGCCGCTGCAAGCAACGTCTTTATTGATGGCGGTAATTCAATCAATTCAGCAGTTAACCTCGACACCAGCGCATCAATCGGCACACTTAATATTAATGCTGGGGATAGCTTGAGTCTGCTTAACGGCACATCATTAAATGTTAATGGTGGTTTAATCACCAACAACGGCACGATGTCGCTGAACGCCTCGAACGCCACTACTACGCTGTTATTAACCAGCGACACCACGCTGACCGGTACCGGCAAGACGGTGGTGAGCAACAGCGCCAACAACTATATTGACAGCAATCCCGGCGCAGTCAGAACCCTGACTATCGGCAACGGCTATACGGTTGAGGGCGGCGGCAATCTAGGTGCCTATAGCAACCAGCTTAAGGTGGTGAACCAGGGTACCGTATTGGCTAATGCTGCGGGCGGCATGAATGTTTCGGTCAACGACAGCAACTCTACTGTTGGTTTCAACAACAGCACAGGGCAAATCCAGGTGGCGGACGGTTCCTCCCTCCATCTGGCGGGCGGAACGATCAGCGGCGGTACGGTTCAGTCTCTTGGCAATAGCGGCCTCAGTGGCGGCGGCACTTACGAAAACCTCACACTGAAAGGCGTTTTCAACCTATCGGGCGGCGGCACCTATAGTAACGTGACCAACACGGGCACATTAGCGCTAAACAACGGCAGCAGCATTTACACCACTGGCACGATTACCAACAACGGCACGATGTCGCTGAACGCCTCGAACGCCACTACTACGCTGTTATTAACCGGCGACACCACGCTGACCGGTACCGGCAAGACGGTGGTGAGCAACAGCGCCAACAACTATATTGACAGCAATCCCGGCGCAGTCAGAACCCTGACTATCGGCAGCGGCTATACGGTTGAGGGCGGCGGCAATCTAGGTGCCTATAGCAACCAGCTTAAGGTGGTGAACCAGGGTACCGTATTGGCTAATGCTGCGGGCGGCATGAATGTTTCGGTCAACGACAGCAACTCTACTGTTGGTTTCAACAACAGCACAGGGCAAATCCAGGTGGCGGACGGTTCCTCCCTCCATCTGGCGGGCGGAACGATCAGCGGCGGCACCATCACAGGCACCGGCAGTGCCAGCCTCACAGGCGGCGGCACTTACAAGGACTTGGCGCTTGCAGCAGGCAGCTTACAGGTTGCGAACGGTCAGAGTCTGAACACATCCGGCACGATCACCAATAACGGCAGCTTCACCGACAACGGCACCATCAGTCTTGCCAACAACAGTGTCATGGCTAACAACGGCACCTTTAATTTGGCAAATAACGCTTCACTTAACGCAGCAAGCGGCACATTTGTCAATAACGGCACACTCAACATAACCGGCAATGGCACCACAGCGATTAATGCTGTTTTCAACAATACCAGCAACGGTATTGTTAATGACAATGCAGGCAATCTGCTGCTGGCGGGAGGCGGCGTGAGTAGCGGTAACTTTGCAGGGGCAGGTAATCTAACTTTTAGCGGTGGCAATTATACCCTTGAAGGCGCTACCATTAAGACCAGCAATGTTTCCTTAACAGGCGGCAATCTGGATTTTAATTTGGCTGACGTTGGCAAGAGTTCGGCTAACGCTTTACAAGTGAATGGCAATCTTAATCTAGCGGGCGCCAGCTTGGATTTACAGGGAATTACTGGATTGACCACGCATACCGGTGAATTTTTCGACCTCGTTAATGTGCAAGGCAGCATCAGCGGAACTTTCAACGGTCTGGCCGAAGGCGCTTCGGTAGCCGTCAACGGAGTCAATTTTAATCTTACTTATCATGGCGGAACGGGTAATCAAATCGAACTGGTTTCCAACTATACGCCAAGCAGCGTTAATTATTCGACCGCCACACCAAGCAATGTGGCTTACGTTACCGGTGTGCAATCAATAGATACCAGTACACCTCAAACCGTGAACCTAAAAGGCTTGGATGTTTTAGCAGGTAGTTCCTACACTTTGGGGGTTAATGACACGCTCAATTTAAACAACGGCAATGGTACTCTGAATGTTTTACAGGGCGCGGTATTTTCCGGCAACGGTATCATTGAGGGTAATGTAATCAATGCCGGTTTGGTGCGGATACCTATTGTTGCGCTACCGCAAGTTCAAGGCGGCTATATCCAGGTCATAGCACCACCCGCCCCTTCCGCCGCCGCCGGTACCGCCCCAGCACCGGTTGTTTACTCTAACCCTGTCGTGATCGGTGCATCAACTGTGGTGGCGTTTATCCCACAACCAGCCACAACCCCAACAAACCCAACAGCAGCACCAGTTCTGCCACAGCCTGTTAGTTTTGTTCCAAACGCGCCTATCATCACTATTGAAGCACCTATAGTTCAAGTGCAGGGTACCTATGCGGTAGACGCCAGCCTTCAGGTCACAGGAAACTATACGCAGACCGCAACCGGCAACACCCGTTTGTATGTCGACGGGAATACCGGTGCCAGCCAGAATTTTAGCAATACCGGAGGTGATTATAGCCAGTTGTTTGTTGGTAAAGCGGTGACCCTGGACGGTAGTTTGCAAATTGTCTTGCAACCGGAGTTGTTTAGCCAGTTTGGCTATACTCCAAAGATCGGCGACACTTTTGATTTCATCATCGGCTCTGGCGGGATAACATTGGCATCTGGTTTTAAGGAACAAACCTTTATTGATCAGGCCGCTCTTGGCTTATTCAGCGGATTAAACATCTCGCCGTTCAGCAGCGGTATTGCAAGCGACCCGGATAAGCTTTTTCAGATCAGCAATAATCTGTTCAGTTTCGCTTTGATTGACGGTAACACTGTATTGGAGGCCACGCTTATTGAGCCGCTTACGCTAAATAATGGCCCGACACCTACTCCAACACCGGTTCCGTCTGCAATCTGGATGGTTGCATCTGGCATATTAGGTTTAGGTGCTTTCCGTAAAAAGTTTCACGCCCAGTCTTCCATGTCTGCAATATCTTAAAACATAGCCATAAGGTCGGGCAATATATCCACCGTTGCCCGACAAACGGAATGTCGGGTGCAACACAAACAGACGCACCCGGCATAACTCTTCCTGATTAGGAAGGTGCGTTGGCTACTCCGTCATTCCAGGGCCGTAGGGCGGAACCATGGACGGGTTCCGCCGAATGCTATGGATCGGTCGTCAGGGCCGTAGGATGGGCTGAGCCTGCGAAGCCCATCATTCGCGGCTTGGCACATCGGCGGGGTTGCCGCACCCATCGCGATTGATGCGCCTCGTTCCTCATGCACATTCTATGGGCTGGTTACCGTCCATGGCCTGGTTTTCGGCATCCCTGCCGAAATGACGGGTCTCCAACGCTTGACTATAACAACAAGGTCCGTAGGGCGGAACCATGGACGGGTTCCGCCGAATGCTATGGATCGGTCGTCAGCATTCGGCGGATCACATCCCTGTATCCGCCCTACAACTCGTAACTTTTGTGCAGCGGCAAGACTGTGGCCTGTGGACATAACGTTCGGGTCGGGATTACAAATCCCGACCCGCGTCAGGTCCCTAGGGCGGAACCATGGACGGGTTCCGCCGAATGTTATAGATCGGTCGCCAACATTCGGCGGATCACATCCCTGTATCCGCCCTACACTCCGCCGGACGGGATTTGTAATCCCGTCCGTAACGTTTTGTGCAACGGCAGGACTGTGGTCTGTGGACATAACGTTCGGGTCGGGATTACAAATCCCGACCCGCATCAGGGCCGTAGGATGGGCTGAGCCTGCGAAGCCCATCAATCGCGGTTTGGGACATTTCGGAGGTTGCCGCACTCATAGCGATTGATGCGCCTCATTCCTCATTGAGCATGAGCACTTTTTTTGATGGGTTATCCGGCCTATTTGATCAAATAGACTGAGGGTTTGAGGTTGATCCCCCTCAGAGAGCTTGACTGCAAGCCCCCTTTGGAGGAGTCTCCACTAAACCAATAACGGAGACCCCCACAGTGTGCCAGATCATCCTTCAGTCCGCCGAGTTTTTTGCATTACTCCTTCTCATCGACATCGACCTTGCCGCCGTGGCGAAGGCCCA
>QJPH01000322.1 GCA_003242955.1 Candidatus Methylumidiphilus alinenensis
CCACCCTACCGGCCTGCGATTGCCGATACCAAACCCAAGACACTACTGGACACTTGGACTGCTGATGAACTGCGTGGACACCCCGGTGACGAACGCATCGTCAAACTTCACCCCCCGGACTTAACCCCGCCGCAACGTTTACAACCCAGCCAAAAACTGCCTCAACTTAATGCCCTGCGCGTCAACTCCATCCGGCGGGTTCGCCTGGCCGACGGTAAAAAAATAGTCGCGTTGACCTTTGACCTTTGCGAACAGGCACACCGCAGGACGGGCTATGATAGGGGCATCGTCAACACACTTCGTAACCAAGGGGTTCCAGCGACCTTTTTCGCCGGCGGCAAATGGATGCGTTCCCATCAGGAAAAAACCTTGCAACTGATGGCTGACTCGAATTTTGAGATCGGCAACCATGCCTGGACCCATGGCAACCTGCGTGTGCTGAAAGGCCAAAAAATGCTCGACCAAATCATTTGGACCCAAGCCGAATATGAAAGGATTTGGGAAACGCTCAAGCGCAGGGCCGAAGATAAAGGCTTGGGGCGGAAGATGGAAACCATACCCCGCCAACCGCACAATTTTCGATTTCCCTACGGCACTTGCAATGCAGAATCGCTACGCGCCGTCAATGAGATGGGGCTAAATGCGATACAATGGGATGTTGTTAGCGGGGATGCGGCCACAACTGCCACGCCCGACAAACTTGTGCACAATATACTAAACAATGTACGTCCCGGCTCGATCATTGTTTTTCATGCCAATGGTCACGGTCATGGCACTGCCGCTGCCTTGCCCCGTATCATTAGCGGCTTAAAGGAAAAAGGCTACCGCTTCATGACGGTTGGCAAGCTGTTGGAAGAGGGCACACCCGAATCAGTGCAGGAGTGTTATGAGTTAAAACCCGGTGATAACCGGCGCTATGATGATCTGTTTGGGGAAGGCACCCAGTGAGGGGAACTTGTCAGGGATTGGGTTACAGCGTTTTTAATGTCAATTGATTACTTTGCTTATTGTTGGCGGCAAAGGGTTGCCGCCCTACGGCCCATGTTACGCAGTAGGTCGGCAACCCTTTGCCGACATGGACGTACATTATGTCAGTTACTTCGCCGGAAGCACCCGCTGGAGCGGGCTTATTCCGGCCTACTCCCAGCAGGCTTCAACATCACCCGTGCATAACATCCGTCATGAAAGTGCAATACCTTCATCTCTGGCCCAGCTTTGAAAAAGCGCCAAGCAGGTTTCAAATTCATAAACACCAAGGGCTGTGTTGATGGCCACCAATCTTTCCCGGCGGCTTTCACTGCGCGACAAATTGGCTATCTCCTCCACCACCTCTTTCACTGCGGAGTCAGAGGCGAGGAGCAACGCGACAGCCCTTTGAAATAAAACAGCCATTTGTTCCGGGCTAGCTTCAATACTCGATTTGTCTTCTCCCGTGAAAATGGTTGTGGGTTGCCCCAGCGTGATTTCAATGGCCCATACGATACGCGCCAGTTCACTGAGCGTTGTTGCAAGCAATTCCGGTAACTCTTCCAACCCTTCCGGAGTCTTCGACAGTTTTTCGATCCTCCCCGCCAAATCGGATAATGATAAAGCACCGAGGGTGGCAGACACCCCCTTGAGTGTATGGGCTATATGTTCCAATCTCGTGAAGTCGCCGGAGGCTAAACATCGCTCCATCTCCAAGCAGGCACCTCCTTGAATGTTGGCAAATTTGAGCAGGACATTGCGATAGAGAACCGTGTTGCCTCCCACATGGTGTAACCCTCTGGACATATCCAACCCTGGAATGTGTGGCAATGGCAACACCATACTCGAGTTTCGTTCAGAGGAGGGGGCAACAGAAACTTCGTGAATCGTGTCGGATTGTTTCGCTATCCATTTTTCCAAAGTGGCGTACATCTCATGCGGGTCCACCGGTTTGGCAATATGGTCATTCATCCCTGCCTCTAGGCATTTCTCCCTGTCGCCAGCCATGGCATTGGCCGTCATGGCGATGATCGGCAATGCTTTGGCACTTTTTTGATTCCGAATGCGCCTAGTGGCAGTCAAACCATCCATGACGGGCATTTGCAGGTCCATAAGAATACCGTCAAAATCCTGTTTGTCCACTAACACTAAGTCGACTGCCTCCTGGCCGTTGTTGGCGACGCTGACTTTAATGCCCACCTGTTCCAAAAGCTCGCGTGCCACTTGTTGATTGATTTCGTTGTCCTCCGCAAGGAGTAAACGGATACCCTCAAAATTGACAGGTTGGCCGTTCAATAGGCTTGTCAGTTGGCTTGCTGGTTTATGACCGAAGACGATCATGATGATGTCCAGCAGGGAGCGAACATTGATCGGCTTCGTCAAAAAACCATCGACGGAACTTTTCTCCCCACTTGGTAAGGTGAGGTAGTCTTGGGAATAGGCGGTCACTATGACAACGGCTGGAATTTTTTTCAGGGATAACTTGTTTTTAATGCGCCGACAGGCTTCCAAGCCATTGATGCCTGGCATTTTCCAGTCCATTAGCACAAGATCGAAGCAAGAACCCTCCGCATCGGCCGCAACGAGCATTTCAAGGGCTTTTTCCCCGTTTTCCACACAAACCGGAGTGTAGTTCAGCAAATTCAAATGTTCGGCAATAATCTGCCGGGCATTGGCGTTGTTATCTACCACCATGACATGCAATCCATGAATATTCTTCGGAAGTGCCGGTAATTTCGGTTCCGGTCGCCCTGTTTTGTTGAAACAGGCCGTAAATATGAAACGGCTGCCATGTCCGGGGGCATCCAAAACACTAACACTAATCTGCCCCCCCATCATTTCAACCAAACGCTTGCTAATTGCCAATCCTAGGCCAGTTCCCCCGTATTTTCTTGTAATAGAGGCATCTCCTTGGGAAAACTCTTCAAACAGGTTGCCAACCTGTTCCGCTGTCATACCGATACCGGTATCCTGAACGGTAAATTGCAATAATACAGTGTCTTGTGTTTTCTGCAACACTTCCGTCGTTATGTAAACCTCCCCTGCTTCCGTGAATTTGATGGCGTTGCCGACCAAATTGATCAAAACCTGCCCTAGGCGGTGGGAATCCCCTTGCAGAAAATGAGGGACATCACTCTTGGTATCCACCAGCAGTTCTATTCCCTTCTCCTGGCTTTTAACACCTAGGATGGTTGCTATTTCAGTCAGAACGTCATCGAGAATGAAGTCTACGTTTTCCATGGCAAGCTTGCCGGCTTCAATCTTGGAAAAATCCAGAATGTCGTTGATCAATTTCGATAGGGCATTGGCACTGATTTTGACCTTTTCCAGATAGTCCCTCTGCTGCATGGTCAAGTCGGTCTGAAGACACAGATAGGTCAAGCCGATCACGCCGTTTATCGGCGTACGGATTTCGTGACTCATCGTGGCGAGGAACTCTGATTTTGCGAGGTTTGCTTTTTCCGCCGCGAGCTTGGCAGTCTCCAGTTCGGCGTTCTTATCTTCCAGCACTTGGTCCAAACGTTTGCGTTCGATCATGTCGCGCACGACAGCGAACACGCCCTGTAGCTCCCGTTTGCGATTATAGAAAGTGGTGGCATGCAGGGAAACCGCAATTTCCCTTCCGTCCAAGGAGAGGATGACGAGATCGTAGTCAATGACCTTCTTTTCGCTCAGCACTAGCTTGATGCCCGTCGCGGCCCGATCCGGGTCGGTGCAGTAATCCTTAAACGGCGAGCCGATTAGCTCGTCACGTGTACAACCGGTGAGCACCTCCATCTGTTTGTTGACATCGGTAATGATTCCACTTGGATCGGTAATCATCAGCGCATCAATGCTGGATTCGATGAGCGAGCGCGTATAGAACTGCTGGTCGCGTAGACGCTGATCGAGCTTCTGCTGCTCTGCTTCGACTTGCTTGCGAGAAGTGTTGTCCGTGCCAATCAGCAGGTAGCCAATAATCGTACTGTTGTCGTCACGCAAGGCCGTGACGGACACGACCGCCGGAAAGCGGCTGCCATCTTTGCGGATGTAGGTCAGCTCGTAGATGTCCTCGATGCCACGCGAGGCTTTGAACACTAAAGCCTCAAAACCTGGCGTGATTGGGGTGCCAAGCTCGGCGGTGAGCGCTTTGGCGCGTGCGATCACTTCCTGCGGGTCGGAAATGTCAGCCGGCGTGACCTTGTTCATCACTTCGGCGGCTGAATATCCCAGCATGTGCTCGGCACCGACGTTGAAAATTTGAATGACACCTTTTGCGTCGGTGGCAATACTCGAAAAATTGGCACTGTTGAAAATTGCGCTTTGCAAGGCACTCGCTTTAAGTAGCGAATTTTCCGCTAGCTTGCGGGCGGTGATGTCGCGCACTATGCCGACCGAACACCAGGCACCCTTTATTTGCACGGCAGAGAGTGACATCTCCACGGCGATCTCGCCACCGTCCTTGCGCAGCCCGACAAGCTCGACGGTCCTGCCGATGGCTGCCCCCTGGCCGGTTTGCTGAAAATGCGGGAAGGCCCGGAGGTGTTCTTCCCTGAGGGTGGGCGGGGCCAGCATCGTGTGCAGATTATGCCCGAGAACCTCTTGCCGTGCGTAACCGAATATCTTTTCGGCAGATTTATTCCAAAACGCGATGTTGCCGGCTTCGTCGAGCATGATAATCGCATCCGGGGCGGAGGTGGTTATGATACTTAACAACTCCTCGTTGAGCCGCAGTTCCTCCTCGGTCTCCCTGCGCTCGGTGATGTCGGTGATGAAGCCGTGCCATAGCGTTGCGCCATCCGCTTCCCGCTCTGGCATCGCGTTGCTGGACAGCCAGCGCACCGTGCCATCGTCAAACTTTACTCGGTACTCAATGCACCACGGTGTCAAATCTTGCGCCGATTTTTGGATGGAGGTGACGATGGCTTCTTTGTCGTCGACGTGATGGCAGGCAAATAATTTGGACGCATCCTCGCGGACTTCCTCCGGGTTTAGCCGGTATATTTCACGGATGGCTTCACTCGCGAAAGGCAAGCAGGAACTGCCATCAGGGCACAAGCGGTATTGGTAGACAACCCCGGGTACCCGGCTGGCGATTTTCTGCAGGAGACTCAGTGCTTCTTCACGAGCATCTTCCAATTGCTTGCGCTCGGTGATGTCCTCGTAAACCCCCAGTATTCCGAATATTTCGTTGGCATTATTTCTGAGGGGGACTTTTGACGTTTTTATCCAAATTTTCTGGTCACTCGTATTTGTCAGTCTCAGAGTTTCTTCATAATTAAGTTTGGTGATGCTCGACTCCATGACTTGCCTGTCATCGGAACGGAACGACTCCGCGAAGTCTAACCACACCATCTGATAATCGTCTTTGCCGATCACTTCATCCGGTCCCTCCATCCCTGCATCCAGGGCAAAAGCCATATTGCAGCCGAGATAGCGCAAGTTGCGATCCTTCCAGAAAATCCGTAGCGGTGCGGTGTTAATGATCGTCAGGAGCAATTGTCGCGATTGGGCATTCCTCTCCTCCATGCGTTTTCGCTCGGTGATATCCGTACCGATCAATAAGTAGCCTATTATCGTTTGTTTGGCATCACGCAGGGCGGTGACCGACACGACCGCAGGAAAGCGGCTGCCATCCTTGCGGATGTAGGTCAGTTCGAAGATATCCTCGATGCCACGCGAGGCTTTGAACACCAAAGCCTCAAAGTCTGGCGTGATCGGGGTGCCAAGCTCGGCGGTGAGAGCTTTGGCGCGTGCGATCACTTCTTGGTGGTCGGAAATGTCAGCCGGCGTGATTTTGTCAATCACTTCGCTAGCCGTGTAGCCCAGCATATGTTCGGCGCCGACGTTAAATATCTGAATGACACCCTTCGCATCGGTGGCAATACTCGACAAATTGGTGCTATTAAGAATTGCGTTCTGCAAGGCATCTGTTTTAAGCAATGCCTCGTTACGGGTTTTTTCCACTATGGCTGACCTTTGTTGTTACACTGCGCAGGGGCGTAGCGTGCGGCTTTCGGTTGTCCTTCCTCTGGAAGAAGATAAGGTGAATAAGGGCGGGTTTGGAACCCGCCCCTACGCAAGAAATTTAATTCTGTATTATCAATGCATTATAAATAGGATACGGGACATCGACCCGTAGGGGCGGGTTCCAAACCCGCCCGGTTCTGTTCAAAATGAGAATTGCTTAAGCTCCAATTGTTCGCCAACCAGGTTAAATCCCAAAGGAACCTCCTGAATGGTTTGACAATGCTCCATGATTGCGACGATTTCATGCTTTAAATCGACGAATAACGCAGCCAATCTGGGATCAAAATGTCCCCCGGATTCCTTGGCAATCAAAGCCATGGCATCATCGACTGACCAAGCTGCCTTGTACGGGCGCACTGAGGTCAATGCATCGAACACATCGCAGATGGCGACAATACGGCCTGCCAGGGGAATATCCTCCCCTTGGAGCTTGCGGGGATATCCGCGACCATTCCACTTTTCGTGATGAGTTAAGGCAATCAATGCGCCAAGATTCAAAATAGCGGAATTTTGTTTTCCAATGATTTTGTAGCCAATTTCGGCATGGGTGCGCATGATGGCAAACTCCTCATCCGTCAGCTTTCCGGGTTTGAGAAGAATGTGATCGGGAATTCCGATCTTTCCTAAATCGTGCATCGGTGCTGCAATCATCAACTCCTCCGCTTCCGGCTTAGATAGTCCGGCTTTCAGCGCCAAGACCCCAGTGTACCGACTCATGCGCAATACGTGCATACCGGTTTCGTTGTCCCGGTATTCCGCTGCCCGGCCCAGTTGACAGATTACCTCATAGCACGTCTCCTCCAGCTCTATGTTGCGGAGTTCAAGTTGCTTGGTGCGCATTTCTATTTGATCAGCCAGAAGATTGACTTGATCATGGATGACCAGATGAGTTTTGACACGGGCCAGTACGATGGGAGGGTTGACTGGTTTGACCAGATAATCCGAGGCCCCCAGCGCGAACCCCAGGGACTCGTCTTCCATGTCAGATTTTGCGGTAACAAATAAAATGGGGATATTGCTGGTCCAGGAATCCAGCTTAAGCAAGCGGCATGCTTCATACCCGTCCATTTCTGGCATGTTGATATCCATTAGGATTAAATCCGGACGGGATGGCGACATAGCCACTTTGAGTGCCTTGCGACCATTGGTCGCCACAAGGACTCGATAAAAGGGGCTGAGAATTCCTCTCATGATGTCTAGGTTTTCAGGGGAATCGTCAACAATAAGGACGGTTTTTAATGCTTTTTCCCGATTGGTCATGCTAATCCCCGTATTGTTTAAGTTATTGTAAGCGTTCACTCCCACCCTGGGAGCGTGGGCGTCTCGCCCGCTGAGGGCGGCCAAGATGGCCGCGCTCCCAGGAAAAAGCGGGGGAGTGAACGCTTACAAGCTATTGGTTGAGACATCCCAATTACTGCTAGTTTGACATGACTAGAATTGGGTGACGCTAAACTGACCGAAAGCCATGCCAGCAGTGGCTTTCCAAGAAATTCCATGGGACTTGGGTGATATCCAATAAAGAACATCCCATGCAAAGGCCAAGCTGGGGCTTGGCGTTCCCAGAAGGAACGCCAAGCCCCAGCTTGGCAAGGTGATTTGCGGAGGAATTGTTCGTGATTTTCGTGGACAATTCATTTCAGTTTTGGTGGTTTCATTGTTGGAAATCACCTTACAGCGTTTTTTATATCTATTAGTTACTTACCTAATGTACATCCATGTCGGCAAAGGGTTGCCGACCTACTGCGTGAAGGGCCGTAGGGCGGCAACCCTTTGCCGCCAATGATAAACAAAGTAATCAATCGACATTAAAAACGCTGTAAGTGTCCTTTGTTTAAACGTACCCTAAAAAGTTTTTGCAACGTCGGGCGCTCTGCAATACTATTTCAAGCGTGGCTTTGAACGGCGTCGACTGTCCGTCAAGATGGCTCAGCATGAGTTCGGTCCTGCCGATGACTATCGCTAAGGGATTATTGATTTCGTGGGACACATCAGCCAATATCCGGCCCATTACCGCCAGTTTTTCAGAAACCAGCAATTTTTCCTGCGATTCCTTCTGTAGTGAAATATCCATTATTATAATACCCATATGCTTGGGGTTTCCTTCGGCATCGGGGATAGTGAATAGGGTTTTGGAAACCGGAATGCTTGTGCCGTCGATGCGCTTCAGCCTATATTCGCCATTCCATGCCCCGTCCATGGCGGCGGCGGGGATCAATTCATCAGTTTCGCGTTTCAAGTTTGTTTGTTCAATGAAATCAGTGATGTTTTTATCCAATATATCATCAGGTTGGGTGGCCCCAAGCATCTTTATGCCACCCGCATTGACATAGATGAGCTTTCCATCCATGTTGGCAAGCGCCACTAGGCCACCATACGTTTCAATGATGGCCAATTGATTGAGGACTGCTTGCTCCGCTTCCATTTCTTTAGTCACATCGCGGAAGATTAGCACATCCCCCAGTGGATTGTTATCCTGGTCGAATATTGGCGAGTGGCTATAGCCAATTGAGCGTTCGATGCCATCGCGGGCAATCAATAGGGCATGAGTTGTCATTCCCTTGATATCGCCTTCATTCAATACCCAACCTCGAGGATTGTCAATCTTGGAACGTGTCTCATCATTAATAATGCAAAACACCTCTTCAAGTAGTTTTCCATGCGCTTCCGACTCGCTCCACCCAGTTAATTTCTCTGCAACCGGATTCATCAGCAAAACGCAGTTGTTGATATCCAGCGATATGACTGCATCGGCAATGCTATCAAGCGTGGATCTCATCTCCGACAACTCTATGTTGCGGAGTTCAAGTTGCTTGGTGCGCATTTCTATTTGATCGGCTAGAAGATTGACTTGATCATGGATGACTAGATGAGTTTTGACACGGGCCAGTACGATGGGAGGGTTGACTGGTTTGACCAGATAATCCGATGCCCCCAGCGCGAACCCCCGGGACTCGTCTTCCATGTCAGATTTTGCGGTAACAAATAAAATGGGAATATTGCTGGTCCGGGAATCCAGCTTAAGCAAGCGGCATGCTTCATACCCGTCCATTTCTGGCATGTTGATATCCATTAGGATTAAATCCGGACGGGATGGCGACATAGCCACTTTGAGTGCCTTGCGACCATTGGTCGCCACAAGAACTCGATAAAAGGGGCTGAGAATCCCTCTCATGATGTCTAGGTTCTCAGGGGAATCGTCAACAATAAGGACGGTTTTTAATGCTTTTCCCCGATTGGCCATGCTAATCCCCGTATTGTTTAAGCTCGATTTGTAGAGGCGAATCCATTCGCCTATAATATGCTGTTTTGGCAAATGAATTCACTCCCACAGATCACGACTGCCGGGTTTAGGATAACACTACCCTTGCATTGTTTGTAAACAAAAGCAATATGAAGATAAATTTTTTATGGCTTGCCCTGTGGCTAACCGGTATTCCAGTCTATTCCACACAAGCCGACACCCTGTATGTCACCTTGGAAAAGGACGATGCGCTGGCGGTCGTTGATGGAATGACCGGCAAACTGACGAAGACCGTCAAAATCGGCAAACGACCGCGTGGCATAGTCTTGAGCAAGGATCAAAAACAGCTTTACATCGCTGCCAGCGACGACAATACAATCCTCGTCATCGACACGGCAACGCTAAAAGTTGTCGGCAAGTTACCGTCGGACAAAGACCCTGAATCCTTTGCCATGGAACCTAACGGCGAATTCCTCTTTGTCTCCAACGAAGACGACAACCTCGTCACCGTGATCGACATAGCCAAGCGCAAAGCCATCAAACAAATTCCGGTCGGTGTCGAACCCGAAGGTATCGCCGTCAGCCCCGATGGGAAATGGGTCATCAGCACCAGTGAAACCACCAACATGGCGCACTGGATTGACCGATCCAAACTGGAAATCATTGACAATACCTTGGTGGACCCTCGCCCCCGGTCGGCACGGTTTACCGCCGATGGACAGCAATTGTGGATTAGTTCGGAAATCGCCGGTAATGTTTCGGTTTTTGATGTCGCAACCAGGCAATTGGTGAAGAAAATTGGCTTTAAAATTCCCGCCGTCACCCAGGAAAAAATCCAGCCCGTGGGAATGCGCATCGACAAAAACCGCCGCTTTGCCTATGTGGCACTAGGGCCGTCGAACCGGGTGGCGGTGATCGACGCACAGAAATTGGAGGTAATCGACTACCATCTGGTCGGGCAAAGGGTTTGGAATTTGGAGTTTTCCCCGGATGAAAAAAGGCTTTACACAACCAATGGCGTCAGTAATGATGTTTCCATCATTGATCTCGAAAACCGGAAAGTCGTAAAATCCGTTCCCGTGGGCCAATATCCTTGGGGGGTTGCCGTCAAACCATGAACGTGCCAATGGCCCCAGCCCTTTTTATTGACAACGTATCCTTGTTTTACGGCGAGAAACTCGCGCTGGACAAAGTCAGCTTCACCGTTTCGCGTGGGGAATGCGTCATACTGCTAGGTCCGAATGGCGCGGGAAAATCCAGCCTTTTTTCCCTCATCACCCGGCTTTATGACACTCGCGAGGGGGCAATAGAAATTGCCGGCTTCAACCTCAAACGCCACTCCACCAAAGCATTGGGCCGTCTGGGCGTAGTCTTCCAACAATCCACGCTGGACATGGACTTGAGCGTAGAGAGAAACCTACTTTACCACGCGGATTTACATGGCCTAGGGCGCAAACTGGCTAACACAAGAATCTGTGAAGAGTTGGAGCGACAAGCGATGTTTGAACGCCGCCATGAAACAGTCCGCCAACTAAATGGTGGGCATCGCCGCCGGGTTGAAATAGCCCGAGCGCTACTGCACAAGCCCGATGTGCTGCTGTTGGACGAGCCAACTGTGGGCTTGGACATGCCTAGCCGGAAAGCTATCGTTGACTATGTGCATCAACTCAGCACGACGCAAAACATTGCCGTGCTGTGGGCTACCCATTTGGTGGATGAGATTTTTGCAACCGATCAACTGATTATTCTGCACAAAGGCATCATCCGTTACCAAGGTTCGGTGCAGCAACTGCTCGAAACAACGGCCATGCCCAGTGTCGCCAGCGCTTTCCAGCATCTGACCAAGGGGGAGAAATGAACCCGTTGCACGCCCTGCGAGCCTTAAGGGGGGTTGTCACCCGCGAACTGTTGCGTTTTGTGCATCAGCGCGAGCGATTCGTTTCGGCCTTGGTGCGCCCTTTGGTTTGGCTGTTTATTTTTGCTGCCGGCTTCCGGTCCACCTTGGGGCTATCACCCACCCCCCCCTATGAAACTTACATTCTCTACGAGGACTACATCACCCCCGGTTTGGTTGGGATGATCCAACTATTCAACGGGATGCAAAGTTCATTGTCCATGGTCTATGACCGGGAGATGGGCAACATGAGGACTCTGCTAGTCAGCCCCTTGCCGCGCTGGTTCCTTCTGGTCGCCAAATTATTGGCGGGAACCTTGGTTTCTGTATTACAGGCTTATGCCTTCCTGCTGGTGGCTTGGTTTTATGATGTGCGGGCCCCCATTGAAGGCTATCTTACCCTGCTGCCCGCCTTAGTGCTTGCTGGCTTGATGCTTGGGGCGCTGGGTTTGTTGCTGTCTTCATTTATCGAACAATTGGAGAACTTCGCCGGGGTGATGAATTTCGTCATATTCCCGATGTTCTTCCTTTCCACGGCCCTTTACCCCTTGTGGAAATTGCAGGAATCCAGCCAATTGCTGCCTGTGCTGGCGCAATACAACCCATTTTCCCAGGCCGTTGAACTAATCCGCTTCGCTTTATACGGACAGTTCAATGCTTACGCGTGTGCTTACACGTTGGCCTCGCTGGCCTTGTTCCTAAGTGCCGCGGTCATCGGTTACAATCCTTCTAAAGGTATGATGCAAAAAAAAGGCGGAAAACAATAAATGACAACTCAAACATGGTTGGTGACAGGTGGTGCCGGTTTCATAGGCGGCAATTTTGTGTTAAGGCAAATGCAAAAGGAAACACTCCAAATTATCAATTTGGATGCCCTTACCTATGCAGGCAATCTTGATACGTTGGAATCCATCCAAGATCATCCTGGGCACGTCTTCGTGCTAGGCGACATCGGCGACCGCAACCTGATCGGCTATCTGCTGAACCGTTATGAACCGGATGCCGTCATCAATTTCGCAGCCGAAAGCCATGTGGACCGGTCTATCGACTCTCCAGAAACTTTCATACAAACCAATGTGCTAGGCACCTTCCAGTTGCTGGATGCGTCACGCGATTATTGGCGGTCCCTGCCACAAGATAGGGCTGCAAAATTTCGCTTTCTGCATGTATCCACCGACGAGGTTTACGGCAGTTTGGGCGAGACCGGCAAATTCACCGAAACCACGCCTTATCAGCCGAACTCGCCTTATTCGGCCTCGAAAGCCGGTTCTGACCATCTGGTGCGCGCCTATTTCCATACCTATGGCCTTCCGGTGTTGACCACTAATTGCTCCAACAATTACGGGCCATACCAATTTCCAGAAAAGCTAATCCCGCTGATAGTCTACAATGCCGTCAATGGCAAACCCCTGCCGGTTTATGGAAAAGGCTCCAATATTCGCGACTGGCTTTATGTTGAGGACCATTGCCGTGCCATCGAATCCGTACTCGATAAAGGCATTCCGGGTGAGGTTTACAATGTGGGTGGAAACAATGAAAAGACCAACTTGGAAGTGGTTCAAACGATCTGCAATCTGCTCGACGAATTGCTTCCCGGTTCGCCCTACCGGCCACACCACAACTTGATTACTTATGTTGCCGACCGTCCGGGCCATGACCTGCGCTATGCCATCGACGCAACAAAGATTAGCCAGCTTTTGGGATGGGAGCCTTTGGAGACCTTTGAAACTGGACTGCGCAAGACCGTGCAGTGGTATTTAAACAATCAGGAATGGACAGCGCGGGTCATGGACGGCAGTTATATGGGCGAAAGACTAGGATTGGACGAGAGCGGAAACTAAACGATGAACCCAAAAATCAAAGGCATTATCCTTGCCGGAGGCTCCGGCACAAGGCTACATCCACTAACGTATGTCGTCAGTAAGCAATTATTGCCCATCTACGACAAACCGATGATTTACTATCCTTTATCGGTATTGATGGTAGCCGGCATTAGGGAGGTGTTAATCATCACCACGCCCCAGGATGAACCCTTGTTCCGCAACCTGTTAGGCGATGGGGAGTCTTGGGGCATGAGCATTGAATATGCTGTTCAACCCAATCCAGAAGGCTTGGCCCAAGCATTTATAATCGGTGAGGATTTCATCGGTGGCGAACGCAGTTGCCTAATCTTGGGGGACAATATTTTCTATGGGCATGGATTGCAAGAATACCTGCTTCACGCAACTAGCCAGCAGCAAGGGGCCACCGTATTTGGCTATTGGGTCAGCGACCCGGAACGTTATGGCGTAGCCGAGTTTAACGAAAACGGCGAAGTCACCGGGCTAGTGGAAAAACCCAAAAAACCAAAATCCAACTATGCCATCACTGGCCTTTATTTTTATGACAATCAGGTGGTCGAGATGGCTAAAAACCTCAAGCCTTCACCGCGTGGAGAATTGGAAATCACCGACATCAATAGTATTTACCTTCAGCAGGGCCAGTTGAGTGTGGAAAAACTCGGCCGAGGTATCGCTTGGCTGGACACCGGCACTCATGACTCACTGATGCAAGCATCCAATTTCATCCAAACCATTGAGGAAAGGCAGGGGTTAAAGGTCGCTTGCCCCGAGGAAATCGCCTGGAATCAAGGCTGGATTGATACCGCCCAACTCGAACAATTGGCCACCCGCCTCAAAAAAAGTCAATATGGTGAATATCTGCTGAGACTGCCTTCCTGGGGTAAACACTGATGAAAATCGAACCGACGCACCTTCCAGGTGTTTTGTTGATCCAACCCGATGTATTCGGCGACCAACGGGGATATTTCAAAGAAAGTTGGAATCGCATGAAATATGCGGAACAAGGGCTGGATGTGGATTTCGTCCAAGACAATCTGTCATTTTCCAAAAAGGGCATTCTGCGAGGACTGCATTTTCAAAACCCGCTGCCGCAAGGCAAGCTAGTGCAAGCCCTGCAAGGCGAGGTTTTTGATGTAGCCGTGGACATTCGCAAGGGTTCACCAAACTTCGGGCAATGGTTTGGCACGGTATTGTCAGCGGAGAACCATCTCCAGATGTATGTACCGGAAGGCTTCGCCCACGGCTTTTGTGTACTCAGCGAGACCGCGCTGTTTGCCTATAAATGTACAGAGTTCTACAACCCGCAATCCGAATATAGCTTGAGCTTTGACGACCCCGACATCGGCATACTATGGCCTTTCGACGAACCACCGAGCCTGTCTGCCAAGGACTTGAATGCCAAGTTGTTGAAGGATTTTCCCCAAGAATCATTACCCCTTTATCCAAAACCATGAAAATTCTAGTGACCGGATGTGTTGGCCAAGTGGCTTGGGAATTGCGCCGGACCTTGGCCTGTCTGGGCGATGTTGTAGCAGTGGAACTCGGCTCTAGCCCGTTGAGCCTGGATTTGGCGGATGCCGATTCCATCCGGCATGTGGTCCAAACCGTCAAACCCGGCCTCATCGTCAATGCCGCCGCCTACACCGCCGTGGACAAGGCCGAACAGAACCAAGGGCTGGCTTATGCAGTCAACGCCTCAGCGTTGGGTTTTCTCGCCGAGGAGGGTAAGCGTGTGGGGGCGGGGATCGTCCACTACTCCACCGACTACATCTTCCCCGGTGATGCCACCTTGCCTTACAGGGAGAGCGACCCCACCGGACCGCAAGGCGTTTACGGGGCAAGCAAACTTGCCGGGGAGCAAGCCATCATCGACAGTGGCATACCCCATTACATCTTGCGCACCGCTTGGGTTTACGGCAACCGGGGCGGCAATTTCTTATTGACCATGCTCAAGTTGATGCGTGAACGCGAACTCCTTCGTGTCGTCAATGACCAAATTGGTTCGCCCACTTGGAGCCGGTTGATCGCCGAAGCCACTGCCTTAATCGTCGCCCAGTCGCTGGAAGCGGGCCGGTTTGCGCCGGGAGACAGGAGCGGCGTTTACCATCTGACTTGCGGTGGCCAAACCTCATGGTTTGATTTTGCCTCGGCCATCCGCGAAGCAGGCATAAGTTCCGGCCTGTTGCCTGAAACCTCTGCCCATATTGAACCCATCCCAAGCAGCGAATACCCCACCCCCGCCAAACGTCCGGCTTATTCAGTGTTGAACAATGATAAATTAGCCAAAGTTTTTGGTTTAAGATTGCCGGACTGGAAGGAAGCTTTGGAGCTTTGTTTGGCGGAGGCTAGTGGCTAGCGTATCGGTCGGGCGCATTTGTTTGCATTGCGCCCGACATGCGGAGATAAATATGCACTACCCGATTGTTATTCATAAAGATATTGCCAGTGATTATGGTGTCATAGTACCTGATTTACCGGGCTGTTTTTCGGCGGGGACTACCATGGACGAAGCAATGACGATGGCGCGTGAAGCCATTGAATGCCATATCGGGGGGCTATTGCTAGACGGTGACCCACTTCCTACTTTGCAATCGCTCGAAATCCATCAAGCAAATCCAGAATATGCAGGGGGAGTCTGGTGCATCGTGGATATCGACATCTCCCAGTTTGATGACCATGTCCAAAGGGTAAATATAACGCTGCCACGCCGAATATTGCGCACGGTAGATGCCTGCGCTAAACGCATGGGGGAAACCCGATCTGGATTCATAGTCCGTGCCGCTTTGCAAACCATGCGCGAGGATGCCGATCACGGAATATAATCTTACTGGATGAGGCAAAATAGTCATAAACTTTTATTAGCCATGGCTGGTTAAGGGATTTGTAATTTATCGTTCCCACGCTCCCGCGTCAATGCCATTAAGTTAAGATGCATTAAGCGTGAAATCAGCCTTTGACGGAACGCCAAGCCCCAGTTTGGCGCGGTACACCCGATGCCAAGCTGGGGCTTGGCGTTCCGATAAACGCTTAACTTAATGGCAGTGACGCTCCCGCGTGGGAATGCAGTCATTACCGCTCCTGCGGTTCGATACCTCCGACGCTGGAGCGTCGCCGGAGGCATTCCCACGCAGAACGTCACTGCCATTAAGTTAAGAAAAAACTCGTCGTTCCGGCAGGGATCGCCGGAACCTAGGCTCCATGGATGGCATAGATTGTTGGCATCCCTGCAATCTGGATTCCGGCGGTCCATGCCGGAATGACGGCTTAACTTAATGGCAGTGACGCAGAACGTGGGAACGATATAAGTCATGATGAGCCTTTAAATGGTTGACTGGCCTACGTTTTTACAAGCATGACGAGTGCTTTATGTACAGCGTTTTCATCTTTAAAAAATAACTAAATAATGGATATTCAGTTAAACCTCAAGTTAACCTAATGACCTGCGCTGCAATACCAACTATCAAATAACTATTTGATGTTGAAAACGCTGTAGCTAAAGCTTCGGATTTGTCTTACCCTGTGATCAGCCGGTAATTCTGCCTCTTCTGGAGGAAAGAATCGAGAAATAAGGTCGGCGGCGTTTCTTTGCATTGCGCCTGACATTCGATTGGTGGGCAACCGTGAAGTAGTTTTATGATTTTTTTACACAGAACACAACAATCTTTACAGCGTTTTTACTGGCCTTGATATAAGCTTTCTTCCTCATCAACAAACACGGGAAACCCCATGTCAGACCGAAGTTATTTAGGCATCGACCACAACGACCATAAGGGTGCTCCGAATGCATCCAGCGTCCAAGCTACTTGTAGCTTGTCGAAGGGGATGGCAAGCTTCAGGTTATGGAGTGCCTTGTAGAGTCTGCTTTGCTATTAACGTTGCGTCGTTGCGTCGTTGCGTCGTTGCGCCGTTGCGTGAGACAAAAAATCTTCGCCCATTGAATGACATCCCCCATTGCGAGAAAGGCAAAAGAAGGTCTCACGCAACGGCGCAACGACGCAACGTAAATGTGCAAGGGTAATGGGCAGATTGACAGTAACGGGCCTAATCGGTTTTCCCGACGAAAACGCTCCCTGCGCTGTAATATCGCTCTTTTCAGCTTTTATTTGGGAGTTGAGTAATCATTGGTTCGAATTGAGGTGGTTTTATGGATATCGCATATCTGGTGTTGACGGTTGCTTTTTTTGCCATCACGGTGGCTTTGGTTTACGGTTGTGAGCGTTTACGGAGGCAGTCATGAGTTGGCTTTATCTGCTGAGCGGCGCGTTGGCACTGGGGATATTCATTTATTTGGTGGCTGCTCTCTTCTATCCGGAGAAATTCTGATGACGGGCAACGGTATATTTCAAATCACACTTTACGTCGTTATCCTGTTGGCCTTGGCAAAGCCGTTCGGTTGGTATATGGCCCGCATCTACGAAGGGGCGCCCATCGGTTTGAATCGACTGCTTGCCCCGTTCGAGGAGATGATTTACCGGGTTTGCGGGGTCAGTCCGAAGGAGGAAATGCGCTGGACCGATTATGCCATCGCGATGCTGGTTTTCAACCTGCTCGGCGTAGTGGCTGTTTTCGCCCTGCAACGGTTGCAATCCTATCTGCCCATGAATCTGCTGAATCCGCAGCATTTGCCTAGTATCAGCCCGGATTCGTCGTTCAATACAGCGGTCAGTTTTGCCACCAACACCAACTGGCAAGGCTACAGCGGTGAAACAACCATGAGCTATCTGACCCAAATGCTGGGGCTGACGGTGCAGAATTTCGTCTCCGCCGCGACCGGCATGGCGGTTCTGGTGGCTTTCACCCGAGGGTTTATCCGGCGCAATGCGGATACCATCGGCAATTTTTGGGTGGACTTGACGCGCAGCACTTTATACATCCTGTTGCCGCTGTCGCTAATTCTGGCTTTGGTCTTGGTTGGGCAGGGGGTGGTGCAAAATTTCAGCCCCTATCAGACCGTCAAGCGGGCCGAGACCGTCGGCTACGAACAGCCCAAACTGGGCGAAGACGGTCAACCGCTAAAAAATGCCGACGGCAGCCCAGTAATGGAAAAACTCACAACGAAGGAACAAATTTTAGCGACGGGTCCGGCGGCCTCCCAAGTGGCAATCAAACAACTTGGCACCAACGGCGGCGGTTTTTTCAATGTCAATTCGGCTCATCCTTTTGAAAACCCGACCCCGTTGTCGAACTTTCTCGAAATGTTGGCAATCCTGCTAATTC
This sequence comes from Candidatus Methylumidiphilus alinenensis, assembly GCA_003242955.1. Classification (GTDB taxonomy): domain Bacteria; phylum Pseudomonadota; class Gammaproteobacteria; order Methylococcales; family Methylococcaceae; genus Methylumidiphilus; species Methylumidiphilus alinenensis. The sequence goes on from QJPH01000322.1 coordinate 18,170, forward strand.
CAGCGGCTTTATGCCATACCTTTGGCACTATGGTCGGTGACCCGCGGCAAGGCTGGGCAATTTTGTTTGCAATGACACTGATCTTTGTTGCTTTGGTTTTTATCGCCGTGCTCGCCGAACAGGCTGGCAACCCCATGCTTTCGCCCTTGAGCGTGGACCAGTCAGCATCCTCCCAGCAAGCGGGGGGTAACATGGAAGGCAAGGAGACCCGCTTCGGCATAGTCAATTCCGCGCTATGGGCGGTGGTGACCACGGCAGCCTCCAACGGTTCGGTCAATGCCATGCATGACTCCTTCACACCCATCGGGGGAATGATTGCCATGTGGTTGATGCAATTGGGCGAGGTGATCTATGGCGGGGTTGGCTCTGGCCTTTACGGCATGATTGTGTATGCCATCGTGGCGGTGTTCGTGGCTGGCCTGATGATAGGCCGTACCCCGGAATACTTGGGTAAGAAGATCGAAGCTTACGAGATGAAAATGGCCGCCATCGTCTTGCTTGTCCCTCCGCTACTAGTCTTGGGTGGCACATCCATCGCCGTGCTAGTCGAGGTGGGCAAGGCTTCGGTGTTCAATCCCGGCGCCCACGGTTTCAGTGAAATCCTTTACGCATTTTCATCGGCTGGCAACAACAACGGCAGTGCCTTTGGCGGACTTTCGGCCAACACGCCTTTTTATAACGTCATGCTCGGTTTGGCAATGTTGTTCTCACGCTACTGGCTGGCCGTTCCGGTGCTGGCCATCGCCGGTTCCCTGGTTGCCAAGAAGATCGTGCCGGTTAGCCCTGGCACCCTGCCGACCCACACGCCATTGTTTGTGGCCTTGTTGATAGGCACCGTTCTATTGGTGGGAGCGCTCACCTTCGTTCCGGCGCTCGCATTGGGTCCGGTGGTGGAGCACCTTCAGATGATCGGTTTGAAATAATCAGGAGAATTTCATGGGCAAAAAATCCGTTTCAACCTCCTTGATGACCCCGCAAATTTTGCAAGAAGCCATGCTTGATTCCTTCCGCAAGCTGACCCCGCAACAACAATGGAAGAACCCGGTGATGTTTGTCGTCTATATTGGCAGTCTGCTGACAACATTTCTGTGGATACAGGCCGTGACCCGCTTAGGCGAGGCTCCGGCTGGCTTCATCCTGGGCGTGGCCTTGTGGTTATGGTTCACCGTGCTATTCGCCAATTTTGCCGAGGCCGTCGCCGAGGGGCGCAGCAAGGCGCAGGCGGCATTCCTACGCACAGCCAAGCGCGACGTAGCTGCGAAAAGGTTGGACGAGCCTCACTACGGTTCCAATTACTCAAAAATTGCCGGCTCCAGCCTTCGGCGTGGCGATGTCGTATTCGTCGAAGCTGGCGACTTCATCCCCGGCGATGGCGATGTCATTGAAGGCGTGGCATCGGTGGACGAAAGTGCCATCACGGGTGAAAGCGCCCCGGTGATCCGCGAATCCGGCGGCGATTTCAGTTCAGTCACCGGTGGTACCCGTGTGTTGTCGGATTGGCTAGTGGTGCGAATCAGCGTCAATCCGGGCGAAACCTTCCTAGACCGCATGATTGCCATGGTGGAAAGCGCCAAGCGGCAAAAGACCCCGAATGAGATTGCCTTGACCATCCTCTTGGTCGCCTTGACCCTGGTTTTCCTGATGGCGACCGTCACCCTGTTGCCGTTCTCCCTGTATAGCGTGAAAACCGCCGGGGCCGGCCAACCGATTAGCATCACCGTACTGGTCGCCTTGCTGGTCTGCCTCATCCCCACTACGATTGGCGGCCTATTGTCGGCCATCGGCGTGGCAGGCATTGGCCGTATGATGCAGAAGAACGTCATCGCCACCTCGGGGCGGGCGGTCGAGGCGGCGGGTGATGTGGATGTGCTGCTGTTGGACAAGACCGGCACCATCACCCTAGGCAACCGTCAAGCTTCAGCGTTGATTCCGGTCAATGACGTGACCGAAAGGGATTTGGCCGATGCCGCACAATTGGCTTCATTGGCCGACGAAACGCCCGAAGGCCGCAGTATCGTCGTGTTAGCCAAGCAGAAATTTGGATTCAGGGAACGGGACGTGCAATCCTTGGGTGCAACCTTCGTCCACTTCAGCGCACAAACTCGAATGAGCGGGGTGAATATAGAAGGCCGTCAAATTCGCAAGGGGGCGGCCGATGCCATTCGCGGTTTTGTCGAAGACCAGGGCGGGAAATTTCCCGATGAGCTTCGCAAACAGGTTGATGACGTGGCGCGACGGGGCAGCACCCCGCTTGTGGTGGCGGAAGGTGCAAGAACCCTAGGTGTCATCGAACTCAAAGACATCGTCAAGGGGGGCATCAAAGAGCGCTTTGCCGAATTGCGGCAAATGGGCATCAAAACCATTATGATTACTGGGGACAATCGCTTGACCGCCGCCGCCATCGCTGCCGAGGCGGGGGTTGACGACTTTCTTGCCGAGGCCACTCCCGAAACCAAGCTTAAGCTGATCCGCGAACACCAAGCCAACGGCCGCCTAGTGGCAATGACGGGTGACGGCACCAACGATGCGCCGGCCTTAGCCCAAGCGGATGTCGCAGTGGCGATGAATAGCGGAACCCAAGCGGCCAAAGAGGCCGGCAACATGGTCGATTTGGATTCCAACCCCACCAAACTGATTGAAATCGTTGAAACCGGCAAGCAAATGCTGATGACACGAGGCGCGTTGACGACGTTCAGCATCGCCAACGATGTGGCTAAGTATTTCGCCATAATCCCGGCGGCCTTCGCCACGACCTACCCGGTATTGAACGTGCTGAATGTGATGAAATTAGCCACTCCGGCCAGTGCCATACTGTCCGCCGTGATTTTCAACGCCCTGATTATCATCGCCCTGATCCCCTTAGCGTTAAAAGGAGTAAGCTACAAGCCGGTCGGGGCCGCTACGTTGTTGCAAAACAACCTGCTGATCTATGGTGTCGGTGGCTTGATTGTGCCGTTTATCGGCATCAAGGCGATTGATCTGTTACTGGTGGGTTTGGGGTTGGTTTAGGGGGTTACCTAATGCCGGATCGCTTGGCTAGTTTTATAAGCCCCCCTTTTTTCAGGGGATGTGGCATCCATGATTTTACTTGATCAGCAAGTTGTTTCAGCTAAACTCAAAACACCGTCATTCCGGCAGGGATCGCCGGACAAATCGGCAGGATAGCTGAATTGCACGGCTTAGCCGTCCGCAGGGTGAGGGACAGGGATGTCCCTCATGCATCCAGATTGCAGGGATGCCCAAACTCCGCCGTCCATGGAGCCTAGATTCCGGCGATCCCTGCCGGAATGACGAAATAGCTGAAACATGCTTCTAATCAGGTGGTTTTTTGCTTTTACTTTGCGCCTTTGCGTGAGACCTTTTTTTGCTTTTAAGGAGTTAGACAAAATGCTCAAACATTTCAAACCAGCCCT
>QJPH01000559.1 GCA_003242955.1 Candidatus Methylumidiphilus alinenensis
CTTGGCGTTCCTTCTGGGAGCGCCAAGCACCAGCTTGGCCTTTGGATGGGATGTTCTTTATTGGATATTACCTTACCGTCCATGGCCTGGATTTCGGCATCCTTGCCGAAATGACGTGATTTTGAGTGATAATGAGACGTGACTTTGAGCGAGTTGATATTTGCTGGTTTTCCAGCCAAATTATGTGCTGCTGACACCCTAACAGGCGTATTACTTTACGCCTAAGTAAGCGTATAATTAAAATTTTACACCTCCTAATTCTAGGGTGTCAATGTCCATTTTATGAAAAAACCCCCCGAATGAAAAACACTGATACACCTTACATACGCAAAGTCGAAATGTTGGATCAGATGCGCGGAAAGCTTCGCCTAAATCATTACAGTATCCGCACGGAGCAAGAAGTATTTTGGTGCGATTAAAAATGATGCTGGAATGCAAGGTCTGCTTTACGTTGGGGTGTGGGCAAGGCAAGCCTTGCACTCCCGGCGTAATTTCAAGCATTGCCGAGTTCTTTGCATCACTTTTAATCGAACCCGTCGTATCTGGGTCGAACTAACAATTCTCATTTTGGCAAAGATTAATAAGGGCGGGTTTGGAACCCGCCACTACGCAGGGAATTTAATTATGAATTATCAATGTATTGTAAATTGGATACGGAATGCCGATTCGTAGGGGCGGGTTCCAAACCCGCCCGGTTTTGTTCAAAATGAGAATTGCCTGGGTCGAACCGCTGCTGTTGACACAGGTTTTATCCGTCATTCCGGCAACGCGGTAAGGCGCAATAAGGCCGTAAGGGCGGATTCGCAGCTAGGCCCTAGGGCGGAATAGGCGGTACTCCGCCGTATTCCGCCGCATGTGTAGCCATACGGCGCAATACGTGAGTAGGCTATTGCGCCCTTGGGCTACCGCGTTAAAAATTTCGCCTTACGCAGTGTGCCAAAATAGGTGGTCTCGCACGATATTGGCGAAGGTATTGATCAAGGCTCCAAAATGGTATCCTGCGGTGCATGGCTATCGTCCGTTTCCGGGTAATCCAAGGTAAAATGCAATCCACGGCTTTCTTTGCGCAACTGCGCCGAACGGATAATGAGTTCGGCCACGGTCACTAGGTTGCGCAATTCCAGCAAGTCGCTGGTGACGCGGAAATGGCCGTAATAATCAGCAATTTCCTGCTTGAGCAATTCGACCCGGCGCATTGCCCGTTCCAAGCGCTTGTCGGTGCGGACGATGCCCACGTAATCCCACATGAAACGGCGTATCTCGTCCCAGTTGTGGGAAACCACCACTTCCTCGTCGGAGTCGCCCACCTTGGATTCATCCCACTCCGGCAATTCAGGCGGCGCAGGGGTGTCATCCAGTGTCCGGCTGATATCCAATGCGGCCTGCTTGGCGTAGACTAAGCATTCGAGTAGGGAATTGCTGGCCATGCGGTTGGCCCCGTGCAGTCCGCTGCAGGCCACTTCGCCGATGGCGTAAAGCCCGTGAATGTCGGTGCGGGCAAAACTGTCGGCCAATACCCCGCCGCAGGTGTAATGGGCGGCGGGAACCACGGGGATGGGCTGGCGCGTCATGTCTATCCCGAATTCCAGGCAACGGGCGTAAATGGTCGGGAAATGGCTGGTTATGAATTCAACACCCTTGTGGCTGATGTCCAGGTAAACGCAGTCTATGCCTAGGCGTTTGATTTCATGGTCGATGGCGCGGGCGACGATATCCCTTGGTGCCAATTCCTCGCGCGGGTCGAATTTGCCCATGAAGGCTGTGCCATCGGGCAAAAGTAGTTTTCCGCCTTCGCCGCGAACCGCCTCGCTGATCAAAAACGAACGGGCATGGGGGTGGTACAAACAGGTGGGATGGAACTGGATGAATTCCATATTGGCGATTCTTGTGCCTGCCCTCCAAGCCAGGGCCATTCCATCGCCTGTGGAACCGTCGGGATTGCTGGTATATAAATAAACCTTGCTGGCACCGCCGGTAGCCAATACGACGACGCGGGCGCGCATCGTTTTCACTTTATGAGACCGGTTGTCTAGCACGTAGGCACCCAACACCCGTTGTTCTTTGTTGCCGAGCTTCCGGTTGGTGATCAAATCAACCACATTATGATATTCCAAAAGCTCGATGTTCGGATGCTGGCGCGCATGGCTTTCCAGCGAGGTTTCGATGGCCATGCCGGTTGCGTCGGCGGCATGGACTACGCGCCGGTGGGAGTGGCCGCCTTCCTGAGTCAGATGCAAGTGCGAACTGCCGTCTTCCCAAGTTTCCTCGGTGAAAGGCACCCCGCGTTCCAGAAGCCAGTCGATGCAATCCTTGCCTTGGGAAACGACCAAACGGACGGCTTCGGGGTCGCATAGGCCAGCACCGGCGACCAAGGTGTCTTGGATGTGGGACTCGATGGAATCCCGTTCATCCAGCACGGCGCAAACACCGCCTTGTGCATACAAGGTGCTGCCTTCGCTAATGGACACTTTGGATAACACGGTCACGCGGGTTTGATCGGCTAGGCGTAAAGCCAAGCTTAACCCCGCCGCGCCGCTGCCGATGATCAATACATCGTGGATTGTGGAGGTTGATGTCATATTTTTGTCATAATGGGATTTTACCTGCATCCTACAAGAAAACGCTCTAACATTGAACGTTAAGCCCGAAAAGAAGATAATGTAGTTTAATACATAGAGCATTGCCTACGGGCACCCTATAACAAATTCAAGAGCATTGATGCCAGTTTTACACAACCTTCCGTTAATCCGCCAGACAAAGGAAGACCAACTCGATTTGAAGAACCCCATCCCAAGCCTCTTTGCACAGGGTGGAATGTGTAGGTTTGGTCAATTTTTACTTCTAATCAACAGGCGACGCAAGGGCTTCCATGGTTGAAGTGATTGACGAAGAGCTAGTGCGGCGTGTGCAGAAAGGCGATAAGAAGGCTTTCGATTTGCTTGTTCTGAAATACCAAGGCAGGATTATCCAACTTATCAATCGCTATGTCCGCGATGCGCACGAAGCACAGGACATTGCCCAAGAGACTTTCATCAAAGCTTATCGGGCGATGGCTAGTTTTCGTGGCGATAGTGCTTTTTATACATGGATTTACCGGATTGCGATCAACACGGCGAAAAATCATCTCGCTTCGCGTTCCCGGCGTCCCACCGACGATGATATTGAAATGGATGTAGCGGAACAATTCGAGGGTGAGAACAGTCTCAGAGATCAGGAGACGCCCGAAGGCATTCTTTTAAGCGAAGAATTGGGCCGAACCATACAAGTGGCTCTTGATGAATTGCCGGGGGAATTGCGAACGGCAATAACCTTGAGAGAAATGGATGGTCTAAGCTACGACGAAATTGCAGATGTCATGGACTGTCCCGTAGGGACTGTCAGGTCACGAATATTTCGTGCGCGCGAAGCCATTGACAAAAAAATCAAATCTTTAAACGGGTGAGGGTGATCGTTATGACGGACCGAGAGAAAGACTTAAGAATGCGGATGTCTATGTTGATGGACTCCGATTTAGACGGGCATGATAACCAACGCCTGATTGATGCCATTGAGTCTGATGCTGAGTTGAAGGCGGCATGGGGGCATTATAGCCAAATTGGGGATGTAATCCGTGCGTCAGCCTCCGGGCCGATGCCTGATAAAAATTTTGCTGCTAATATAAGTGCCTTAATCGCACAAGAACCAACCATTTTAGCACCCAAAAAAGTGAACTCGTTGCCCAGCAAGCGCGTGAGCATGGCCACGATTGGGCTTGCCGCGTCTCTTGCTATGGTGGCGGTCATCGTCGGCAAGTCAGTAAACGACCATACCGAGGTATTCCATACGGATTCCTACGCCCAAGCACATTCCAACCAAGTGGCGGCTAAATATGGCAATCAAGTTGAAAACCAAGCGGATAGCCAGTTCAATGACTACTTGGTGATGCACAACGAATCGGCCTATATGGCTGGCTCGGCGGCTATGCTGCCCTATGTCAGGGTGGTCGGATCTGGGTATGGCCGCTAGTTGAAATGACGGATTTACGCATGAATCGGGTGTTTTTGCGGTTTTTTTACCTTACTTTTATAGTGTTAATAATATTTTCTGTCACTAGGGAAGGTTTTGCCGACGACAATGAAAGCGAAGCCAAAGTTTGGTTGCAGACTGCGCGAGTTGCGGCTTCAAAGCTGAATTATCGTGGCATAGTCAGTTATATGAAAGACAACCAAATCGAAAGTTTGCATGTTTTTCATGGGTTCAGCAATGGCGTGGAACAGGAACGTTTATTATCGGTGAACACCCCGATGAGGGAGGTTATACGGACAGCGGACAAAGTTACATGCTATTATCCCGATGCGAAATCCATTTCGATTGACAGCAAGCCAGCCCATCCATCCATGTTGTTAGGTTTGCCTGATGATCTAACGGATGTTTCAAAACATTATACTTTTTCGTTGGGCGAAATTGAGCATGTAGCCCGGCGGCCTTCCCGTGTCCTAACCATTCAGCCCAAAGACGATTTGCGCTATGGGCGGAAACTTTGGATAGACGTGGAAAGTAAGTTGCCACTTAAATTTGAATGGCTGGATGGGAAACAAGTTGTAGAACAGCTTGTTTTCAACTCATTGTCTTTGGAAAAATCCATTCCCCCGGAAGAATTGGCAGCTTCAACTCAACCGGACGGGACATGGAAGATCAAGCAGCATGAAACTCTTCCAGCGGAATCCTTGATCTGGACTTTGGATGGCGTTCCTGACGGATTCCATATGATCTCCTACACCCGCTTGAAGCGAGATTCAAACAATCGGGCCATTGACCACATACTGCTCAGTGATGGTGTTTCATCGATTTCCATTTACATTGACCAACTGATGGGCGAAATATTCACCGCTCAGCCTAGAAAAATTGGTGCGATAAATTCATACACACGAAAACTGGATAAATACTTGTTGACCGTTATGGGGGAAGCCCCAGAAAGAACTGTGCAAATAATTGGCGACGGCATACATCTTCAAGGGTCCGTGGGGAAATGATAGAAGAAGAAGTATATGTGGCAGAAGTCGAAGAGGGTGCCGTTTGGGTAGAGAAAACCCCAACAGCGGGATGCTCTGGATGTGCCACACCGTGCGCTAGTTCATTGGCAAGCGGTTTATTCGCTAAAAAGCAGTTTCGCCTTCGGGTTGCCTCAAACTTTCCGCTGCATCGGGGTGATAAAGTTTTGTTAGGCATTCAGGATGATCGCTTGGCACGGATGTCTTTCGGGATTTATTTGTTGCCATTGTTTAGTTTTTTCATCGGAGCGATTACCGGTGAACGCCTCTTCAGCACGGATTTGGCTGGTGTCTTGGGTGGCCTGTCAGGGCTTGGTTTGTGCCTAGCCGGTTTCAAATTCTTTAAGTTGTTCGAGCGGGACAACTGCCAACCCGTGGTTCTCCGCAAAATCATTTAAGTCTTTTCCCTTATCCCATTTACCTTATGTCAAACAATGACCTTTGGAGTTCGTCATGTTTAAAAAGATGCAAACCTACTTATTCCTGATAGTGGGCATCATTTCCATCCCATCGCTGGCGGCTGCGGCCGAGTTGCCTGATTTCACAACGCTGGTTGAAAAAAACAACACTGCGGTAGTCAATATCAGCACCACACAGAAAATCTCCCCCAATGAGCGGCCCCAATTGCCAGAGGGCTTGGACATTCCCGAAGGCACCCCCCTAGACGAGTTTTTTAAACATTATTTCGGCGAGGGCGGTCCGGGTGGGCAAGGTGATGGTGGGCAGCCTAGCGAGGTGAAGTCCTTAGGTTCCGGCTTCGTCATTTCACCGGATGGTTACATCCTCACCAACCAGCATGTGGTTAAGGATGCTGACGAAATTGTGGTGCGCTTACAGGACAGGCGTGAACTGGTCGCCAAAGTAGTCGGTTCGGACAAGCGCAGCGACATCGCCTTGTTGAAAATTGAAGCAAACAATTTGCCCGTCCTCAATATTGGTTCTTCCGAGGGACTCAAGGTTGGTGCATGGGTTTTAGCCATCGGGTCGCCCTTCGGTTTCGATCACTCGGTGACTGCCGGCATTGTCAGTGCAAAGGGTAGAAGTTTGCCCAGTGATAATTATGTACCCTTTATCCAAACCGATGTGGCCATTAACCCCGGAAATTCTGGTGGCCCGTTGTTTAACATGGAGGGCCAAGTGGTTGGTGTGAATTCGCAGATTTACAGCCGGACGGGGGGTTCGATGGGAATTTCATTCGCCATACCCATCGAAGTTGCCATGAAAGTGGTTGACCAATTGAAGACCAGCGGGCATGTGTCCCGAGGTTGGCTGGGAGTACAGATTCAGGATGTCACCCGTGAACTGGCGGAATCTTTCGGCATGAAAAAGCCACAGGGGGCCTTGGTTTCAAAAGTGTTGCCGAAAAGCCCGGCGGAGGCAGCCGGAATACAGATCGGTGACATTATCACGGAGTGTAACAAACAGGAGATAATATCGTCGGCAACGCTGCCTCCTCTGGTGGGTAATGCCAAGATTGGCGAAACGGCCGCTTTGACATTGATACGCCAAGGCCAAACCAAAGAAGTGCAGGTCAAGATTGGCATTTTGCCGGAGGAGGATGAGCCCGTTGCCAGCGCCCCCGAAGTGGGAGGTAAAGAAGTTAATCGCTTGGGCATCAGCGTTTCGGGCTTGACTGCCGAGCAGCGGGAACAACTGGAAGTCAAGCAGAATGGCCTGTTGGTTCAAGATGTGAAGCCGGGGCCGGCTTTGGACGCGGGTATTCGCCGTGGGGACGTGATCTTGCGCATTCAGGACCAAGTGATTAAGGATGTCAAGCAATTCAATGATGTAGTGAAGGGGCTACCCAAGGGTAAATCCATTGCCATGCTGGTGCAACGCAGGGGCGGTTCGCAGTTCCTGGCATTAAAACTAAAAGACTGAACCCGTGACCGACCTAAACCACATCCGTAACTTTTCTATTATTGCCCATATCGACCACGGCAAGTCGACCTTGGCCGACCGGTTCATCCAACTTTGCGGAGGGTTAAGCGACCGTGAGATGGAAAATCAAGTGCTTGACACCATGGATATCGAAAGGGAGCGTGGCATTACTATCAAAGCGCAGAGCGTGACATTGGACTACAATGCACGGAATGGCCGGACATACCGGCTGAACTTCATTGATACTCCAGGGCATGTGGATTTTTCTTATGAAGTTTCGCGATCGCTGGCCGCTTGTGAAGGGGCTCTTTTGGTGGTGGATGCTGCGCAGGGTGTCGAGGCGCAATCGGTTGCCAACTGTTACACTGCCTTGGAACAGGGCTTGGAAGTTCTGCCGATATTGAACAAGATTGACCTGCCATCGGCCGACCCCGACAAGGTGATAAAGGAAATTGAGGAAATCATTGGCATTCCTGCCGAAGATGCAGTCAGGATCAGTGCCAAAACCGGGGAGGGGGTTGTCGATGTGCTGGAGCAACTGGTGGAGAGGATTCCTCCTCCGCAAGGTGATGCGGACGCGCCTCTGCAAGCGCTGATCATTGATTCTTGGTTTGACAACTATCTGGGTGTCGTGTCCTTGGTTCGAGTGAAGAACGGCACGATGTCAAAGAAGCAGAAAATCACCATCATGTCGACTGGCAAAAGCCATATGGTTGATCAAGTCGGTGTATTCACCCCTAAGCGATTGGAGAAAAGTGTACTGGGTCCTGGGGAAGTGGGGTTTATGGTTGCTTCCATCAAGGACATTTACGGCGCGCCTGTCGGTGACACAATCACCCAGACCGATAACCCAGCCACAGAACAGTTGCCAGGCTTCCAGAAAGTCCAACCGCGTGTATTTGCGGGCATCTTTCCGGTAGAGGCCGAAGATTATGAAAATCTTCGGGAGGCCCTGAGTAAGCTGAATCTGAATGATGCCGCCTTGCAATACGAACCAGAAACTTCGCAGGCATTGGGTTTTGGCTTCCGCATCGGCTTTCTGGGCATGTTGCACATGGAGATCATCCAAGAGCGTTTGGAGCGCGAATACGACTTGAATTTGATCACCTCGGCACCTACCGTGATCTACGAAGTCATCACCACAAAAGGCGAAACGATCCAGATCGACAATCCGTCCAAGCTGCCACCCCCGCACGAAATGGACGAAATTCTTGAGCCTATAATCCAGGCAAACATTCTGGTGCCACAAGACTATCTTGGTTCGGTCATCAACCTTTGCATAGAAAAACGCGGTGTGCAGAAAAAAATGCAGTTTATGGGTAGTCAAGTGGCACTCAGTTTTGAGTTGCCTTTGAGCGAGGTGGTGCTTGATTTTTTTGACCGTTTGAAATCGGTAAGCCGAGGATTCGCTTCCTTCGACTATGAATTTCTAAGATTTCAGTCGGCTCCCTTGGTGAAAGTCGATATTTTGATCAACGGTGAGCGCGTTGATGCACTTTCTTTAATATTACACCGTGATATTAGCCAAAACCGGGGCCGCGACCTAGTCGAAAAAATGAAAGAGCTGATTCCTAGGCAGATGTTCGAGGTGGCTATACAGGCCGCAATAGGCGCAAAAATCATCGCCCGTTCCACGGTCAAGGCCATGAGCAAGAACGTATTGGCGAAGTGCTACGGGGGTGACACGACACGGAAGAAGAAACTTCTTGAAAAACAAAAAGCCGGCAAAAAGCGCATGAAACAGGTGGGTAAAGTCGATATACCACAAGATGCTTTTCTCGCCATCCTACGAGTAAACAAGGATTAAACGATGGATTTTGATTTTGAATTTTTTCTAGTGGCCGCAAGTGTATTGACCGGCTTTATTTGGGCCGGCTGGGCTGTGTATCTTAAGCTTCGCCCTCCAGTCGCAACCGAACACACCGAACCATGGCCAGTTGAGTATGCGAAATCTTTTTTCCCGGTAATCTTCGTCGTGTTGCTATTGCGCGCTTTTTTGGTCGAACCCTTTAGGATTCCCTCAGGCTCGATGATGCCGACACTACTGATCGGGGATTTCATTCTAGTCAACAAGTTCACATACGGTGTGCGTTTGCCGGTTTTGCATACAAAGATCATCGAGAATGGACAGCCAAAACGTGGCGACATCGTGGTTTTCCGGTTTCCCAATGACACTAGCGTCGATTACATCAAGCGTGTCGTTGGATTGCCCGGCGACCGTATCCAGTATATTGACAAGGATATCGTCATTAACGGCAAGCCGGTCAAGCAAACCTTTCTCGCTGTTTACCAAGGCGTGGGCAAGGGTAAAGATAATACAGGCGCGGCGTTGCTTTCCGAGGATTTGGACTCTGTCAGCCACGATATACTGATCCGCGAGGGTCGACAAACTTCACAACAGCCTAGGTTTGTCCGCCCGGAGGGAATCATTGTCCCAGAGGGGCAGTATTTTGTCATGGGAGACAACCGGGACAATAGCAATGATAGCCGTTTTTGGGGGTTTGTCCCAGAGGGTAATCTGGTTGGCAGAGCCTTTTTCAGATGGATGAGTTTCGACTGGGAGCTTGACGGCTTTCCAATTGATTTTTCCCGAATAGGGAATAATATAAAGTAGTGTCTATTCGATTGGAGGAACGGACAATGAATTCAATGAAATCTCGTCAAGGCGGCTTGTCGCTCTTCAGTTTCTTGATTGTTTTTATAGTGGTCGGATTTTTTATGTTGACTGCATTGAAAGTAATCCCGGTTTACTTGGATCATATTAAAGCCAAAGCCAGTTTGGAGGGCTTAAAGAACGAGATTAACATTGCTCAAAAGTCTCCCGATGAAATCAAGCGGATGTTAGAGAAAAGATGGGAAGTCAATTCTATTGACGAAATTTCCACAGCTGAAAATGTTACTATTGAAAAAAGGGGCGGGGAAATCACAATAAAAGTCGCCTACGAGGTGGAAAGGCCTTTAATCGCCAACATGAGTATCTTGATCAAATTCAACGATGCTATAACGGTCGGTGATGCGAATTGACCGGAAAACAGGAGGAGTTGGCAAGAAAGCTGGGAATCCGTTTCAACGATCCCCAAATATTTAAACGGGCATTGACCCATCGCAGCGCCGACAGCCAAAACAATGAACGATTGGAATTTCTGGGCGATTCGGTGCTGGGATTCGTCATCGCCGAGTGCTTGTACGAAAAATTCAAAGATGCTGACGAGGGGGTTCTAAGCCGTCTGAGGGCCACCTTGGTCAACCAGAGTTCCTTGGCACAATTGGCGCGGCAATTATGCTTAGGGGATTATCTCATCCTTGGTTCTGGCGAGTTGAAAAGTGGCGGGTATCGGCGCGATTCAATTTTATCCGATGCGGTGGAGGCGATAATGGGGGCGATTCTTAAGGATCAAGGAATGGACGCTGCAAGGATTTGGATACTGGATTTGTTTTCCGACTCGATCAAGCGACTTTCCTTGGATAACTGGAAAAAGGACCCCAAGACCCGTTTGCAGGAATTCATGCAGGGCAGGGGTTTGGAGTTGCCGATTTACACCCTCCTGTCCCAAGATGGCCAACCTCACGATCAATTTTTTCGAATCGAATGTAGAGTGCAACTGATGTCCCTCACAGCCGAAGGCGATGGCTCCTCGCGAAAGAAGGCTGAACAGCAGGCAGCTGAAAATATGCTTGCCAAACTGGAAGAAACAGGCATAAAAGTATGAAAGTCGGATATATCGCCCTAGTCGGAAGGCCCAACGCGGGTAAGTCCACGCTGTTGAATCATCTTGTCGGACAAAAAATCTGTATTACCTCACGGCGTCCGCAAACGACCCGTCACCGTATACATGGAATCAAAACCACTCCAGCAGGTCAGGCAATATTTGTGGATACTCCAGGAATCCATGCCGAGCAGAAGAAGGCAATGAACCGCTATCTGAACAAGACCGCCAGCAGTGCCTTAGCCGGGGTGGACGTGATTGTTTGGGTCGTCGATAGTTGGAAATGGCATGAGGAAAACGAAGTTGTCCTTGCTCAATTGCGCAATGCAAATTGCCCAGTTATCTTGGCGATCAATAAAATTGACCAATGCGAGGACAAGGAGGCATTACTGCCCTTTCTGGATAGTGCTTCCAAACGTTTTGGATTTGCCGCAATCGTCCCCATATCCGCCCTGAAAAATATAAATCTGGACCGTTTGGAAGAAACAATCATGGGGCTGTTGCCGGAGGGCGGGCTTATTTTTCCAGAAGATCAGGTCACTGACCGGACGGAGCGTTTTTTCGCAGCGGAAATTATCCGGGAAAAACTTATTCGTAGCCTGGGTCAGGAAGTGCCCCACGCAATTGCGGTACAAGTTGAGAGTTACAAGGAGGAGGAAAAATTGACGCGGATACATGCCATAATCTGGGTGGAACGCGAGGGGCAGAAGGCCATCGTCATCGGCAAGGAGGGCGAGGTATTGAAAAAGGTCGGTCAGCGGGCGCGTGAGGAAATGGAAAAGATGTTCGAACGCAAGGTATACCTGAATCTCTGGGTGAAAGTGAAGAAAGGTTGGTCGGACAACGAGGGTGTCATGCAGAGTTTGGGTTATAACGAGTAAGACGGGTAAACCTATGGAAACTGTGACTTATGAAACAGATGTGATTGCCTGGGCGCAGGAACAAGTCAGGCTATTGCGGGCCGGACAGTTTTCCTTGCTGGACATTGAACATATTGCCGAGGAAATAGAAGACGTGGGCAAAAGTGAAAAGCGTGAGTTGCGCAACCGCATGTCGGTATTATTGGCTCACCTGCTTAAGTGGCAATATCAGCCTGAGCGTCAAGGAAATAGTTGGCGGCGCACGATCAAAGAACAACGCAAAGCCATCCTTGACTGCTTGGATGAGACACCAAGCCTCAAACCGGATATGCAAGACCCCCATTGGTGGGAAAGGGTTTGGGCCGATGCTATCAGCGCGATATTGAAAGAAGTCGAACTTGACGGTTTGCCTGAGTCCTGCCCTTGGGCTTTTGCTGAAATACTAGAGCCTACGTGGCTTCCGGGTGAGAAAGTATAGAGCCTATTATAAGGGTATCTAATGAATTACATGACATTTATAAGTCATAGTAGCGAAGATACTTGGATCGCCAAGAAGCTTTCTTTTGACTTTCGAAACGCAGGGGCAGACACATTTCTGGATGAAGAACAAATCGCAGTCGGTGCGAATTTTGAGAGTGATATATTGTCAGCTTTGCGAAAAGCCAATGAGTTGGTGGTGCTTATTACCCCATGGGCACTTAGCCGACCCTATGTATGGTTGGAGATTGGAGCAGCTTGGTATAAAGGCATTCCTATCATTGTACTCTTGCTTGGTATGACTGCTTCAGAATTTCAAGAGAAAGCCAACATTCCGGTAGAGTTGAAGAAACGAAATTTGATCAAGTTGAACGATGTAGACCGCTATGTTGTAGAACTAACTGAAAGAGTGAATCGAAATAATGGATCAGTATGAATAATACAGTTTTCATTTCATATGCTCAAAAGGACAGCGAGGCAGCTAAATCTTTAGTAAGAAAACTAAGCAGCAGGGGGGTCGATGCTTGGGATGATTGCAAACTATTGCCCGGCGAATCATGGGAGCAGCACGTAAAAGATGCTTTAGTAAGCAGCAGAGCTGTTGTCTTATTGCTAGGCGAAGGTGATCCGTCGCCTAGCGTTCTAGTAGAAGCGGGTATGGCAATGGGACAAGGTAAGAGGATAGTGCCGGTTATAGTTGCCGAAAATGCAAACCTAAGTTTATTTCCTAATTTACAGCGGCTTCGGGCTGTTAATGAAAAGGAAATTAATGCCGCAGCTGATCAAATTGCAACATTTGTAAGTAACTAAATACTCCCGTATCTCTCGAATATTAGATAAAAAACGATGATGTTGAAAATGCTGTATTTTGGATGAAGAAGGGTGCAGTCTGACCGCTACAGCCTGAAAGAGTCTTTTGTACTCCATCGCCGAAACTTCCGCGAAACAAGCCTGTTGCTCGACATATTCTCACGGGAGCACGGTATATTTAGGCTAATAGCCAAAGGAGCAATGCGAGGCAAAGGAGGGCGAAGTGGTGTTTTACAGCCGTTTTTGCCTTTGAGCCTAACGTGGACGTCTCGCGGGGAACCGGCAATTTTGACGGGCGCAGAAGCTCAGGGCAAAATTTTTGAACTATCCGGAAAAAACCTTTTTTGCGGGTTCTACCTCAACGAGCTTCTGGTAAAGCTGCTCCCGCCGCTCGACCCCCATGAGCGGATTTTTGACTGCTACACTCAATCAGTGCAGCGCTTGGAAAGCGGCCTGCGTTTGGACGAAACTTTACGTTTTTTTGAGTTGGCCTTGCTGGAGGAACTTGGATACGGCCTGTTGTTGGATTGCGAGGCCGAAAACGGTGACGAAATCCGGGCTGACCTTTACTATGCTTATAGGATTGAACAAGGCCCAGTCGAATGCAAGGCAGGCGACGGGGCCATTAGTGGAGCCGCCTTGCTCGGGTTGCGCAATGGCTTTCTAACCGGGCCGGAGGAAACCCTATCGGCCAAGCGTTTGCTGCGGCGGGTACTCCACCATTACCTAGGCGGCAGACCGGTGAACAGCCGAGCATTATTTAAATACAGTACATCCCACAAGCGGGATGACTTAGGTGATATCCAATAAAGAACATCCCATCCAAAGGCCAAGCTGGGGCTTGGCGCTCCCAGAAGGAACGCCAAGCCCCAGCTTGGCAAGGATATTTTCGGAGGAATTGTTCGTGATTTTCGTGGACAATCCATTTCGGTTTTGGTGGATTCATTATTGGAAATCACCTTACTGCGTTTTCTCCATCTCAGTTACAGCGTTTTTAATATCGTGATTACATTGATTAAGTTTTGAAATAGTCGGCGGCAAAGGGTTGCCGCCCTACAGTCCTTGATACGCAGTAGGTCGGCAACCCTTTGCCGACATGGGGCGCATATATGTAAGTAACGAACAGATATTGAAAACGCTGTAATGTACATCCATGTCGGCAAAGGATTGCCGACCCACTGCGAAAATATGGGCCGTAGGGCGACCCTTTGCCGCCAACGATAAACAAAGTAATCAATTAACATTAAAAAACCTGTAAGGCTAGGATTAAGATGAAAGAAAAACAGGCCATATCGTTAGGCGTAAACATTGATCATGTGGCGACACTGCGCCAAGCCCGTGGAACCCGTTACCCCGAAGTGATACAGGCCGCCCTACTGGCCGAGCAGGGGGGGGCGGACGGCATTACCGCTCACTTGCGCGAGGACCGCAGACATATTCAAGACCGCGACATTGACTTGCTGAAGGCGATGCTAAGCACCCGGTTGAACCTGGAAATGGCGGTAACCGATGAAATGGTTGCGATTGCCTGTCGTGTCCGTCCTGGCGCCTGTTGCCTAGTGCCAGAGCGCCGGGAAGAACTCACCACCGAGGGTGGCTTGGATGTGGTCGGTAATTTTGATCGTGTCCGTGCCGCCAGTCAGGCATTGGGCGAATCGGAAGTCGAAGTGTCATTGTTTATAGATGCCGACCCCAGGCAGATCGAAGCGGCGGCGAAAACCGGCGCACCCGTGATCGAACTGCATACCGGGCATTATGCGGATGCTGACGGCGTAACGGCGCGGGAAATCGAACTGAACCGTCTGCGGTTGGCGGCGGAGCAAGCAGATGCCTTGGGTCTGAGGGTCAACGCTGGTCACGGGTTGCATTATCACAATGTCGGGCCAATTTGCCGCCTGCCGATGGTGCGTGAGTTAAACATCGGCCACGCGATTATTTCCCGCGCCGTGTTTGTAGGGCTGGAGCGGGCGGTGGCCGATTTGAAAGCGATCATGTTGGCAGAGCGGGCGGGGATATAGTTTGGTTTAGGTGATATCCAATAAAGAACATCCCATCCAAAGGCCAAGCTGGGGCTTGGCGCACCTGGAAGGAACGCCAAGCTCCAGCTTGGCAAGGTGATTTGCGGAGGAATTGTTCGTGATTTTCGTGGACAATTGATTTCGGTTTTGGTGGATTCATTATTGGAAATCACCTTAGTGTGTAGGTCGGGTGCGTCTCTTTGGCGAACGCCCGACATTCCGGTTGTCGGGCAACGATGAAGCCGTTGCCAGACCCGCTCCGCGAATTGTATCGTTCCCGCGCGGGAGTGCTCGTCGTTATACACAAGTGTTGAAGGCCCGTCATTTCGGCATGGATGCCGAAATCCAGCGTCCAAGGATGGCAAACTGTGGGCCACAACAGATGCCCTTGCATCCACGAACGGTAAACTAAGGCTTGGCAAGCCATCTGAACAAGCACTTGCACAACCATCCAGTTACCGTCCATGGCCTGGATTTCGGCATCCCTGCCGAAATGACGGCTTTTCCTGACTTGTGTATAACGGCGAGCGAGGGAGCGTGGGGAACGATAAAACTAGGTTAAGTTGCAATACGTTGCTCTTAACGTTGCGTCGTTGCGCCTTTGCGTGAGTAAAAAAAATTGTTGCCCAATGCAAATAGCCAATCAGTGGGGTAAGGAGGCAAAAAGAAAGTCTCACGCAAAGGCGCAACGACGCAACGTAAAAGCGGTACTAAGGCGACGTGGAGATTGACCCTAATGCCAGCAAAATTCTCATTTTGGCAAGAATGCCGGCATCCCGGCCGGAATGACGTGCCACAATCATCATCTTGGCTCAAAATGAGAATTGCTGTTACGACGAGGCTTTTTTCATGGAATCGCTTATAATATATAGTGCTTACCCCGTTTCATGAGGAGACGAAGCGGGGTGGCGTTTGACGACAAAGTGCTCAGGAGCCGGATTTTGCCAGTGGTGATAAAGAATGCAAGACCATAAAAACTACAATCAACCTGTTGGGGATATTATCCTGCGGGATCGATTGCCCGATCATCTGATGCCCGATATGCCATCGCAGCGCTGGCGTTACTGGGTGTTGGCCGTAGTGGCCTTGGCGTTGGCCGTGAGCCTTTATCTTTTGATCAACACGAGTCAGATGGCAGCACGATTCCAAGTCAAACTGGCCTCTGTGGAGGACAGCGATACCCTTAGAATTCGCCAATACAACCAAAAGCTTGAAGAACTACAGGATCGCATGACGGTGTTTGTTGCCGATTCGGTGGAAACCAAGCTTAAAACATTGGAGAAGAACGTCACCGATGGAAGCGTGGGTACACAGGAAATAAAAATTCTAGAAGACCTCAAGGGAGAAGTGCAATTGTTGGAAAAATACTCCTCAGGCAGAGGAGGCAAACTGACCGACTCATCCCGCCTTGACCACCCTAGGTTTCAAATCACGCCCGGCACCCAAAGCACAATATCAGGCGGAGATCTACTTTATGAAGTCTCCCAAATGAAGCGTCTTCTCTACCTTAGCATAGCCTCTTGTGGATTCGTCGGTTTTTTGATTGGAGGGTATTGGTGGCAGAGTAATTCCCGCATCAAACGGCTTTCCAGGGATATCCCCTCCCCTAGGTTGTTGGTGAGGAAAACAGCGGATGAATAATTAAATGGAAAAAACTTACGATCCCGAAGCCATAGAACAGCGCACTTACCAAAACTGGGAAGGGCAGGGCTGGTTTGCCCCCACGGGTCATGGTTTGCCTTATTGCATCATGATCCCACCGCCTAATGTCACCGGTAGCCTACATATGGGCCACGGTTTCAACAACACCGTCATGGATGCCTTGGTCCGCTATCAACGTATGAATGGACGCAACACCTTGTGGCAGGTAGGCACGGATCACGCGGGCATTGCGACTCAAATGGTGGTGGAACGCCAACTGGCCGCACAACAAGTCACACGCCACGATCTCGGTCGCGAGAAGTTTTTAGAAAGGGTCTGGGAATGGAAGGCTGAGTCAGGTGGAACCATCACCCGGCAATTGCGCCGCCTTGGGTCGTCGGTGGATTGGCATCGGGAGCGATTCACCATGGATGCGGGCCTGTCCAGCGCCGTTCAGGAAGCGTTTGTCAGGCTTTACGACGATGGGCTGATTTACCGTGGCAAGCGTCTGGTGAATTGGGACCCGAAACTACACACCGCCATTTCCGATTTGGAAGTAGCCAGCGAAGAGGAGAAGGGTTCTCTTTGGCATCTTCGTTATCCCCTAACCGATGGTTCCGGCTATTTAGTGGTTGCCACCACACGGCCTGAAACCATGCTGGGCGATACTGCCGTGGCGGTCCACCCCGAGGACCCTAGGTATCAACATCTGATTGGCAAGACAGTTGACCTGCCTGTCGCTGGCCGGCAAATTCCCATCATCGCCGACGACTATGTAGACCCTGAATTTGGCACCGGCTGTGTGAAAATCACCCCGGCCCACGATTTCAACGACTATGAAGTGGGAAAGCGGCATAATTTGCCGCTAATCAATGTATTGGATCGGGATGCGCACATCTTGCACGAGTTCACCGTGTTGACCTTTGAAGGCTACGCCGCTGCTCATGGTGAGTTGGCACCAAAAGCCTATGCCGGTCTGGATCGATTCGAAGCGCGCAAACAGATCGTCGCCGAGCTTGAAAGTTTGGGTTTGCTGGAAAAGATTGATCCGCATATCTTGAAAGTCCCACGTGGCGACCGGTCCGGCGTGATCGTCGAACCTTGGCTTACCGACCAGTGGTATGTCAACGCCAAAGTGCTGGCAAAACCCGCCATAGAAGCGGTGGAGGATGGGCGCATCCGTTTCGTGCCTCAGCAATATGAGAACCTGTACTTTTCTTGGATGCGCGATATCCAAGATTGGTGCATCTCCCGGCAGTTGTGGTGGGGCCACAGGATACCCGCTTGGTATGATGTCCACGGCAACGTGTATGTGGGCCGCAACGAAGCCGAGGTGCGCGAAAAATACAGTCTGGTGTCCGGTGAGGAACTTCGCCAAGACGAGGACGTTCTGGACACATGGTTTTCATCCGGGCTTTGGACATTTTCCACATTGGGCTGGCCTCAAGAAACACCGGAATTGAAAACCTTCCACCCGACTGATTTGCTAGTCACCGGTTTTGACATCATTTTTTTCTGGGTGGCGAGGATGATAATGATGACCATGCATTTGGTAAAACACCCGGATGGAAGCCCCCAGGTTCCATTCAAAACTGTCTATGTGCATGGACTGGTTCGAGACGCGGAAGGCCAAAAAATGTCCAAGTCCAAGGGCAATGTGTTAGACCCCTTGGACATTATCGACGGTATCAGTTTGGAAAGTTTGATTGCCAAGCGCATCGCTGGCCTGATGCAACCGCAAATGGCGCAAAAAATCGAAGCGCGTACCCGTAAGGAGTTTCCGAATGGAATATCCGCCTACGGTTGCGATGCCTTGCGCTTCACCTTCGCCTCCTTGGCTTCCACTGGACGTGACATCAAGTTTGATATGGGACGGGTCGAAGGCTACCGCAATTTCTGCAACAAGCTATGGAATGCCGCCCGCTATGTGCTGATGAATACGGAGGGGCAGGATACTGGTCTTAACGATCTTCCCCGTGTTTACAGTTTACCCGACCGCTGGATTCAAAGCCGGATGCATGCAACCATACTCGCGGCCCGTGAATCCATTGAAACCTATCGCCTTGATCTGGCAGCCCAAACAATCTACGACTTCGTTTGGAATGAATATTGTGACTGGTACTTGGAAGCGGCCAAAGTAAGTTTGTTAAATGACGACGAGTCTAAACAGAGGGGTACCCGGCAGACCTTAGTGCGGGTTCTGGAGGGGGTGCTACGTTTGGCCCATCCTCTGATGCCATTCATCACCGAAGAAATCTGGCAACGCGTAGCACCCTTGGGGGGCAAGGAAGGCCCGACCATCATGAACCAGCCATACCCGATGGGGGAAACGGGGCTGATCGATCAAGCCGCCGAGGAAGAGATGGAATGGGTGAAGGGTTTCATCCTCGGGGTGCGCCGCATCCGGGGCGAAATGAATATTCCCCCCGGCAAGCCCTTGCCGGTGTTGTTGCAAAACGGCCATCCCCAAGACCAACAATGGATGGAGAATAGCCGCGAGCTGCTAACCAAAGTGGGGCGGATTGAAGAGATTGTCTGGCTGGAAAAATCAGATGAAGCACCTGAATCGGCGATTGCATTGCTCGGTGACATGCGCATCCTGATTCCGATGAAGGGTTTGATCGACAAGGATGCAGAACTGACTCGGCTTGCGAAGGAGATTCAACGCATTGAGAAAGACCTGCCGCGAGTGGAGGCCAAGCTTCAAGACCCCTCCTTCATCGGTAAGGCCCCCCCGCAAGTAGTGGAAAAGGAACAGGTTAGGCTGGCTGAAATGCGTTCGGGCCTGGGACAATTAAAGGAGCAGGCGGAAAAAATCCGTGGGCTGTGAATTCACCGAAACGCGTCGATGAAATCCCCCCCGCCTAATGCCATAGTACCCGGTCATCGGGTTGTCCATGCCGTCATGACGAGCTTGTTGGGTGTCACAGCCGCAACCGGACTCATGGGGGTGGCGATTATCTTGTGGCTGCATTTGGCCGAGCGTTTTGGCTTGAATTTGCCTTTTTGGATGGAGACGGTGCTGATAACATCGTCCATCTCGGTGACCGCCACCTTATTGTTCTGGTTCGCCTCGGCCAAGACGCTTTACGTGCAGTTGTCAGAGGAACGCACCCGTTTTGACCATGGGCAGCGTTTGAATGCGGATTTGAAACGGGCCTTGGACGAGCATGCTTTGGTCAGCATTGCCGATGTCACCGGCAAAATCATTTTTGCCAATGAAAAATTCTGCCGGGTTTCAGGTTATTCCCAAAATGAATTGCTAGGCCAAAACCATCGCATTATCAACTCTGGTTATCATGACCACCAATACATAAAAGATATGTGGCTGACGATTACACAAGGGAACGTGTGGCAAGGCGAATTCAGAAACCGCGCCAAAGACGGCAGTCATTACTGGGTTGACACGACCATCATTCCATTTTTAGACTTACAGGGCAACCCTTATCAATATGTGGCGGTGAGGCGGGAAATCAACGATCTCAAAAACATTCAAATACGCACGGAGACTCTGGGCGAACGATTAAAATGGATTTTGAATGCTTCCCCCTCCGTCATCTATGCCAATGAGAATCTGGATGACTTGGCACAATGCACCTTCATCAGTGGCAACGCCTTCAATGTCGTGGGCTATGAACCTGCCACCATGTTGGCGGAACGCAATTTCTGGTTTCTTCATCTTCACCCCATGGACCGGATCGTCGTCAAGGATTTAATGCAACGCCTGATGGAGAGAGGAAACGTTAGGGTCGAATACCGATTTCTGTCTGCTGAAGGAAAATATCGCTGGATTTGTGACAATTCTAGAGTTGTTCGCTCGGGTGATGGCACTGTCCGGGCGATTATTGGGTCATGGACCGACATAACGGAAAGCAAGGCCAGAGAGCATGAGATACTGCGGCTGCGGATGGCCACCGAGGCCAGTGCCGACATGATTTTTTTGACCGACAAGGAGGGCCGGATCGAATATGCCAACCCGGCGTTTTGCCGATTCACTGGCTGGAAAGCCGACGAATTGCCGGGAAAGACAGCCAGCATACTGGAAAGCGGCAGAACCTCGACTGCGGTTTACCATAACTTATGGGAAACGCTTTGTAGTGGCGAGTCGTGGCGGGGACGATTGCTCAACCGGCGCAAAGAGCAGGTAGACAATGCATTAAAGACAAGTGCCATAGCCGAGGATTGGCAAACCCACTTGCCCCGCCGCCGCAAGGAAGACTTGGTCACGCCCGACTCCATGCAATCCGACCCCTTGCTATACTGGGCCGATGTGACAATCACGCCGATAAGAGATGACTCCGGCCTGAATCTTGGCTATGTGTCCATCCAGCGGGATATCAGCGAGGAGGTCGCACGAGAGGAGCATCTCGCTTTGGTCCAATTGGATACCCAAGCCCGGTTGGCTGTCGTGGAAATTCTTAACCAATCGGTATCGCTGAAAGGACGCTTTACCAAGGTTCTGGCAAGGCTGTTTGAATTGCCTTATTTATATTTACAGAATAAGGGGGGCATTTTCCTTCGCAACCCTGATGACACAGACCTTGAATTGTTCGTCCATCAAGGAGAATTCAGTGAAGAGTTCCTCCGATGCGAAGACCAAGTGCCGTTGGGTGCGTGTTTGTGCGGACGGGTGGCGGTTTCCGGCGAAGTGTTGGTTTCTGATGACTGTTTCTGCGATCCCCGACACGAGCAACAGTTTGTCGGCACGGTAAAACACGGTCACTATATTATTCCGCTTGCATCGGGCGAAGACATACTCGGCGTGATGTTCCTTTACACCGAGCCGCATCCGCTACGAAGCCCAGAACGGATCGAGATTTTGAAGCAAATCGGCGAAACGATGGGACTTGCCATCCTCAGAGACCACTCGCGGAAAATGATCGAGCAAGCCCGTGATGCCGCGTTGGATGCCTCCCGCCAAAAAAGCGAGTTTCTTGGCAATATGAGCCACGAAATCCGTACGCCGATGAACGGCATTTTGGGTATGCTGGAACTTTTGCGGCGGACTCCGCTGGATAGCGAACAATTGGAGTTTGCCAATACGGCGGCTGGCTCGGCTGATGCCTTGTTGGCGATCATCAATAGCATTCTCGATTTTTCCAAGATCGAAGCTGGCAAGTTGGAACTCGACAGCGTTTGTTTCAATCTTCGTTTA
>QJPH01000238.1 GCA_003242955.1 Candidatus Methylumidiphilus alinenensis
TCAACTATAACTTTGCAGGTAAACAACATGTCAGTCCCAGTCACAAACCTTCCCACATTGACACCGGAAATCCGGGCGTTTGTGGAAAAAACCACCGAAGATGCCAAGTTGGCGTTCAAAGTATTCCGTGAAACCGGCACCACCACTGCCCAAGGCACCGTAGGCTTCGTCGAGCGGGTGCCCAACGAGGAAAAGTTGGTGATCGTCAATTACCCAGGGCCGTTCAACCCCGGCAAAGAAGTCACCCCAACCGTGGTTGGCTTCGACGGAACCGTTTATCTAGGCAAAGGCAACGGCGGGGCGGGCCGTTATTTGAAACTATTCCAGCAGCATGCGGATGTCACGACCATTTCCCATGTGCATAGCCCGCATCTAGGCGCTTGGGCGCAGACCCATCGCAGCTTGCCCATCCATTATGTCCCGGTGATCCGCTTCAAGCTGTTCAAGGAAATCCCGGTTTACATCGACCGTAGGCAGCAGGAGGTGGATTTCATCCTCGACCGTATTCAAGAAAACCCACACACCCAAGCCATCCTCGAAGCCAATGGCGGTTCGACGGTGTGGGGCAAGAAAGGCCTGCGCGAACTGGCCGAATATATTTTGATCTTGGAAGAAGGGGCACGGCTGCAAATCCTCGCCGAGTCTATAGGCGGGTCTAGGGATTTGGGTCCGGGTGTTTGGAAACAGCAGTGGAACATGGGCGGTTTGTACCAGCAAGCTTTGGAATTAGGGTTGGTGCCGCCGACTGACAGATAACCACAGCGTTTTCAACCTCTAATAATTACTTGATAGCGAATGGGGTAGCGCAGGACATGTGGCTTAAATGAAGGGACAAGTGCATATCCGCTATTTAGTGATATGTTAAAGATGAAAACGCTGTATACAAAGCTGTAGCCGGGATGGCGTAGGGTAGGAGGTAAAATAGAATCCGTCATTCCGGCAGGGATTGCCGGACAAATCGGCAGGACAGCCGATTTGCACGGCTTCGCCGCCCGAAGGGTTCGGGGACATGGATGTCCCGAATACATCCAGAAGCCATGGAGGGCAACTCGTCGCTGAGCAAGTGTTTGGTTCTGGTAATTTCCAGCCCACAGTTTCACATCCCTGTGGACTGGATTCCGGCAATCCCTGCCGGAATGACGGGCCTCCAACATTTGTGTATAACGGCGAGAGTTGGAGCTTGGCTGGTTCCCAAGCTCCTGCTTGGGAACCCATGACTTACAAGCTCCAGCTTGCTTTGTTGATTGTTGCTCGGGAAGCTGGAGCTTCAAAGACCGCATTCCCAAGCTGGAGCTTGGGAACGAGCAGAAACAAGGAAGCCGTTTTCGGCCCTATCCTTATGCGAGAATTAATAGTGATGACCCGACCAAAATGAGTGCCACCCCCCCTCAAAACACCAACACCAACCTAGACCTAGACTTAAGCAAGCTTAACCTCAAAGCCATGCCGCGTGTGCTGGGGCGGTTGACACGCTTGAGCTTTCGCTATCCTTGGCAATGGTTTTTTGCGCTGTCTTGCGCCATCGCCTCCGCTATGTTCAATTTAATCACCCCGCGTTTGCTGGGACGGGCGGTGGACCAAGCCCACCATTTGCTAATCGACGGTCACACCCACCCGGAAGAAACCCGAACAGCCTTTTTGCAACTGACACCCACTTTATTTGGGGAAGCCACTCAACAAGCTTTCCAACTCATCATCGACGGCCATGCCCATTCCACCAGCCCCCGTGCGGCCTTGCTCGCCACCGCCTTGATGATTGTCGTCGCCTGTGCCTTGCGCGGCACGTTGACGGGCTTACAAGGGTATTGGGGGGAGGTCGTCGCCCAGCGGGTGGGTTACGATTTGCGTCTGGCCTTTTTTGAAAAACTCCAGCGGCTGAGCTTTGGCTTCCACGATGTAAATCATTCCGGCGATCTAATTTCGCGGGGAATGTTGGATTTAGAGGGGGTCCGTGCCTTTCTTGAATCCGGCTTTTTGCGGGCCGTGGTCTTGCTGCTATTGGTAAGCTTCGGTGCATGGCGGCTGTTAGGCATGGATATGAATCTGGGCCTCATTGCCCTCAGTTTTGTGCCTTTCGTGGCTTGGAGGGCCACTCGCATGGGCTTATTGTTGCGTTTGAGTTGGCAGCGCTTGCAACAACTCATGTCCGATCTGACCTTGACCATGGAGGAAAACCTCCAAGGTGTCCGGGTTGTCCGTGCCTTCGCCTGCAAAAACTTGGAGTTGGCAAAATTCGACCAGACCGCACAAGCGGCTTTACGCTTGGCTAATCGCCGCATCACCATCCGCATGGGTTCGATGAGCATGATGAATTTCGCCTTTTACACCGCCATGGGGTTAGTGCTGTGGATAGGAGGTCAAAGGGTTAGTCAAGGTGTCATGACAGTGGGTATGTTGACTGAGTTTTTAACCTTCATGACCCTGTTGCAGCAGCCGATCCGCCAAGTGGGCATGATTGTCAATTCCAGTTCGAGGGCGGCATCGGCGGGAACGCGGCTGTATGAAGTGCTGGATGCAGTGCCGTCCATACAGGACGATCCAAACGCACGGGACTGGGTGCCGGGTGAAGGCGTGTTGCGCTTTGAGGCTGTGGATTTTGCCTATGACAGCAGCCCTGGCGGAAGAAAAATACTCTCCGGCATCAGCTTTGAGGTGGGTCCAGGGAAAACCTTGGGCATCGTCGGCCCCCCCGGCAGTGGCAAA
This sequence comes from Candidatus Methylumidiphilus alinenensis, assembly GCA_003242955.1. Taxonomy (GTDB): domain Bacteria; phylum Pseudomonadota; class Gammaproteobacteria; order Methylococcales; family Methylococcaceae; genus Methylumidiphilus; species Methylumidiphilus alinenensis. The sequence goes on from QJPH01000238.1 coordinate 2,704, forward strand.
TCGACCTTGGCCCATTTGATCCCGCGTTTTTACGATGTCACGGGGGGCAGGATTACCCTAGACGGGCAGGACATTCGCTCTATGACGCTGGATTCCCTACGCCGCGCAGTGGGCTTGGTGCAGCAGGAGATTTTCCTATTCGATGTCTCGGTGCATGACAATGTAGCCTATGCCGAACCTTGGGCCGAAGAACAGCGTGTAGTGGAGGCTGCCTCCATCGCGCAGATTCACGACCATGTTGCCGGACTGCCTGATGGCTATGCCACTCGCGTCGGCGAGCGTGGCGTGGCCTTATCTGGGGGACAGCGCCAACGCATGTCCATTGCCCGTGGATTGCTGGCGGGTAGGGCCATCATGGTATTGGATGATTCCACCGCCGCCATCGATACGACCACCGAACAACGGGTGCGATCCTCGTTGCGCACAGCGGTACGCAACCGAGGCACTATCATCATAGCTCACCGGCTCAGCTCGCTGCTGCATGCCGACGAAATCCTGGTCTTGGACGAGGGCAGGATCATCCAAAGGGGAACCCATGCCGATCTGTTGCAGCAAGGGGGTGTCTACGCCGACCTATGGGCACTGCAAAGCCTGCCCGTTGCCAAAACCACGCCGACAAGAAAGGCTAAGAAAAACCCCGAATTGGAGGTGGCCTGATGAACACATTAAGAAAGAAAAAGAGAGTCTCACGCAAAGGCGCAAAGACGCCAAGAAAAGCTCTCTTCTTTGCGCCTTTGCGAGCTTTGCTTGGGATATCTTTTCCCGTCAACGATGGTGAATCGGTTATTCTAACGCGAAATATCCCTGCGCGGACGGATTTGTGTATAAAACGAGCGGCTACCATGGAACTTGACCGATGAACGCGATGCGAGGTGATGGCGGTGGCGGTCATGGGGGAGGCTTTGGAGTCGGTCGTCACCACGATTTTGGCGATGATGCCCTGACGCGTTTTGATACGGGTGTCGTGCGCCGCTTGTTTGGCTTTGTCCGCCCTTACCGCCGCATATTGGCGGGGGCTTTGCTTGCCGTTGCCTTGGCGACCGCTGTCCAAGTCAGCATTCCTTTGACGGTTCGCTACGCAGTGGACAGCACGGTTGGCCATTCTGAATTTCCCTTGTATGCCGTGATGACCGGATTTGCTTTGCTGATTGCGCTCAACGGGGTGTTGGGCTATTTGCAAGAATCCATTTCAGCGCGTTTGGCACAACGGGTCATTTTCGATTTGCGCCGCGCCATGTTTGCCCATTTGCAGGACGTGTCGCTGTCTTTCCTCGATCAAACCCAAGTCGGGCGGCTAATGGCCCGTTTGCAAAGCGATGTGAATGCCTTGCAGGAATTCATGGAAAACTCGGTTTCGGCCATCGGCGATTTCTTCCTGCTACTGGGTATCATTGCCGTTTTGCTGTGGATGGATTTGCGGCTCGGTCTGTTGACCTTGAGCGTTTTGCCCGTCCTAGTGTTGGTCCGCGCCGTTTGGATTCCTTGGGCGAGGCCAAAATTCCGCCGTGCCAGGGAAGCTTCCTCCAGCGCCAACGCGGCCTTGGCTGAAAATATCAACGGCATCCGCACCGTGCAGGAAAACCGGCGTGAAGCCGTCAATTTTGACCGTTACCGGGTAAGGGCGCGGGAGAATCTGGATGCCCAAATCGCATCGTCCCAAGCCTCTCAAATTATGGTCCCCGCTGTCGATATTTTGACCGGGGTTGCCATGGGCATCGTCGTCATCGTCGGTGGTGACAAAGTGCTGACGGGCGAGTTGGGAGTGGGTGTCATGGTGGCCTACATCTTCTATGTCCAGCGATTTTTCGACCCCATCCGCACCCTGTCCATGCAGTACACCACGATGCAAAGTGCCATGGCCGCAGGGCATCGCATCTTTGATGTGCTGGACGTGCCGGTGGCGATTCGTGACAAACCCGCTGCCATCAAACTGAAAGATCAAGAGCCGTCCATCGAATTCCGTCAAGTGACCTTTGGCTATCGGCCTGGGCAGCCCGTATTGCATGATGTCTCACTGTGGGTGGAGCCTTACCAGACCGTGGCGCTGGTCGGTCCCACCGGCTCTGGCAAGACTAGCATCACCGCACTGACCCACCGGTTTTATGATGTATGGCAAGGTGCGGTGTTGGTGGGCGGTGTGGATGTGCGCGATGTGACGCAGGACTCGCTGGGACACACCATCAGCATGGTTTTGCAGGAACCCTTCCTGTTTAGCGGCACGATTTTCGACAACATCCGCTACGGCGTTCCCGATGCCAGTCGGGAAGACGTGGTCACAGCAGCCAAAGCGGTCAGCGCCCATGGCTTCATAGAACGCATGCCCGCAGGCTACGACACTTTGTTAGGCCAACGGGGAAGGAACCTGTCCATAGGCCAACGGCAATTGCTCAGTTTCGCCCGTGCACTGCTGGCCGATCCGAAAATTCTCATTCTGGATGAAGCCACTGCCAACATCGACAGCTTCACCGAACGCGATATTCAGCAAGCGTTGAAGAAATTGTTGAAAGGCCGCACTAGCCTAGTGATCGCCCACCGTCTGGCGACGATACGCGATGCGGATTTGATTGTGGTCCTTGACCATGGACGCATTGTAGAACAAGGCAGCCATGCGCAACTGCTCGTCAAGGGCGGTCTTTATGCCCGGTTACATGCCAGTAGCCACGGTTCTTTTGACGAATTACCCTAGGAGATTTTATGACTAAGCAAACTTCCCGCACCCCGTCCCATGACATTGAACCAGTTTTCATCTCGCGCTGGTCAACAAAAGCCGTGGGCAAACCCGCCGACAAATCGGCATTGCCTGAACTTCTACAATCCGCCAACCAGCCATCGGACCGATTGCCCTTGTCCTCCCTTGTATCCGATGGACGCTTTGCCTTTGCCTGGGCGGAATGAGAAATCCCCTACCCATTACTTTTTTACCTTAACTACATATTTATCATAGGAGTGTCGCCATGTCAGATCACGTTTACAAAATTGTCAACATTGTAGGTTCATCCAAAAACAGTAGCGATGAAGCCATCCAAAACGCCATCGCCAAGCTGGCCGAGAGCGGCAAGCGGCTTGATTGGTTTGAAGTCGTCGAAACCCGTGGTCATATTTCCGAGGGGAAGATTGGTCATTTTCAGGTGGTGTTGAAAATAGGCTATCGCTTGGAAAGCTTGACCTGATCGAAACTTTGACCGGGGCGCACTCAAAATTGTGCGCCCCTATGCAAACCCAATAGGCCCAGAGCATGAGCGAATCTAATCCCAAATTGATTGAAAAATACCCCGCACTGTTGCGTGTCCTGCATTGGTCCGCCGCCACCGTATTTACCTTTCTGTTCATCACCGGACCCATCATGGTGGATTTGGGCAAGGATGACCCTCTGCGGCGCGATTTGTTCAACTTGCACAAATCAGTGGGGGTGATCGCCATCATCCTGCTTGCCCTTCGCTTGACGGTGCGCCTGCGTTCCGCGCTGCCGCCTTTACCATCTAACCTGCAAGGCTGGGAAATAAAATTAGCGTACTGGGGCCACTGTGTGCTTTACGCATTGATGGTTGTCACACCCTTAGTCGGCTGGGCGGATTCCAATCTGCATGGCCGGCCCGTTAAACTATTTGGGCTACCATTGGTGAAGCTGTTCCCCACTGTTGAGGGCATAGGCAATGCGCCTGGCTATGTCCACACCGTACTGGCTTACACCTTGTTAGGTTTGGTCGCCATCCATGTTGCCGCCGTCATCAAGCATCGCTATTTTGACCGTGCCGATGTGCTGCAACGCATTATTTAAAGGATTATAGGCTAAGGGTTTGTGGAGTGCGGCGACTCGTCGCCGCTGATGTTGAAAACGCTGTGAGATATTAACAATCATGCCATCAATACTTGAAACCATCGCAGCCTACAATGGCTGGTTTTACTGGGCTTTGCTGTCCGCCGTGTTTGCCGCGCTCACCGCCATTTTTGCGAAACTTGGGCTAGTGGGTGTCGATTCTGATTTCGCCACACTGTTGCGCACCTTTGTCATCGTGGTGGTGTTGGGTGCCTTGGTCGGCGTGATGGGGAAGTGGACCAATCCGCTGAATTTATCGCCGAAAACTCTGGGGTTTCTAGTCTTGTCCGGTTTGGCAACCGGGGCTTCCTGGATTTGCTATTTTCGCGCCCTGAGTATCGGCGAGGCATCCAAAGTCGCCCCGGTCGATAAACTCAGCCTAGTCCTTGTGGCCATTTTCGCTGTGATATTCCTCGGCGAACGGCCTAGTGCCAGGGAATGGCTGGGCATCTCCCTAGTCGGTGCTGGCGTGGTCATCTTAGGTTTTAAGCGCTGAACACATTACCCTAAAAATGGCAGTTGATTGTCCCCAAAGCCCGTTCGCCCTGAGCTGCGAGCCTGTCGAGCAGTCGAAGGGTGAACGGACTTTGAGGCCGCACCCAATTGGTGAATACAGAGAAACCCGTTCATGCTCCGACTTCGCTCAGCACGAACGGTTTTTTCTACATTCCAACTGCCGTTTTTAGGATTACATATCCCATAGCATCATCGCCGCCCGCGCCACTTGGATTTTTTCCTTTTCCTCCAATTGCAACAGGTTCTTGAACACCGCCTTTGTTTGGGAGTCGTTCGCCTTCTCGGCGACTTCTTTGTAAAGGTTTACCAAGGTATCGTCGAAATCCAACGCAATTTGGATAATCTCATCGGAAGTTGGATTTTCCGGCAGATGAAATTTATTCATTGCCGCTTCCACATCCAAACCGGGGGAGTATTCCAGCCAAGCCTCAAGGATGCCACGCCGTGATTCCTTCTCGAAGCGGGCTAGGGACTCTTCCATGTGATGCTCATGCCGACTCAAAAAATCAAGCAACATTTTCACCCGCTCCAATTGGGCGTGTTCGTTGAGATCGTCATAGAGTTCTTTAAGTTTACCGTGTAAATGTTTGCCGAAATCGACAAATTCCCTGACTTGTTTGCAGCAGCTAGGCATAAAAATTCCAATATGGTTCAGGATTCATACTTTTTCCTCTCGTGTGCAGTGGCGGGTCTGGCGCTGATTATACGGATTTCATCTTTTCCTATTGCCCTGAATCCGCATTTTTTTCGACCCCAGTCGGTGTTCCATATTTCAAGTTTAACCCGAATCGGGCCGATAAGGCTTCTATTCTGCAATGGGTATCTACTACGTATTTGGCAAGATCATGTCCGGCCATGTCGTCTAATATCTTTTGGGTACGGTATTTTTCAAGCAATAGTTCGTTGTCATTAATAAGGCTCCTCCGAAAATAACTCCAATGGAGTGACAATTTCCGGCGTTGGCAGGTTCAACCGGGCGTTTATCACTCGAATGTGTTTACGTTTTTTTAGTGACCTCAATATGCAGACTGATGCTATCGCGCTCATCAAACAGATAGCTGGGAATCGTGGTGTCTAAATATACCGTTGATTTCATGTCAATCTCATTCGATATTCATAATTTCAGTGGCTGGTTAGGCTAGATGTTTGTTCAGCAAATCGGAGCATTGCCCTTAGCGCTTTATTGACTGCTTCTGAATTCTGAAAAGCGGCGGCAACATCAGGGTCTAGGACGACGACATTTGTGCTTTCAATGTACTGCCGGTAATATTTTCCCCGCACTGCCTTAGAAAAATCAAATTCGTATTCGGGTAGCAAATCATCTTCAAGTTCTTCAGGATTCATACTTTTGCCGGTTTCTTGTTGCTTTGACCTGATTCCAAGTGAATTTCATGCGATTCGCGTAATATAGAAGTGTCGGTCTAGCTTGTAGGATGCGCCGAGGAACGAGGCGCATCGGTCACGTTTGCATCCCATACGCGATAAGTTGATAGCTATTGCGGTATACGGCCCTTGGAGTAGGGCGGGTTAGGTGCGCATACCACCCAACTTTACGCTTGGGTTGACTCTGAGCGCACCGTAACCCGCCAACCGGCCCCGTGTCGGGTTACGGCGCACACAGGCTTAGCCATAACCGGGCAGAATCTTTATATGTGCGCCTAACCCGACCTACGGGCTTCGCGTTATTGTAACGGGCGGATTCCGCGATGAGGGGCTAATACACATGATCCAGAAGCCCCGTCTCCAGTAATTGTTTTGTTATAGTCGCACAATAATTCGGCCATTTCACCGTAATGTTCAAGATTTATATTAGCGGAACCGAAGAAAATAACATCACCCTGCTGGCATTTTTCTCTGACTTTAGACTCCAGCTTTTCAAAAAATTGATTTTTCAATTTTTCTTTTTCTTTTTCTTTGCTTCCTTTTTTTGCTTCATCATACTTATTATGGATAGCATCCAGTTCAGGGGCCGTCTTGGTAATTTCAAAAGCATTGCAAACATAATCTTCTGCCTTGGCAATTTGAAAAGTAGCCAATACGGCGATTACGATAGGCAAAAGCAAACCATTCAACACAAAATAAGCTTTATCTGATAGTTGATTGTTCATTTTAGATATGTTGTGCTATGGCTCCAGAAGGAGAGTGTTCCCATTGACCAGCATAATATGAGGCAAAATGGGCCGTTTTGTCCAGTGTAAAAATACAAGTAATGATTTTATTTTCTCGTTCCCAAGCTCCGGCTCTCATCGTTATACACAAGGGCCTTAAAGGGCGCAATACGCGGAGTACCGCTATTGCGCCCTTGTTCCTACGGGGTGGTTCTTGGGGTGACTATCCGTCAGATATGCGATCTGCCAGCCGATCTTTATTCTCATCTAGAAGGCCACTACTGGTGCGACATCGGCTTTCGAGTGGTTGCTTGCGGCTGAGTATTAATTTTCTTGTTCCCATTCCGCACACTGAGAGGGAACCCTGTTGCCCCACTCTTAGGGTAGAAAATAGACCAATGAGCGTAAAAACTTTTGTCGAAGTCGAGATCAAATCTCCCCATCCTGACCAGGATTTGATTGATATCATCCGGTGCTTTGCAGAGGAAACGCTTGGTTTTCAGTATCTTGAAGAACAATCACAGATTTATGCCACGGCGGTTGGAGAAGCGTCCTGCGCCGTGCTAAAAGAAAACAATCTTTACCACCCTGCTATTGCCATCACTAAAAAAAGAGGCAACACTTTCTACATTGCGAATATCGTTCCCCGCGATGCCCCACAAATCCCGTTAGTCGATTACAATGCGCTTTCAAGAGAATTTGCCGGTGGCCTAAGGAAATATGCTAGACTAAACAGTCTGGCAATCACCGTGACCAGCACATCGGATACTGTGCGCCTACAAGACCTAATACCCGGCACTACTTTAAGAACCTTGTTTGAGCGTTATCTTAACCTCCATCCAACCAGTTACCACCCGTGTGACATAAGAAGACTGGATCAGTTTATTTGCGGCATCTCAAGATATTCCCGCAAACGGATTGATCTCGATTTGCTCAAGGTGTGGCTGATTGAGGAAAAGTCTTGGTCAAGCAATGATGCCGAATGGTGTGTGCGGAGGATTGAGACTGGGTTGGCGGTGCTGGAAGTTTACAAAGGATCATAACAAAGCCGACCGGGGTTTGTAACCCTGATAGAAACGTTTGAGGGTAGCTGTTAGGGCCGCTATTGCGCCCTTGTCCTGCGGGTGCCATTGTTGCTGCGGTGGTTACGGGAGCGGGGGTAGCCCTGTGGGCAGACGGCTTTATCGTCTGATCATACGTTAAATATTTCGTACGTCAATATTGACGTATGAATAATAACCAATGCGGCGACTCGTCGCCGCATTCCAAAATTCAGACTCCCAAAAAATCCCGCTTGCCGACAGGCACGCCATTGTGGCGAAGGATGGCGTAGGCGGTGGTGACATGGAAAAACACATTCGGTAGGCCATAGTCGAAGAAGTAATCTAGGCCCAGCCAAGTCACGGTCTGGTCGCGCCGTGTGACTTCAATGGTGCGTTCTTCGGCACCGTCCAGTTGCGCGGCATCAATGGTTTCCAGATAGGCGATGGCAGCCGAGATTCGCGCTTTAATCGCTTCGACGGTCACTTCCTCATGACCCAGCACAGGCGGCTCCTGGCCTGCCAAGCGGGCGACAACCCCGGTGGCAGTGTCGGTGGCGATCTTGATCTGGCGATAAAACGGATGCATGTCGGGATATAGGCGGGCATTCAGCAGCACACCCACATCGAAATTCGCCGCCTCGGCATGGGCGACGCCTTTTTCAAAGAAAGCCCCCAAGCTGTTGAGGGTGCGGATGAAGACGGGGACGGAAGCACGGTAAAAAAACGAGGACATGGGATTTCCTGAATAAGCCGTTAAAATGGATGGTAACTTGCAAGTTGCGCAGATGCTTGATTAAGGCAATGTACCAACCCGCAGATTTACATCCCTGTAATCTGGATTCCGGCAATCCCTGCCGGAATGACGTACCCCAATACTTGTGTTTAACGACAATATATGGAGCTTGGAAACCAGTGCAAATAATAAATCTAAGCCGCCTTAGCCAGTTTGGCTTGTAAATGTTGGTTGGCCGGACGTTTCAAGCCCAAATTCTCGCGTAGGGTCTTGCCCTCGTATTCGGTGCGGAAGATGCCGCGCTTTTGCAGTTCAGGCACGACCAAGTTGATGAAATCTTCCAAGGAATCAGGCAAGAAAGTGGGTTTCAGGTTAAAGCCATCCGCCGCGCCATTGACAAACCAGTCTTCAATCTGGTCGGCAATGTCTACCGGCGTGCCCACTACGATGCGATGGCCTTGGACGATGCTAAAGCGCAGGATCAGTTCCCGGATGCTGAGGTTTTCCCGACGGGCGAGGGCAACGGCCTGCCGCCACCGGCCTATGCCGTTCGACGGTTCGGGCAGGTTTTCCGGCAACGGGCCATCCAGCGGGTGTTCGGATAGGTCGATGCCAAATAGATTCCGCCTGCCGGATAGGTCGTAAGACTCCCGGTAAGACTGGTATTTTTCCTCGGCTTCCTGGCGCGAGGAACCGATGTGGTAAAACAGGCCGGGGATGACGCGGACATCATCAGTTTCTCGCCCATATTTGGCTGCACGATCCTTCACATCCTTGTAATAGGCTTGAGCCTCTTCGATGGTTTGCGCAGCGGCGTAGATCAACTCCGCATGTTGCGCCGCGAATTCGCGCCCGGTGTCGGAGTTGCCTGCTTGGAAAAACACCGGATAGCCTTGAATGGGCCGTGCGATGTCGAGCAGGGTGTCCACGCTAAAATGCTTGCCATGGTGATGGATCGGGTGGACGCTGCCCGAATCGAGGAACTGGCCGGTGTCTTTATTAGGGTGGTCGAAGGCCCCGTCGTCCCAAGTATCCCACAGTAACTTGGATACTTCGATGAATTCCGCCGCTCGCTCGTAGCGCCCGGAATGATCCAACGGATTGTCCACCCCGAAGCTTTTTGCCGCGCCTTCTGACAGTGACGAGACAATGTTCCAGCCGATGCGACCGCCGGTCAAATGGTCTAGCGAGGCAAAGCGGCGGGCGACGTTGTAAGGTTCGTTGAAATTGGTGTTCACTGTCGCCACTAGCCCAATGTGCCGGGTGACGTGCGCCAAAGCCGCTGTCAAGGTCAACGGTTCAAAGCCGCCGCCGCGTGGTTGCCGCCCAATCCGCTCGATGTCATCGCCGCCATTGCCGACGAAATCGGCAAAGAAGGCGATATCGAACTTGCCCCGCTCCAGCAACTTCACGGTATCCGCCCACTGGTTAAAGTCGGGGTTGCCACCGGCCTGCGTTTCGGGCCGTCGCCACGCATTGGCATGGGTTCCGTAGAGTTGCACAAAGGTCGATAGAATAAGTTGCCGTTTTTTTTTGCTCATAATTTCCTCCAGCCGTACTCAGGTTTGCTCGTTCCCAAGCTCCTGCTTGGGAATGGGTTTTTTTGAAGCTCCAGCTCCCCGAAGAACGGCCAAGCAGGAGCTTGCAAGACAAGGGTTCCCAAGCCGGAGCTTGGGAACCAGTTCGAATAACTGCTTAGAGCTTAATAATTGCTTATAGCTTAGGCAGCTTTGAGGTAGCTCTCCAAACGCCTACGGGCTTCCTCCAATGGACGGTGGTCAATCCAGGCATCGAAATCGAAATCCCGGTCTAGGATGCCGTAGGTCAGTTGAAAGTTTTTTTGTTGGCGGAAAAGCTCCACCCGCTCGCTGGATAAATCCGGTGCCAGCGTCAGGTGAAAGCCGTCGCGGTAGGCTGCCTGCAAACCTTCTCGGCTGGCACCGATTTCTTTTTGCAACAGGTCATAGACGTTGTTCAGGTTCGTCTTGGCCCACTCGGCAGCATGCAGCGTTTGGTAAAGGAAGCGCACCAGCAGGTCAAAATGGTTTTCTAGAAAATCCTCATGCACGGTGATCGGACGGGGTGTGCCGTTGTTGACACGGAAGCGTCGTTCGGGCAGCTTGTCCAAGTCAATGCCAACTACCAAGCCCCGCTGACGCGCACCGTCAGCGGCGGAAGCGCCTTTCACATAAAGACCGTCCACTTCTCCATTCAGCAAAGGCTCCAGCCCTTCCCAAAATCCACCCAGATTTGCACCATTGCCATCGCGGTCGGTTTGGGCCTGGCCGTCGCCGACTTCCACCAAATGCACATCGTCCAAAGTCAGACCGACCGAGTTCAACGCGCCTTTGTAGCCATGCAAGCTGCCATAACGTGCGATGCTACGACCCCGGCGATTCTCGGCTATATCAATGGCTTTTATGGATGGCAGGGCCAGACGCTTGCCCTTCAAATCCTTGGGGGAGCGAATGTCGGAATCCGGGCGGACGATGATGGACTGGCCCTCGTCGATCCAAGTAAGGCCGATCAAACGGGTCTTCGCGCCTTGGGCCTTGGCCGGAATCGCGAACAGGTTGCCGCCTTCGCGGATCAGGTTGGTTAGTTGGTGGTCGTAGTGGTTGTGGCGTTGTTCTTCGTTGCCGGTTTCTTGCAGAGTGCGCAGGGTGATGCCGTCGGGCTTGATCTCATTGTCCAGCCAGCCGAGTTGATAGGCCAAGCCAGTCGCCGTAGGCACACCGCCCCTAGCATTGCCCGCGCAACGGGTAAACCAAATGGTGTCGATGTCAGTGTTGTTTGCATTGTCAGTTTGAACGGTCATGATTTTTCCTAAAGGGTTGTCAATTCATTGATACGATTGTTTTGCTCGTTCCCAAGCTCCTGCTTGGGAATGGGGTTTTTGAAGCTCCAGCTTCCCGAAGAACGGCCAAGCAGGAGCTTGCAAGGCAAGGGTTCCCAAGCCGGAGCCCTCGTCATACACAAGTGTTTAAGGCTCGTCATTTCGGCATCCCTGCCGAAATGACGGCTTTTCTGGCTTGCCCGGTCTTGTGTATGGCGAGAGCCGGAGCCTTGGAACCAGTTTTCGACTTCCTTCGGGAAGTTGTTATTGACCAAATCCTTAAGCGGCTTTTTGGTAGCTTTCCAACCGCCTACGCGCTTCTTCCAATGGACGATGGTCAATCCAAGCATCGAAATTGAAATCCCGGTCGAGGATGCCGTAGGTCAGTTGGAAGTTCTTCTGCTGGCGGAAAAGCTCCACGCGCTCGCTGGACAAGTCCGGTGCCAGCGTCAGGTGGAATCCGTCGCGGTAGGCCGTTGCCACGCCTTCACTGCTGGCACGGGCTTCACCCTGCAAAATTTCATGCACACCGGCTAGGTTGGTTTTGGCCCACTCGGCGGCGCGCAGTGTTTGATAGAGGAAACGCACCAGCAAGTCGAAGTGATTTTCAATCAAGTCTTCATGGACGGTGATTGGACGGGGTGTGCCGTTATTGACGCGGAAGCGGCGCTCGGGCAGTTTGTCGATGTCAATGCCAACCACGGCCCCATGCTGGCGGGCCGCATCCACCGAGGATGCGCCTTTGACATAGATGGCATCCACTTCCCCTTTGATTAAAGGCTCCAGCCCGCCCCACAGGCTGCCTAGGTTTTCCCGTGCATTGCCCGCAGTTGGCCGCTCACTGCTGACCTCAACGAGATGCACATCGTCCAAAGTCAACCCGGCCGAGGCCAGCACACCTTTGTAGCCGGCCAAACTCATGCCCCTGGCGATGCTGCGCCCACGCCGGTTCTCAGCCAGATCGGCAGTGCGGTAGGCTGGCAGCGCCAATCGTTTGCCCTTCAATTGAGCGGGAGAACGAATGGGCGAATCCGGGCGGACAAGAACAGCTTGAGCCTCGTCTATCCAAGTCAGGCCCACCAATCGTGTCGGTGCGCCTTGGGCCTTGGCCGGGATGGCCAATAGGTTGCCACCTTCGCGGACTAGGGTGGTCAATTGGTGGTCGTAGTGATGACGGGCCAGATCGCCGCCCACTTCTTGCAGCGTCTTGATCTGGATGCCATCAGGCTTGAACTCGGAGTCCAGCCAGCCTAGCTTGTAGGCCAAGCCGGTGGCAGTGGGAACCGGGCAGCGGGTGAACCAAATGGTGTCTACATTATTAGCGGGTGTGGTCATGATGTTTCCAAATAGTCGGTTTATGGCGAGTTCTAAATTAAAATTGCATTGTCTGTGCCATGCTTTCCGGTAGTGAAAAAGCCTTATGATTTGGCTGTTTCGTTTGGGTATTGCGCTTTGAAAACTAGGTTTGCCTTATCGTCAACAGGTATTCAGCATATTGCGCCTTGGGCAACAACGCGCATTGTTGAATTTCAGGCACCCAATCAGCAGTCTTGTTGGCAGACGAGCATATGAACTCCCGCCCGGCAATTCTCATAAAGACCGAATCGGGTTTTACTGGTGCAATTCATGGCAACCCGGCTTTTAAAACCGAGTCGGTCTAACCGTATTCTTTGGCTCGGTATGTGCTTTCGTATTGGCTTGTCTGTGACTTGCCACTAAACAACCACCCATGAATGCGATATCAACCGCCAAAAAACTTCCCATCCCAGCCGATGCCCTAGGCTTATTGGCAGTTCCTTTGGCAATGCTTGCGCTATGGGTTCTAGTCACTCGTGCACAGTGGGTTCCTGAACAATTGCTGGTTTCGCCAACAAAGGTCATCGAAGCAGTAGGCGAATTATGGGAAGCCGGGGAGCTCCAAGGGCATTTGCAAAATAGCCTGCGGCGTCTGTTTCTGGGATTTTTCAGCGGGGCGATATTTGGTTTGATTTTTGGCGTATTGATGGGGCTATTCAAATCCATGGAGGATTATTGCGCACCGCTTTTCAATGCTTTCCGCCAAATACCTAGCATTGCGTTCATCCCGATGCTGATCCTGATATTCGGCATTGATGAAACCTTCAAGATCATCATCGTTGCGAAAGCGGCATTTTTTCCCGTCGCCTTGGGGGGCTACGATAGTGTTAGAGGCATCCCGAAAAACTATTTCGAAGTGGCGAAAGTTTATCAATGCCCACTATGGCCACTGATAAAACAAGTGGTCATCCCTGCCACCGTCCCGCAAATTCTGACGGGCCTGCGCCTGAGCCTTAGCCGTTCGTGGATGGTATTGGTGGCCGCCGAACTCATGGCGGCCGATTCTGGAATTGGACAGATGATGGAATGGGGACGACAAATGTTTCGCATGGATATTGTCGTCGTTGGCGTGTTTATCACCGGGCTAATCGGCTTCGCATTGGACTACGGGTTCAAGTGGCTGGAAAGCCGGATGGCGCGGTGGAAAATGGGATAAGGTGGATTGATGGGATTAGTATTTTTAAAACGGTTAAAAGGGCTGGTTTTGCCGTTAGTGCTGCTGATGGTGTGGGAAATTGCATCACGGCAAGGCCGTGCGTATGCATTGACTTTCATACCGATAGAAAAAATCGGCCGTAGTTTGATTGAAACCATCCTGAGCGGTGAATTGCTCACCAATCTATTGGCAAGCCTAGGCACTGCTTCGACCGGTTTATTGATCGGTGGAACCGTCGGTTTGGGCCTAGGATCTCTAATGGGGCTTTACCCCCGCGTCGACAAGATCATAGGCCCTGTGTTTCATAGCTTTCGGCAGGTTCCCTTGCTGGGCTGGATTCCACTGATAGGCTTGTGGTTCGGCAACGGGTGTTTGGCTAAGACCTTGGTTGTCTGCCTCGCTTCGTTTTACCCAATGGTGCTAAACAGCTATGCAGGAATACGCAACGTCGAAAACAATCATTTGGAAGTGGGCAGGGTTTTAGGAGCCAGCCGTTGGCAAACTTACCGGTACATATTGATTCCAGGCGCTCTGCCTTTCATTTTCATTGGAATTTACCATGCCTTGGCTTTTTCTTGGATATCAACAGTGGGCAGCGAACTGCTATTCACGGCTGGGCCGGGGTTGGGGGGGATGATGCAAACCGCGCAAATGGCGGCCAAAATGGATATCGTGATCATCTGCGTCGCCAGCATTGGCGTCGTCGGGCTGTTGATGAATGTTTCCCTCGCTAAACTCAGCGGCCATCTGCTGCGTTGGCGATCCACCCGTTAAGGAGAAATATGGGCAATCTTATCCATCCTGACTTCAAACGTTCCGCAAAATCCTTATCCGGCGAGTTGAGCATCCAATCGCTCCATAAACAATACCGGCTGGAAAGAAATTACCTGAACGTACTGGAAAATATCAACTTAACGATTCTTCCAGGCGAATTCGTCAGCATCGTCGGCCCTAGCGGTTGCGGAAAATCCACTATCCTTCGATTGGTCGTGGGTCTTGACTCCGACTTTCAAGGCAGGATTTTGCTAGACGGCAAACCCATTACGTCAACCAGCACAGATCGTGGAATCGTCTTTCAAGACCACCGTTTGTTTCCGTGGATGACGGTGTGGGAAAACATCGCCTTCGCCTTGGTCAATAGCGATCTGCCGTCAGCGGAAAAGCGCGATATCGTCTCCTTGAATATCAAGCGGGTGAATTTAACCGGCTTTGCAAACGCCTATCCACATCAATTGTCCGGGGGCATGGCCCAACGCGCGGCCATTGCCCGCGCCTTGGTCAACGAGCCAAAAATTCTGTTGCTCGACGAGCCATTGGGTGCATTGGATGCCTTGACCCGCCTCTATTTGCAAGCGGAGTTGCAGCGCATTTGGATACAGCACCGCAGCACGATGATCATGGTGACCCATGACGTGGAGGAGGCATTGTTTTTAGGCGACCGAGTCGTCGTCATGCAGGCCAACCCCGGACGCATCAAGCGGGTGGTGCCGGTGCCGCTGGAACATCCACGTGACCGGTCATCCCCCCTTTTCCATCGCCTTAAGGATGAGATATTGGCCGATCTCATCGACACCGACTCTACGGCAGAAGCCAAGAGAGCCAAGTCCTTGGCATTGCGGTCTGACCTAGGCTGAGAGACCCAACATGAACAATACCCATCCTTTATTGCGTTGCCTGGCTATCTACTGGGAAATGCCTAAACGTTTTTTCCTGACCGTGTTCCTTTTCACTCTGGTCAATTTGAGCCTTTCCGGCCAGCAATGGCTGGTAGGCCGTGCTGTGCATGATGTGGAGCGCGGCGTGGCCGTGGTGAAGTTGGCGGATGGAAGCCTTGATTTAACCGTCGCATGGCATTGGCTGGCGATCCTAACCGGCGTCGCATTGGCGCGTGGCATAGTGCAATACGCCGCTGGCTTATTGGCGTTGATCATCGGGCAGGAACTGCTGTCCATCCTGCGCGAACGCATCCTCGCGCAAGTGCAGCGCTTGGACCTTGGCTTCCATTGGCAGCATGGCGTGGGCGAGATGGTGACCCGCACTACCCGGGACGCCGACAAGGTACGCGACGCATTGGTAAGCTTCTGGCGGCAAGTGTTTGACACCGGTTTGGTGATTGTCGCCTCCATCGGTTTATTGTGCTGGTATAACCTGCAACTTGGCCTCGTGCCGCTGGCCTTGATGCTGCTGGGCATTTACATTTTCGTGGCGCAAACGGAACGGCTAGTGGTTTTGGACCGCTCTGTGGGTGCAGCTTACGACAGGGTCAACCAAGACTTGTCTGAAGGCATCAACGGGGTGCGTGTCATCAAGGCTTTTGCCATCGAGCCGGCCCGCGTCGACCGGTTCAGCGAACAGGTGGAGATTTTTGCCGAGCAGGCCCGCTTAGCCTTGGCTTATTCCGCTTCCCGAATTCCTTTCCCCCAGATGGTCGTTTCCTTGGGGCATGTCTGGGTGTTGTTCTACGGAGCTGAATTGGTGGCCGCAGGTAAGATCAACCTGGGTGAATTGGTGGCCTCATTATTGGTGGCGACGACTTTGGTTTTCCGCGTCGAGGGCATCGGCCGGGTCATGCAGACCTTCGCCGATGCCCGTTCTTCGGCAGGAAGGATATGGGAGTTGCTTGATGCGCAGCCGGCTTTCGTCAGCGGACAGCGGCCCTTGCCCAAGGAGCCTTTGGGCTTGAAGCTGACCGATGTCAGCGTGGCGACTCCCGGCGGCGGTAGCCATATCCTGCATGGCTGTTCTTTAACCATCCAACCAGGTGAAGTGGTGGCACTAGTGGGTGTCACTGGCTCAGGCAAAAGCACGCTTGCCAGCCTGTTCGCCCGCTTGCTGGATGTGGATGAAGGGATGCTGGCGGTTGGTTCGGACAAGACTGGCTGGCGCGACGTGCGTAGAGTCAACATAAGCGAATTGCGCAAACGCGTCCATGTAGCCCCGCAGGAGAGTTTTCTATTCTCGGACAGCTTGGCGGCTAATTTAAGGCTGGCAAAGCCCGATGCCAGCGAAGGGGAACTTCGCGAAGCCTTGCGCCTTGCCGCGGCAGAGGAAGTGTTGGAAGGCTTGCCGCACGGGCTGGACACACGTTTCGGAGACCGTGGCGTCACCCTGTCGGGAGGTCAACGGCAGCGGGTCAGTCTAGCCCGCGCCCTATTGGGCAAGCCCGACATCCTTATCTTGGACGATGCCACCAGTGCTCTTGATGCGGTGACCGAGCGGAGTATCTTAAACAACATCCGCAGGTTGAAGCGGACCGACGGTCATGGCACGACGCTCATCATCATCGCCAGTAAACTGTCCACTATTTTACTGGCCGACCATGTGTTGATGCTGGCCAATGGTCGCATCGCCGCCGAAGGCACCCATGAAGCCTTGGCGGTCAAAAACGCAGAATACCGAGATTTATTAGGTTTGGATAATGTTTAAAAATGGCTGAAAATCTACGCACAAAAGTCCTTAGTGACATTGAAATGGAGGAGGTCTTCGCCAAGAAGTCCCTCAACCGCAGCATGTTCTCGCGCCTAGTCCCCCTGCTGAAGCCTGTGCGCAAGCGGGTGATTGCGGTGATCGGCATTGAACTTTTGCTAGTGGCCGCGATTTTTTTGCGCCCCTTGCTGATTCGCCAATTGATCGACCGGGGCTTGGTTCGCGAGGGGGTCGGCTGGAGTGTTGATTACGGCTATGTGCAATGGCTGGCGGTGGCGATGGCCCTCACTTGGGCCGCGCGGTTTCTGTTGGCGGGGCTGTCGCAATATTTGGCAGGGTCCGCCGCCATCCGCATCCTCAACGCCTTGCGTGTGCGCGTGTTCACCCATGTACAAAGCTTAAGCGTCCGCTATTTTGACCGCACCAAGGCGGGCCGCATCATCTCCCGCGCAGACCGCGACGTAGACAGCTTGGAGGCACTGCTCATCCAAGGTCCGCCGGAATTGTTGTCGGCCCTGTTGCGTAGCGTAGTGTCCGGCGTCCTGATGTGGAGGATTTCCCCCTTGCTATTTTTGAGTTTGGCCAGTGTCGTACCCTTTTTGCTGGCAGGCACTTGGGCCTTTAAGCGCATATCCCAACGCAATTGGGCCATCGTGGCGGAGAACCGCAGCCGTTTCACTGCGCATCTGGTGGAAACCGTGTCCGGTGTGCGCCTGCTGCAACAAACCGTTCAGGAAGAACCTAATCGGATTCGCTACCGGGGGCTGGTGAACGAGTTCAACTGGTCTTTAGTGCGGGGCAATGCCCGTTCGGGCTGGTTCGCACCGTTTACCGGACTGCTCACCACGGTCGGCATGGCCTTGTTGCTGCTGGTTGGTGCTCGAGGCATTGCGCTAGGTGAGATTAGCTTCGGTCAGATGACTGAGAGCCTGTTCTATGTGTTTTTGTTTTTGGGTCCGTTGCAGGAATTGAACGACTTGTTCGAGCGCTACGCCACCGGGGCCGCTTCGGCGCAGCGCATTTTCTTGCTGCTCGACACCGAGGCTGAAATTGTTGACCGTGAAGATGCCATACACCTGCCTTCCGTGCGCGGCGAGGTTTCTTTCCAAAAAGTCCGCTTTGCTTACGATCCCAATGCCGCCAAACCGGTGATCCGCGATTTGGATCTGCACGTGCCGGCCGGCCAAGTGCTCGCCATCGTCGGACCCACCGGCCACGGAAAAAGTACGCTGGTACAATTATTGACCCGGTTCTACGAGACGCACCATGGCTCGATAAGCATCGACG
Organism: Candidatus Methylumidiphilus alinenensis; assembly: GCA_003242955.1. Classification (GTDB taxonomy): domain Bacteria; phylum Pseudomonadota; class Gammaproteobacteria; order Methylococcales; family Methylococcaceae; genus Methylumidiphilus; species Methylumidiphilus alinenensis. Next base: position 20,982 of record QJPH01000238.1, read on the forward strand.
GTTTGGATGTGCGTGAGTTTGCCCAGCGCAATCTGCGCCGCCATGTCGGCGTGGTATTGCAGGACAATGTGTTATTCAGCGGCAGCATCTTGGACAATTTGCGGCTGGCTGCACCGAAGGCCAGCGACGAAGAACTTATTGCAGCAGCCCGTGAACTGGGTGCGGATGAGGTTCTAGAGCGCCTGCCCCACGACTACCAAACGGAAGTTGGCCCGTTGGGTGCGCACCTGAGTCACGGACAAAGGCAGTTGGTGTGCTTGGTTCGGGCCTATCTGGCCGATCCAGGCATC
>QJPH01000387.1 GCA_003242955.1 Candidatus Methylumidiphilus alinenensis
CGTGGCAACGTAGCTCAGTTGGTTAGAGCACCGCATTCATAATGCGGTTGTCGCAGGTTCAAGTCCCGCCGTTGCTACCAACTTCCCCATCGTTTTCAATACGTTAGGTGTTTATTTGGCACCTAACGTTCTTCTTATGAAACACCCTGCGGGAGTTTTGCGGGAGTCAGTCACGCAGACCTTGTTTGAGGCTTCAATTAGGTTTTCTACCTCTGCTGCTGAATAGTGAGAAGTAATCTTACCGTTCTTGTGTCCCAGCAAATCTTGCCGATCCTCAAACGAGACACCAGCAGAACGCAATCTTCTGCCAAAAGTGTGTTTCAGATCGTGTACCCGAAGGTTCCTGAAACCATCAGGACAGGGTTTGCCTGTTGTATCCTCGTAAGCTTCAGCAGCCTTTGCCCTAGCTCGATTCCATGCGCTAGTGTGCAACTTTGCTAGTTTTTCCCCTTTGTAGGTGAAAACAAACTCTGGGTGTTTGCCTCGCTGTTCCTCTACTACTGCTAATGCAACCTGATTCAACACGATCAAACGATCATCACCATTTTTTACGATTTCACCCGGTACAAGAAAAACAGAAGTATTCAATTCAGGTACTTCGATTTCCCATTCCCATCTCAAGCAACTCACCTCTTTCTCACGTGTCCCAGTGTTTACCTTAAACAGAGCCATTTTACGAATATGTTCAGGTAACAGTGGAAAAAGCAAATCTTGCTCTTCCCAAGAGAGAGGATAAGGCTTTCGAGCATCTTTGGTGCTCAGCATTTGTAGCAATGGTGCGTTTTCAATCCATGTTGAGCCATTTTCATTTCTCCAGAGTCTAGCTGCTAAGTTCAGAATACGCCTAATGACTGCCAAGTCCCTATTGATAGTTCCATTTTTGGTGCCTTGTTGCTTTCGAGCAGAAATAAATGGCTCCAAAGTTCCCATATGCACCTGATTAAGTGAAAGATTACCAATATACGGCACTAAAAGTTTCAGAGTCACTGCATCTCTATCCAAACTGCGCTTGTCTGACTCTTTCAAAAACTTTGTTGCTGCCTCAGTAAACGTATGGTATTCACGATGTCCATAAACCTTCACCTTGCGGATTTCCTCAATCCTACGTGCTAAGTACCTTTCCGCTTCTTCGAGGTCGCTTGTGCCAGTGCTTTCGCAAACCCTTTTTCCACCGATGATTTTGTCAATGTGCCAGCACTCGCCCCTTTTGATGAGTCCTGGTATTTTTTTACGTCCCATGGTTCATTACCTCTTTGAAGTTGACCGGGACGCCCGTTGCGTTTTTTGTAATCATCAAACCATGCATCCAAATCAAATCGATCAAACCCGATGCCTTGAGTGCCTATCGGGAACTCAGTCAGGGCAGGTCTGACTTCCTTGTTGAACCGGTTCCGGTCCATACCGAGATAACCAGATGCTTCTTTCAACCGAATCACGCGAGGCAACAATTGCAAGTTTTGCATGTGTTGGTTTTGCGTGATTTCCTCCTTAGCATCAACCTGACCGCCACGTTGTTTGCGTGGCAGTCCTTCCTTTACAGTTTTGGTTTTTTGGCGTGCTGCAATGCTTTTCATGATGGAGATTTCCTTTGTTTGATATGCATTGCAGCGTTTACAGTTTTAACTTTTTCTCACCTCCCTTTTAAACAAAACAGGCTTAAAACACGGTGTTTTTGCGAATTTCCAATGCCAAAAAATATTGGCATTCAACCTGTGAAATTTATTTGCAGAAACGCCACCGATTTTTCATTGCAAATTTATCGCTTTTTTTCGTCATTCTTATTCGCAGTTTGAACCTCACTAAATTTTGTTGGTTGAATGTTTGAAGTGAATATTTCGGCATCAATTAAATTGATCCCGGTTTCGGTTTCGCCAATTGGCGAAACCGAATGATGATTACAGATTGAAGTTTGCCATTGCCTTTCTTTGTGTTGACTCGTCCCTGCGGTCATAACGTGCGGTAGTCTCGATCTGCTCATGCCCTGCCAGTTGCCTTGTGGTGTTGATGTCCACGCCATCGTCTAAAAGATGGGTGATGAATGTCCTGCGCAAGTCATGGGGTGAACAGGTGGCTATCCTTGCTTCATCGCAGCGTTGTTTCACAAAGTTGTAAATCGCTTGGGTGCTCAATGCCTGATAATTGGGTACACCGGATTTGTTGATGCCGCAAAACAAAGCCCCCGGTGATTTACCCCTAGATTTAAGCCAGCCCTGCAACAACCCTCTGGCCTTTTTCGGCAGGGTCAATTGCCTAGCCTTGTTGCCCTTGCCTTGCTTGATTAGCAGCACACCGGATTTGGCATCGTAATCTCCCATGCTTAAACCTACCGCCTCGCAACGTCGCAGACCACAACCGCCCAACACTGCGAATATGGCAGCATCCCGTATCCCTGCCAATCCTTTGCCATTGCGGCAAGCCTCCAACAGTGAAGCAAATTCTTTGCGATGTAAGCTACGCCCTGCCGGTAGTGGCTTGCCTTTAACCCGCTTGACAGACTTGATGCGCTGGTAAGCCTCGGCTGAAATCAGACCGGACAAATAAGCCGTCCTTGAAACACCGGTGATGGCTGACAGTGTCGTGTTGATGGTGTTGGCAGATTTGCTTAGTGCCAACAATTCGGCCCTAATCCGTGCAACCTGCGCATAGGACAGTGAAGGCCAATCGAATAGTTCTAGCGAATCGCCACAACCCAAGGCATCAAGGGCCAGTTGCAACAAAGAACGCATGGAACGCCGACCGCTTGGTGCCAGACCGTCCAAATACAAGGTGGCTGGATTTTCTTTTATGTGATTTTGATCAAAAACCTTCGCAGCCTTAACGGGCTTGAGAGTCCTGCCAGTGTTCCCAGTCATAAGCACACCGCATTGCTTGTTTTAATAATCATTAACATAAGCAATCCCCTGGCACTGTCGAAGGGTCTAACCTGTGTGTTGCGACTGTTGGCATTGGCAGCGGAACCCCTTTGAATAAAAACGTCCAGCCTCGAATGAATGATGCCTTGCTGTTTCATAGCAACCCCTTTTCCGCAAACGACATCACCTCAGCGCCGCCCACAATGAAATGGTCGAGCACCCTAATGTCCAGCAAACCTAATGCTTGTTTCAAACGCTGGGTGATGAACTTGTCGGCCTCGCTCGGGTCGGCTGTCCCCGAAGGATGGTTGTGCGCAAAAATGATGGCACTGGCATTCAAGGCCAAGGCGCGTTTAACCACCTCACGCGGGTAGACGCTGGCCCCATCAATGGTTCCTCTGAACAGCGATTCAAACTGCAAAACCCTATGTTGATTGTCGAGGTACAGGCAGCAAAAGCATTCGTGCTCCAACTCGGCCAGTTTTAGTATGAGGAAATCCCTAGAAGCGTCGGGGCTGGTCAACGCCTTGCCCCGCGTGAATTTCCGTTTGATGAGGCCCAATGCCATGCTTAAAATCTCATCGCCCGAGACTGGGCGGGTCGTCAGGTAATAGCCGGACTCTTCGGCGGCGGTAAATGGTTTGGACATGATGAAAACCCCAGAATGTTGGTTTATGTCAGGCAAGCCGAATCCGAACCGAGGCTTTATGCAGCCTTGCCCGGATGGGATAACTGACTTGCCTGAGAGTGGAAATGAGGAAAAAAACAGGACAGGAACTAGAAAACCTGCCTTGGCAGTTGAAGCGTTAACGGGATGACAAAATCACCCGGTCTGCCAAGGGCAGCCCAAAAGGGGTGTGCTTATTTCGTCTCTAGGCCGTCCCCATTCCTATCGCCTTTTTCCTCGCCATCCTGCAATTTGATGTCTTCCAATATGCCGGACACGGTAGCCAAGGCTCGCCGCAATGAATTGGGCGTGTGCTTGCGCGGATCAAGCCGTTTAACCGTGTCTCGCAGTTCATCCACCAATTCGGCCACTTCCGGCTTAATGCTGGCCTTGCCTTTGGCTTGAGTGGAAGGCTTGCCATTCGATGCCTTGGCTGCATCAGCCGTGTTGGCATTGGGTTTGCCGTTTGTGGCTAGGCTATCGTTCTTTTGGCTCATTTCGTTGGCTCCTGAACTAAGGGGTTGGGTTTCAATGGGCTTCGCTGTGGGTTCGAGGATTTTGTTGATTGCTTCAGGTGCATTTGCCGGCAAGCTTTGTTTCATTCTCGCCATAGTCAATACTCCTCTGGCAGCAATAGCGTGGTTGCGCTTCTGTCTGCCTCGGTGATCACCCAGATTTTGGCGGCATCAAGGCTGGCATTGTCCGGGGGTGCTGGCAGGACGTAAGCCGAAAAGACACGCGAACCCTCGCTGACAGCCATCTCGTTGGCATTCTTGTCGTGATCGTCAAGGTCGCCCCAGTCCCCAGTGAAATGCCGCTTCAGCAAGTCGAACGGAGGGGTTCGGTAACGCTCAAGGGTTTCCAAGGCACCCGGTGTTGCCAAAATGTCTCCCGATGGAAAGCGAACTGGTTTCGCAGTGCCCACCAAGATTTGAGTGCAAACGGTGTTCATGGTAATTTGTTCCTGTGGTTGAATCGTTTCTCGGTCACAAGTCAACGCGGCGGAACGGACTCGCCAAAGTGAGTTCCGCCGCGCCTTCCTTACATCTCTAAGGGATCGTCAAAGCCTTCCCCCGGCCCATCCGTTTCTACGGATTTGCCCGTAGGTGCTTCGTCCCCGCTTTCCTCCTCCTCAAGATCATAATCCACCTCCTGTGAACCGCTGCTGATCGCGGCCTCTACCGCGTCTGCAAGCCGCTTGATCAGGCAGCGCAACGTGCGCCCCGCCTCGCGGCAATGATCCAAGGAAGCCGGTTGCCCGAACAGGCTCTGGTAGTTGGCGGAAAGCAATTCCAGGCTGTTGCCCATTGCTGTGATGGCCTGCTGGACTGCCGCAGGTTGAATGTCGGATTGCATAAGGAACCTCTCTCAAATGAACGGGTTTTGAAAACGCATGGCCCCACATGCCAAAAAACACGCGCACGGGAAATCGCATCGCATGGGAAATGCAACGTAAATGAGGAATGTATAGATGGGAAGGGGGTATGCGAGGGGTTGTGGAACGAGAATCGTCCACAACAATATTATATCACATTACCCTGCATTTGTCAAGTATTATATTTTTGTATGTCGTTGATAGAAAAGACAATTATTGGGGTCATGGTATGCGTAGAATTGCGCATCCGCACATCATGTTCCAACTGAAACCCATGGATCACTTGCAATGCGCCCAAGGCTATAACCCCTCTTTTTTGAGCAAACCCTCAAACATCCGTTTGCCCGTTACCGGAGAGAGGGCCGTTAGCAAATCTGGCCTTTCATTCAACAATGCCTGGGCGCATTTATAACTGTTTAATAATTTCAAGCCATTCCTTAAGAAGGTAGGGTCAGACTTGTTTCCATCTGTAGCCAACCGTCCAAGTTTTGTGTAATTCACAGTCCGCAAATCCAAGTACTGCTCCCAAAACAGTTCGTGTTCAAAATTGATAAGATCAGCAAAAGTGTATAGTCGTTGAGCTTTTACTATGCCTGTATCTTGTAAACGCATTTCAATATGACAGCAATAGTGATCCGGCTTTAATTTAGACTTTTTATCAGCATAATAAACCATAACAGGATACTTTGATAAGCGCTTTCCAAAATACAAGGTGTCACCCGCAATGCCGTAAGGAAAGGCTTGTTGATTGGATTTCATCTGACGAATCAATAAATTTCTAAGGATTTTATCAAGCATATCTTTTTTGATTTTTGATTTTGTGAGAATATCCATTGCTATTTCAACATAGCAAATAAGATATTCTCCGGCCATTGCTGCATTCAACGCTTTGAAATATTCTAAAGTTGGTTGCTTGACATCAATCATATATTCCATGGTGTCGTAATGAGGAAGGCTTCTTAGACTGATGTCCTGTTGTTTAGCGTATTCCTGACAGGCTTCAATGTCTGATATTTTAGTTGCGCTGTCCATGTAGAATTTTATTCGATCAAAATGAAAGACGATTTCAAACGCACATTTTTTTAAGCAGGATTTGAATGTTTTAAAACTTAATTTTGTTTTAGGCATATCGGTTAATTTCAGGATGGATTAATCAGTAAGTCGATGATGTATGTTTCGTTTATGATATATACTCATCAAATTATCATTTACATTTTTACTCAGTTCAACCCAGTTAGCCCTAAAACATGCGTATTTTACGGGTTTTTTTAACTACACATAGATAGAGACCACTAAAAAACACTCATAATTTCACATGCAATTCAATCATCTCTACCATCTACTCCTGCATTCTAAAGAGACAGTCTACAGAGTCAATATTTCAGCCTATTTATCTTTGACATCAACAATCATTTTAGACCGTAGATTTCCTAAAAACACACCTAGATCATCTTGTCACTTTTTAGATTCAAGCTACCTATAGGTTATTAACATTAAAAGTTACCGAAGATTTTAGAAGACACTACCTCTCTATCTTTATTCTAAAACTGTAATCACTACTTCATTAACACTTCTATAATTGATTTTCATAAAATAAACCCATCTTAAAGCTTTATTTATCCACCATTTACAGCGTTTTCATTTTCAAGCAGTAACGATTGGATGCTGAAAACGCTGTAATTCAAGTTATCAATCAACTAATAAACACGATGAAGCAGTTATCTAACTCTACTATATATAAGTTGTTACTTTTAACCCCTGTTTTTTAGGTTTGACAAATGGAGATCGATTATTTAAAAGCAAAGTGGTTTTTTCTATCTTCCCTCTATTGCTGAATTTAGTTATCGATTTGGGTGACTCTAACAGGTATAGCTTTGCATGGTGTCTGGTAATCGTTACGAAAAACAAGCAAGATTCATCATTCACTGTGTCTATGCCTTTCTTTTTACTCAAGTGGCTAGGGAATACGCGGTCAACGACATTAATCACAAACACATAATCCCACTCCTGTCCTTTTGCGCTTGTGCAAGTCATCAACGTTATCCCATCTTTTCTTTTAGGTTGTTTAAACCATTCCTCCTTGATGTCATCTAATGTTTTGCAATGGCGGGCATAGACTTTTATTTGGTTAAGGTCATCCATCTGACATTTTCGTTGTAATTTGTCTCTGGTGTTGTGATAGCGGACTATCGGGCTGCAAGCATCGATCAAACAAGCGACTGCACTTTCCACATTTTGAAGTCCTACAGATGTCACTATGGCATTACTTAACCGGTTTATCCTGTCGTAATGTTTGTTTTTTGAATCAATTCTGATCAGTTTTTCTGGCTTTTTATGGAATTTTCTTTGCATTCCCTTTATGGTGTTAATATCAAACCACATCTCCCCTATGCACTTCTTTACCTCTAGTTTTTCACTTTTGTTAAATTGCTTGCTTTGTTTAGTCATCCGTTTCTTTTCCAACCTTGCTAACTGAATAGCGGCTTTCAATAGCTTTCGATGGCTGTTTTTATTATCTACCCGGTAGCTCTCATTTACGTCTATACTCCTTGCCCTTAAAGCGATGGATGTCTGGCGTAACTCTTTGTTGGTTTTGGCAAGTATCGCTATTTTTCCTAAAGCTATGCCATTTTTTATCAATCTCTTGATGGTTCTTGCCATGTAATCGTATTTTGCATCTGGTCTTTTTAACACCAGTAATTCTGGGCAACCCCCTTGGTGGTTGCTTTTTAATACAGGTGCATTCTTGTCCATGGTCTTTAGCTGGTGGTTGACCAGTTTCATAGCATTTTGAGGCAAGCGAAAGCTAAGGCTGAGTTGAAAACACTTGGGATTTAATTCCTCTTTAATCGTTTTCAGGTTGTCGGGTGAAGCCCCACGCCAGCGGTAGATTGCTTGATATGCGTCACCGACAAAGACATCGCTTTTCATCAGCTTTGCCATTGCGATTAAGAACTTTGTCTGTAATTTGTCTAGGTCTTGTATTTCGTCAACTAATAAATGTTTGTATTTTCTTTTTATTAGGCTTGGATGCTTCATGACTAACAGGGTTGCCAACTTAATCATGTCACTAAAACTAAGCAACTTCTTCTTTTTCTTTATCCGGCTATATTTTTGGTAAGTCTTCATAGCCAGCTTTGCCTTTTTCTTGCCTAAGAATTTTTCTATTTTTTCGGCTTGGCTTGTATCGTAGATATGAAATGCTCGCTTTAATTCTTTGGATTTTATTTCATGCTTTTTCGCGTATTCTTTTATGAAATCCTCCTTCTGGCTTTGGCTTTCTTCATCTGGGCTATTTTTGTAACCAACAGATGTAAAATTCCCCTTAATTAGTTTGAAGGCGAATGAATGGATCGTTGAGATATGAATATCATCGCTAATCCTAAATCTACTGCATTTATTTTTCGTCTCAGCACTCAGTTTTTTGCTGTGCGTGAGCATCACTATTTTGCTGGGTTTTACGCCCTTCTTTAACAGTTTTTGGACGCATAAAACCAAGGTCGTGGTTTTGGCACATCCCGGCCCGGCTTGCACATAGGCATGTCCATTAGAGTGGTTGATGATGGATTGCTGTTCTTTAGTTGGTTTTGGTTTTTTCATTTCGAGTCGCCTGTAAACAATTTCGCAAAATTGAGGTTGCTAGATTGTTTTTTACAGTTTTCTAAAATGAATTAAGGCAATTGATTTACACGCTTGATGTAAAATCTTGCAAGAAAGGCAAACTACATCCAACTGCAAAGGTGCTAAAAGAGATTGTCAAAACCGCTTATGCCGATGGTGTGGAATTGTCAGACCCTCGCGCAGCCAAAGCCATGAGCATTACTGATGAAGTTGAGATTCAAAAGCTGTTGGACAGCTTTGTTCGCCAAATGAAGGCTAAACTAAAAGGGATGGATTTGGACAAACAACGCCAGCACTTAGACAAGGCAGGTGAGGCATTAAAAAAACTAAGGCGTGAACAGCAAGCTAATGGAGATGATTGCAGCCCTCGCCAGAGGAAGGCTAATGGTTCCCATCGACGTTCAAAAAAGAAATTCGATCCTCCAAGCAATTTGAAAAGCTTGTTTGACCCGCCGTAGAAACTCCATCCCGTCATCAAGCGCCTGACTGTTAGTAATTTAAAAAAAATATAATGCCGATGTTTCACGGTCATCACTAAGCGACATTTTTTAGTTCACAAGGTCAGAAAATTCATTTTTACCATTCGGCGCAATGCGCGGATTATCACTATTGCACACTTGCGACCATGGGGAAGTTGCCAGAAATACATGGTTTTAGCTCTTTTTTCATCCCGTCCTGCTACTGTGGTCTGTTCATAGCAGTAAATTTGGATCGACGGCTGTACCATTTATTAGTATTTGAAAATGGAGGTGCGGATTAATAATTCCGCCTGTCCGTCCAACGTAGCCTATAATATCTCCAGCGTTAACGGGAACCAAAGTTTCTTTTTTTTCTATATTGCCAAAATCCTTGCTTGCCCTGGCAAGCTTTGCAATGGCTTCTGAAAAACCCATTGTGTGCATAAAAATATATGTATAACCACTGTCCCCAATTAGCGTGATAAGTCTACCGCTTCCGCCGTTCTTGCTCTCCGTGCCTGCTGGGGCAAAAACGTCTTTGCCACTATACGACACAATGTTACCACTTTCTGGTGCAATAATTGGAGTACCGTAATGGGCGTATATATCAACCCCTTGGTGTGGCCTACCACATCCAGTCGGTAAGAGTAAAGTGGATCGACACGCATAGTAGCCAGGCTCCTGATTTTGATTTACTTTGGCTTCACCTTTATATTTATTGTAAGAGAAACTCGGTGTTGGTGTAGGCCATTCATAATACCAATCGGATTCTTTGGCAATAATATAAACACCGGGAGCGTTTGGTGCTGTATTTTTAGTGTATCCAGTAAAATCCTTCCTTACGCCCTTGATGGGAAAAATAATTTTAAAATCGGATTTTACTATATTTTCTTTGGGTTCTTGATTCGCTATTGCCCAATTGCTAATAACCATGATAAAAAATAATATCGTTATTTTATATATAATTCTTATGGCTCTGTTCATTGCTGGCCCTTGCAAATCCAACGTTTATTCACCCAACCAGTAATCCCACTGTTATTTTTTACATAGTACCATTGGTCTTTTTCTCTCAATATATTGAGAATGGTATTTCCTGTCATTCGCATGATTTCAGTGTAGGTAGAGTCTGGGCTTTCTATTGCCGCCACATCTCTATGGGTTACACCCTTGCACAAATCGGCGGATAAGGCGTTGTTTAGGGATAAAATTGTTAGTAAACATATTGCTGTTCTTTTCATGGATGCTGCCGAATTGCTAAATCATGAACGAAACCCCAGTCTCTAATATGGCGGGAGTTAAGCACCGCGTCATGCACTAGCAAGGGTGTGGACTTACATCGTTTTGTCCTAACGCCCGAGTAAGGGGTACGGGCGGGCGGAACTGGTTGGAAACAGGCCAAAGCGCAACCCCGCGACCCATTGAGCGCCGGGTTGGACGAAGCCGACTAGAAAAGAGTGGCACTTGCTCTTTGCTTTTCGCTCTTGGCTTTTAAACATCCGGTGCTACTACCCTAAATATACCTTAGCATATCCAACGAGCAAATGCCCATCCTGAAATACCATTATCTAATTTAATATAAAGCCACGATCCTTGCACCTTCAAAACAGTAACAGAAGTATTCTCATGCATTCGTAATATTTCTGGATATGTGCCTCCGGGGCCTTCCCTCAAGGATAGAAAATTGTCGCCGTTTGGATCAAGCTTACAAACATATCTAGCTGAAGATGCGATATTGGATGCAGACAAGCTATTTGTCAATTTTTTATGAAACTCGCCTATTATTTTATCATCGCGAATTGCTAACCTAACTCTAGTGGTTCCCGCTATCCTCCTTTGCTTTTGGATGCTGAAAACATCAAAGTCAACATCGTAATCAATTAGTTTAATATTCTTGTCATTAGAAAAGTCGCTAACTGTAATATTGTTGTTTTTAATGGAGTAATAGGATTCTTTTGAATACTTTCTACAAACCGCTAGTTTTGTATTTCTTATATACTCAACATCGACATCTCTATCTTCATAATAAACAGGATTACTATAAAATGACATAACGGCATTAACGTTACACTGACTATCTGCCAAAAAATGATTTGCTGCTATAGTCTTCATATTGCTATATTGATCTACAACAGGATTTAATATAGATGGTTGCAATGGAGCTTCTTTTGCCGCGACACTTGGCTTTGTTATCGCATCAACGATAATGCTAATGACAACTCCTTTAACAATCTCGCCGGCAACTTCACCCCAAGTCCAAGCAAAAGCATTATTTGTCCCCAATAATGCAAATAAAAGAACAACGGTTTTAGCTAACTCTACTTTATGCACAGATGCCATAGTGTTTCTCAATATTGTAAGCCCAACGCCCGTATTGAGGGGCGCGGACGGAGCAGGGGAAAAACACCAAAGCGTAACCCGCCTCCCCTTGAGCGGTGGGTTGGGCTGCCGCGCTATGAAGAGGAAGCCGGGGCTGCATGGTTTTGCTCTTTACTGTTGACATGGCGGATTGTCATTGCGCTCCTAATCCGCCTACCGCGTTTACGCGATTGTTGCGGTTAGTACCTAATCACATCCTATGGTCCTAGACTTCCGCAAGTTCACACCAAGCCTAGTCAAGATGATCTGTAGGAAAAGACTGGTCAAGGGCATGTGAAAGTTTTGAAGAAAAATGCATATAACGAAAAAGCGCCAAGAGAAAAAACAGTAACAAAAGAACTGCAAATATACTCATATTGATTAAATCATCAACTAATGGCTGATTTACATTAGTGCTACAGAAAAAAACACTCAAAATAAATGTAATTAAAATAGCGGGTGGTGTACGTAGTTCTATTTCTTCTTCCTTAAGTTCATCAATAAGATCTTTCTTACCTGCTAGAGCAACGTCAATATGCGCTTTGAGTGAAGCAATCCGGAATCGATTTTCGGTTTTAGAAAAATTTGGATCTTTGAGTCTGTCGATAGCTTTACATGAACGGAGAAGTTTAAGCTCTTCCGTGGTCATATATCCCAATGCTAAAGCATCAGCGAGCAATTCACTTATGACTTGAGTTCTTTGAGATTCCCACCGACTACGTTCATTCCAGATAAAAAGCAAAAGAGCTAACATTGATAAAGATGCCAGTCCTGCAGAAGTCCATTTCATAAAATATACAGACCAAACAACCAATGTTAAATGAGATGGAATTGAAATTGATATAGTTGTTGGCCGTGCAAGAACATACCCAAAAACATGAAACAATTCATGCAGAAAAAGAAACTTTGGAATGGCTTCGTCTTTTTCAGGTAAGTGGCTTATAAAAATATGTGAAGAAAATAAGTGTGACCGCGTATATGCTTTGCATAATCTCTGCCCAGGCGCATAATGCAAGTAGATCATTTCATCGAGACTACGTTTATTTAGCAGTCCATTCATCTGAAACAACCAGTGTTCAATATCGTTATAAATGCTGTACTCAAAAGGGAATCTATCGTTCAAAATGGAGTGTAAAGGGATAGTTTTTCCTGTTGCTCCTTTTGCAAGACAGCCGTCAGTAATTTTTAAAGTGTCAGTTCCTAGGTTATACATTATCACGCAATTTATAGCAAAATGACTTACCAAAACAGCTATTAAAGTGAGGCAAATTGATATTAATGACGGGTATTGTAGAGCGACAAAAATTTGAAAAAGCGGTACTGGATTAACGCTGATCATTTCAATCAGCATTAAAAAAAACCGTCTAGGGTTGCGTTGATAAATATCAATAACAAACGCAAAAATTTTCAAACTAAAGCTCCTTGGAATCCTTTGCAACCATCTCTAATATTGAAATTATAACTGAATCATCAACATCTTCTGGTATTTGAAGTTGCTTGCGTGCCAATAATATAAACTGATCCGATTTAATGTTTTGCTCTGTGGAAGAAGTCATGCGCTCGTAAAGCGAAAATGCACTATCAACAAAACCAATTATACCGACTAAAAAACCAATAACTTCAAATATTGGCATATTTTCTCCATAATCTGCCTCAATTACTCTTGATGATTCATCAAATAGCTGGATAAAATTTTCACGACCTATAAGATCGCATTCATCCTTAAAATATTTTTTGAGAATCTGTTTTGTAATTTCTGTGTGCATTTTATGCGTCCTTTAATAATGAAGCTTAGGTTCTGAAACAGGCTAAATTAGCATGGATTTACACGATGGATGCGCATAGTTCATAAAGCGCACCATCACCTTAGAATCTAGTTGAAACTTAGAGAAAATGCTCCTCGACTGATCGAAGTTTAGCCAATAAGTTATTGACTATTGATTGATAATGTTTATTCCCATGTCACTCGAAAAATGGTTGATTGGTAGGATGGGTAGAGGCATGGATGCCGAAACCCATCATTATGAATGCTCCAATGTTGTGATGGGTTTCGCTTACGCTCTACCCATCCTACACTTTGTCCAATTTTGTAGTGATTAGGGAGTAGCTCCTGGATTCCCAAAAGATGAATCGACATTGTCAATGCTTTTGTCGATCCATTGAGCTATTGATTTTGGAATTGGAGGCTGATGCAACTTACTAAGCTGTTGCTGTTCACGGACATTATTACCATACCGTCCAACTAGAGTATGTAAAGCAGATCGGGCAATTGCATTAAACTGCGCCTTTGCTTGCTCGAAAGTGATAGAGTCAGGGGTAACGTATCTTTTCCGCTGTTGATATTCACGGTATGCCTGATCCCAAGCTTCTTGACTTAGTTGGTCATAATGACTCTGATTCATCTCATACTCCGAAATATGCATATTAAAATGAAAAAGCAAGCTTCCTGGTGTGCGGACGCGCAAGCCCTCAGCCTAACGACCGAACTGCGGCGCGGGCGGGAAAGCCTCGTTACGAAGCTAAAACCTAACACCGCGACAGCTTGAACGCTGGGCGACCACTTCGGGAGAGGAAGCCGGGTTTGCGAGGTTTTTACTCTTTTCTTCCCCCAATTTGGCGCAATACGGCTTACGCCTATTGCGGCCTTACACAATTATCACCCAATAAATAAATTTTTTAATCTGATTACAGACGGAAGAACAGAAAAATTATGCTTTTCTAAATGTTCTAAAACTAAATTTAAATCACTTTGTACAAAAGAGTTTTGATAATAAAATTCTTTAATTTCATAATCTTGTAGAATTTCAGTAATTGTAGAACTTATCATTCTTTCAAGTAGTTGATTGTCCTTTTCTTGATTGGCTGGCATATCCATGACATAGCGGAATATTTCATTTATTCTGCGCTGTAAGATTTTGCAGCCCGTATCACTGCTATTCTCTGCTTGTTCGCTAAGGGCAAAAACATTTTTTAAGCGTTTAAAAACCAGATGATGCTCTAAATTGTGTTGCGCGATTAATTCAAAAATAGTCTTTTTTTCACTTTGCACGGTGCGAGATAAAAAGTTGGCGTACGGAATATCATCTAACAAAATATTATCAATGGAATCATTGATTGCTAGCATTAGTATGGTATTATCTTCTGGCTTAATATCAGGTGTGTTATTGCTAATGTTTTCTAGGATAGAACTGAGATAAGCATGTAATTTTTTTTGGGTGGATTCATTGGTAATTTTTATAGAATTTTCCTGATTAACTTTTTCCAATTTTTTTGTTTTTTCAAATTCTTTCCTATCTTTTTCTGCTTTTCTTTTCCTATCTTCCTGTTCTTCTCTTTCACGTTCCCAAGCGTATTTATTTTCATCGTAATATTTATAACCAAAGTAAGCTAAAAAGATAATAATAAAAACAATGAAGAAGGCTTTTAAACCACCTACAAATATCGCAAAAAAAGAGACGACTACAGCCCAACGACCTACTTTTTCTATTTCTTTATCATCATCATACATAATTACAACCTCGGAATACCCAATCTCAATTCAGGTGCTAACGCAGCCACTTTGGCATTAAAATCCAGCACCAATTGCATACGCTCCAATCTTATATTTGCCAAATCTATCGCAATATTTTCTTTTTGTTTATTCATTTGGATTCTTTCAATGGCAGTCAAATAAGCCACTTCCTTCATGCTTAACTCTTTTTTCTCTTGGTTCAGCACTCCCTCTTGTCGTTTCAATGATTCAATCACTTCCCGAAAGGCTTCAGTAAAAAAATCCATTTTACGGTCAAACGTATGTTGCGCTAACTGGAGAACAGCTAAATTCACTTCCCGTTTGGCTTCAATTTCACGTCTGTGGGTTTCATGGCGCATTTCTTCACGATAACTGCGCTCCTGGTCTTGGTAATGTTCAAGTTGTGCAGCTATTTCTTTTTCTCGAATGCTGGTTTTGGATTGCAAGTTAGCAAAAGCAACATCCATCAAAGCCCTAGTAACTTCAACTGTGGTAGTTATTGGATACATTGTGAAATTCTTGAAAAATATTTCTTACATTCAATTTACAAGTGTCATCGAAATCACTCAAAAAAGAAAAAGCATAGTTTTTACAACCAATGGCCACAGACCTCTTGATTTGCTACGCCCAACGAATAATAGCGTTTATACGCCGCACTGCTTACTCAAATAGAAGGGCGGATGTCAACCGCAGCGAATAAACGCCCGAGCTAAGGGGTGCGGGCGGATGGCTTTTGCTCTTATACGCTATTGCGCCCTTACCGCGCTCCCAACCTGACAGCATTGTTTTTTACCGTTTCAGCTTTGCAATTTGACCAAAATGTGCTGGTTTGTAATATGCTCGATGCTCTATCTCAGTAAGGAAAAACTGCTTTGCACCCCCGCCAGTTCCAAGAAATGGAGCAGCAATTGTATCTAAAACAAAATGTTCTTCTATGACTTCAAAAAGTGCGAAGTGAGTTTTTTGATCAGCCCATTCCGGAGGTACTCCAAGTTCGTCAAGCGTGGCACCGATAGTTGGTGTAACATAATTACCTGTTAGATTACCGCTGAACTCACCTGATTGGTAAGAACCAACTATCGTTCCAACTTCTAATCTTTTGTAAACAATGTCTTCAAACCCATTGATTCCTGATGCATGGCTTATAGCTGTTGATACTCCACAGGCTGTAGCTAAATTTTCGTAGGATAGGCGAACTAGCCCCACTTCAAAGATCAATTTTGGTTCTATTGGATGTTTGCTATCTCTACGGTAAGGTAAGGAAATTTGTTGGATAGAGAATACTTTTTGAACCACTAAAGGAGGCTCAGTACCATCAGGTGCCCGCACATCAAGGTTGGGATGTTTTAATTTAAGCGATTCAAGAAGCTCGGAATCATAAACGTAGATAGTATCATCACCCAATTCAACGCTCTCCACTTTGTCACGGTTTCACTGGTGCCTAACGCAAAACTCAACTGAGGAGCGATAGCGAAGCTCCGCAGAGCATTAAGTTAGGCGAAAACATTATTTGTTGAATTGGAGGAATCAGCTACCTAATCGGAGCTATAATATCATGGTCGTAGCATGACCGGAATTACCCGGCTTTTAATCCGATAAGCACTCAATTCCTCCTTCAATTACACCTCCCGTTCCACCAACAATAGCAGATGTAATAGGAGTGCAACCAAAAAATAAACAATCCACGCCAATGCCTATAACTGCCCCGATTGCGGTACTCTTTTTAACTTTATCCGAACAAGATGCCTTAATCTGCTCAGGAGTCGGTGCAAAAGGCGGCTTACTTAACACATTTTGAGCGTAAAGATTTCCTTGTCTAGCAGATAGTTCATACCAATATCTTGCTTCTCTCAGATTTTGCTCTTTGGTTTCCTTCTGAAATCCATATTCATATTGAGCCTGTGGATCGCCTCGCTCCGCTCGCTGCTTTAAACTTGCACACCCTGCCATTAGGATGAATAAAATCACAATCAAATATTGCATAAAGTGATCCATCCAAATGTGTGTTTTTCGAGTTTGTGGCCTAACTTTTTATTGTTGGGTCCAACAGGCATTTTATTTTACGCCTCAAGGTGTTTTGGGGAATTTACTCCTCCAACCGCTTGTTTGTCAATGCCTGTCACATAAAAAACATCCGATTGCAAAGCCTAAGCCCGCCAAGCGAAGTTTGAGTGCATACGCATCCCAACAGGCGTATTTTTATACGCCTAGGCAAGTCTATGGTTATTTCTCGGTATCGAATAAATCAAGCATTCAAACGTTTTTGTAGGAACAATACACCCCAATGGAAAATATCACCACGACATCAAGCGCAAAGCCCAAATTGCTGGACTAGGTGCGGGACAAAATACGCCTGAAACATTACAACAGTTGAATTAGCCCCTTCCCCATGGATTTCCAAGGGAACCCATACCTCATGCTTGCGGGATTCTGCGTGAATTTTGCGTGTTTTGGTAGTGCATTGTTGTGATTTGTTGTGCAATTGACGCAACGGGCGTCTCGGTATGTTGTTGATTTACAAAGCCTATATAGGGGTATTGCGCATTCATAATGCGGTTGTCGCAGGTTCAAGTCCCGCCGTTGCTACCAACAAATTCAAGCGGTTAGGAGTAGTTTCCTGCCGCTTTTTTTTCGTTGACATGACCAGATCGTGACTGACCATCCAAAAGGCTAACAGCTTCCCGAACATTTTCAGGAGCTAAGTGAGCATACCGTTCGGTCATTTTTATGGTCGAGTGACCGAGAAGGTCACGCACGGCTGCTAATTGAGCGCCCTCAGAAACGAGCCAAGCGGCACAGGTGTGCCTGAGATCATGAATGGTAAAATCGTCAATCTCGACACGTTTGCAGGCGCTCATGAATGCTTTCCGCAATGATCCTATCCGATTCCCTTTATTATCACAAAATACCCAAGGAGATGCCTCGCAATTAGATGCACGAAATTGCAGCCTTGATAAAATTGCGGAACGTGCTTTTTGATTTAGCGGCACGGTTCTTCTTTTTCCTGCTTTTGTGTGCATGGCTTCAAGATGGATCAACCCCGTCTTTAGGTCTACTCGCTTCCATTCCAATCCTAGCAGTTCTCCTCGTCGCATCCCCGTATTCAAGGCCAAACGGATAAAGTCAGCCAAGTATGGTGCTTTTTTTTCTGACTCCGCAGACTTGATAAGTTCCGAAGCTTCGACTTTTGTCAGCCACCTTACTCGACCTTCAGGTTCTTTCAGCTTGCGCCCTGATACTGGGTTTGGGATATTCCACTCTAATTCTCTCCTCGCATAGTTGAGAGCAGCCGACAGCAAGGCAAGTTCGCGATTGATCGTAGCCGGTGCTGTTCCTTTTACTTTCCGCTCTTCGATATACGCTCGAATATTAGCCGCCCCCAGAGAATTGAGCACCTTGCCGCGAAAGTGGGCTAAAAGATTCCGAGTAATTTCCTTATCGCGGTCAGCGCTGCGCTTGCTAGAATGTGACTTGAGATATTCAAGCATTAGCGAATCGAAACTACGTTCAGGTTCACGTCCCCATTTTTTTTCGTTGTGGGCTTCAAGTTTCCACTTTGCTTCAAGTGCTTTGGCTTCGGTAAGGTCTGCCGTTCCAGTAGAGCGTCTAATTCTCTGGCCACTTGCGTCTGTGTAACTCGCCCACCAGACTGGGCAAGACTGCCCTTGTCTGTCTTTCGGTTTGTAAGGCATGTACTTTCCTCCTTCTTAGGCACACTGCCCCGCGCACCATTATTATGATTGCGGACAATGTTTTGTTCAATCCACGTTTGCACGTCTTCCGGCCTAATCCGGGGAGCGCAACCGCGAATCCTTATAGCTGGTAATTCCCCCGTCTGGATCAGACGGCGAACGGTACGGGCGGAAATGCCACCCATTGCCTTTGCCGCCTCATCCAAGCTCCAGAGTAGCTGCGTGGTCATCGGTAATCACTCGAATGGATAATTGAGTATTGCAGTTTCATGGCACTCGATTTTCATTGGTTAAGTTCTAATGGGGCCTATTCTGAAATCACTAGACTATTTATGGCTAATGCTGTTATTCGTTGTTCGCGTCAAACAAATAGCCGTCAAACAAGCCGATTCCAAGTTTGCGTATATCCTACAAATTGGCAGTGCTTAGTGGGGTAGGAATAAATTGCCTAAATTCGCAATCTTTTCGAGTACCCAACAGGATTGAAACGTGCATGGCTATTTGTCCATCTGGGCAATAAAAAAACCCGCTAGTCCAATGGACTGGCGGGTTTTGTTCAAATGTGCGTCTATGATCAAGTGACTTACTCAATCATAAATCCTAAATTGACCGTAACAGACAGGGAAACCATTCCCGACCTATTCGATATATCCAGCCAATCTAGTCCTATGGCTGGCGGACAAAATACCTTTGCCTTAATGTCTCCAGCTTCCAGCCGGTTTCCCAAAGCTTCGGCTCTTTGTTGATCGGCAAACTCTTCGTCCGAATCGCTTCAAGCGAACATTTGCTTCTCTGCAATGCACATGTTTTTCTTAAACGGACAGTGTGTTGGAAATACAGGTGTGCAAGCTTCCCAGTACGTTGTTACGTTGTTGATCCAGTCCGGATCAAATGATCTTTTCTGTGTCTCCAGACTTGCCGAATATCGGCAAGTCCGGTTTCACTCAGTCAGCTTGGCTGTTGCGGTCAGGCGGCCTGTCGTGTTTCCACAGGCTCCGCCTCGACCACCGACAGCACACGGCCTTCCCCGTCCAGTTCCAGCGTGAAGCACTTGCCGAAGACCTTGGGGCATCCCGCAAACGACGGCAGCAGGCGTTGAATGGCCTTGGCCGGGTTTGCCGAAGTGTTGGCGACCACGAACTTCTCAAATGCCCATTCGTCTTGATCCTTGACCGACTCGTTGTTGTGTCATATTCGTCAAAGTAGGAACTCGCCTGCCCGACCACGCAACCTGACGCATCGCCCTTGGGTACGACGAACAACCCCCTGTCCTCCCAGTACATTGAATCGCCTTGAATGTCCACGAAGTCATCGCCAAAGGCCAAGCGGTATTTTTCGCAAAAGGCCGTGTCACCACTAACCCACTGGCCGTCAAAGTAAGCCCGATGGGTTTCCCCAACTATTTCCACATGGACTGCTTGCTTGGTGAAATCGACCCGATGGCGGAATAGCCAATGGCCTCTGTCCAGCGGGTTGTCATACACCAGCTTGTTCCTGTGCCAAGCGTACATCCACGGCGTTGCGCCTGCCTTGCCGTCAACGGACTCCAGTTTGGCAACAGTGACTTTGCCTGTTTCCACGTCCTCGCGGGTGACGAGACCGGCGGGTTCAAGATTCACCGGGCTGCAACCTTCCTTTATGGGATAGTGCTGGATGTAGGCCAGCACCCCCTTGGGAATCACCGGCACGTCGTTAAGCAGTGCCAGACAATCCCACAGTCTGAGGGTATCGTAGCCTTTCGCGAATTCGCCAGGGGGAAGCGTTTCCTTCAAGGCGTTGATTTTTTTGACAGCCTCCTTCTGGACGACAGATTTCACTTGTTTGACGACTAGATCCTCGTCGATCAACTTGTCGCGGTCGGGCAACCGGGCATGGAACTGCCGCGAATCCAGATGGACGATGTTGACCATCGAATCCCCGCGCCAATGCCCTTTTGTGCGGTAAATCGGCAAACCTTGCAGGCACCTGCAACTCCTGCAATGTGTTTGTCCAGCTTTCGTCTGGCCCGAACCCCTTCAAATGCACTTTGCCGATTTCAGTGTCGATAAATTCCTTGCCGGAATTCAAGGCCCACGGGCGTTGCAATGCCTGCCCGTTGAATATGACCGGGATCGGAAACCCCTTCGCCTATTCGGACAGGCACGAGGCGACTTGGCTGGCGTCGGGTTTGAAACCGCCCAGCCTGACCGTCGTCACCCCGCCCCAGCAGCGGTTGCCAATGGATTCGGCGGTGAAGAAAATGCCACATTCCAGACAATCATAGTCGCCTTCGGCATCAGGCCCTTGCACGTTAGCCGAACCGCAGCCGCAGACATCGCCCTCGAAGCGAGACTCAGCCGGACAGCACACCCAAGGGGTTACCTTGACCGGCTTGAACGACAGGATGTCCGCCGTGGACATGGACACGCGCCCGCCCTTGCTTTCCACCTCCAAGTGCTGACAGAAAAAAAGCGCAGAAAGGAAGCCCAGCCCAAAAGGCATCTCGTTTTCTATCGTTTCAGCGTCCCAACCGGACTCGGCGAGGGTGAACAGGGTTTGGTAGTGAGACTGAGCATTCTTTTTGATGGACAATTTTCAAGCTAATTGAGGGTTGATTGGGGTGAGTCCGGACATGGCTGGTCTATGACTGGGTATTGGCAGAGTTCCGTCTGCCTTTTTGTCAGCCGCCGTCATTTAATGTGGAAACGGTTGCCGGAGGTGTTTAGCGAGTTGCCCCGGCAACAGTG
>QJPH01000555.1 GCA_003242955.1 Candidatus Methylumidiphilus alinenensis
TCCTGTTGCGTGGATTGAAAGCCGTAACGGGGGAATGGACGCTGGTCTGCATTGCCTACAATTTGAAGCGGATTCATGTACTGGCGGGATAACTTTGCCCAAAGGGAAGGAAAAGCCGCTTTAATGTCGAAAAACGCTCTGTAAAGGGGCAAATCAAGGCAAAGCAATCGTTTTTTGAGCTTTTTTGAGGAAGGAAACTGTCGTACAACTCTA
Organism: Candidatus Methylumidiphilus alinenensis; assembly: GCA_003242955.1. GTDB lineage: Bacteria > Pseudomonadota > Gammaproteobacteria > Methylococcales > Methylococcaceae > Methylumidiphilus > Methylumidiphilus alinenensis. Next base: position 214 of record QJPH01000555.1, read on the forward strand.
AGTCGGACAGGCTCCTAGTCAACCGCTACCTCCACAAGGATGGTCACGAAGTGTTTACCGAGTCTACAGGCAAGCCATTTATTGGGGAAAACGGGCAGTTGATCAAATGGCGGGGTATTGACCATGACATAACGGTCCGCAAACATTATTTGGATGCACTGCATTTGCGTGATCGAGCCATTGAGGCGGCGAGTGTGGGAATCAACATCACCGATGCCCGCGAAATGAATAATCCGACAATTTACGTCAATCCTGCATTAAGCAAAATGACTGGCTACACTCGTGAAGAATTGTTAAACAAGGACCTGAAACTTTTGCAGGGTCCAGGAACCGACAAGACCGTTGTCGAGGAAATCAGCCTTGCATTGCGCGAAGGGCGTGGTTGCGAAGTGGTTTTGAAAAATTACCGAAAGGATGGAACACCGTTTTGGAACGAGTTGCTTATCTCGCCCGTTCACAACGATGCAGGCAAACTGACCCATTTCATCGGAATCCAGGCCGATGTGACAGAACGGCGGCGCGCAGAGGAAGAGCGGCATGAATTGGAAATTGCCAAACAAATCCAAAGTTCGCTGTTGCCAAAAGCTCCTTTAAGCATCGACAGTTTGCAGGTCGCTGGCATTTGTCTGCCGGCCACCCATGTCGGCGGTGATTATTATGACTATTTCCATACCCAAAACACACTTAACATGGTCATCGCCGACGTTTCTGGCCATAGCGTGGGAGCTGCCTTGTTGATGGCTGGAGTGCGCAACACACTCAAATCGGAAGCCCACAAATCAAACCCTTTGCAACCCGACCATGGCCCGGCAGAAATCCTGCTCGCCCTCAACGAACTGCTGTACGACGACCTCAATGGCTCAGATCTATTTATCAGCATGTTTTATATGCGCTATGACCCCAAGCTATGTCAGCTTTGCTATTCCAACGCCGGTCACAATTGCCCCTTGTGGTTAGCGGCCAACGACAACAAATGTCGGGAATTAGATACGGAAGGCATGGTCATTGGGGTCAGCAAGGATGTCACTTTTGAAGAAAAATGCATCACCCTAAAACCGGGGGATAAAATCCTTCTCTATACCGACGGTATCACCGAGGCTCAAAACCGGGAAGGGGAATTCTTTGGCGTTACCAGGCTAAGCGAGCTTTTTGCCTCGCAACGCTTGGTGTCTCCACAGGCCACCATTGACAACCTCCTCGCAGAACTGCGCAAATTTTGCGGTGGGCAGCCGTTCAACGATGATGTCAGCATGGTTGTGCTGAACATAGAGCTACAAATCGGCGAGAGTCCGGGCTTTTAGGATAAATTCAGCCAATTCGCGAAAGGCTCCATGACCGCCCGGCCGTTCTAAAACCAAGTTAGCGACTTGCTTCACCTCATCAAAAGCATCACCAGGGCATGAAGTCAAGCCCACCAGGGCAAATGCTGGCAAGTCGTTCACATCGTCACCTAGGTAAGCCACTTCCCTTGCACTCAAATTGCGGCTTTCCAATATAGCCCCCACCGTGGCAGCTTTGTCTTTTGCGCCTAGATGGCATTCGATAATCCCGAGCTTTTTCGCACGTCGGGCAACCGAAGGGGAATTCTCCCCGGTTATTATCCCCGTTTCGATTCCGGCCAGTTTCCATAACCGCTCCACCCCCATCCCATCGCGAATATTGAAGCGTTTCAGTTCCTCTCCCCTTGCGGAATAGTAGACACCACCATCGGTGAGTACGCCGTCGCAATCGGTGAGGACGAGTTTCACCTGTCGTGCGCGGAGTGCAATGTCGGATGAAATCAAGTCTATGTCCATGCAGGGCTATGCTCTTACGCGGCGCAGTTTTTGACGTGGGCCGGTTTCGCTGGCATATACCCGCTTGACCCCATCGCCTAGGGACAATTGTATATCCCTGACATCCCTCACCAAGCGCTCAAGACCCACCAATTCCACCGAAGCGGCTTGATCGGTCCCCCACATCGCACGGTCTAGGGTGATGTGACGTTCCAGAAAACATGCACCGAGAGCGGCAGCAGCCATGGATGGTGCAAGCCCCGTCTCATGTCCAGAGTAGCCAATCGGAGTTTGCGGGTACTTTGCCTGTAGGGTCTTAATCATCCGCAGGTTGAGTTCATCGACATGACAAGGATAGGTTGAGGTGGAATGGGCTATCAGCAGATTTGGCCGACCCTCTTGGTCGTGAGTCCCCACTGCCGTAACAGCGGAGATTATTTCCTCCATGGTGGACATCCCGGTGGAAATCATCAAAGGCCGTCCGGTAGCCCGCGCTTTTTGCAGAAGGGCAATGTCCGTCAGGGATGCGCTGGCCATTTTGTAGAAAGGTGGTGCGAACTGCTCCATAAAGTCGACAGCCGGCTCATCCCAGCACGAGGCGGTCCAGTCGATCTCAAGTGAACGGCAATACCGGTCAATCTCGCCATACTCTTCAATGCCGAATTCGATGCGCCGCCGATAGTCGATATAGCTCATCCATCCCCAGGGAGTGTCGCGTTCAATGTTCCACTGGTCTTTCGGCACACAGATTTCGGGGGTGCGCTTCTGGAACTTTACGGCATCTGCACCCGCTCTTTTAGCCCCTTCGATCAAGCGTCGCGCGATATCCATTGAACCGTTATGGTTGATGCCGATTTCGGCAATGACGTAGATGGGCCAGCCATCACCGATGAAGCTGTCGCCAATCTGCATTGCCCGTTGGGTCAAATTCATGCTCATCTCTCGTATTGTAGGTTGTTACCAGATTGTGAATCCGCCATCGACAGGCAGGTTTGCACCGGTCATATAGGCAGAAGCATCGGAAGCCAAAAAAACCAAGGCACCCATGAAGTCGGAAGGGCTTGCCATACGTTTCAAGGGGGTCCGGCGGGAATACTCGCCGATGAAAAAATCGTCCTGCCCGTTTTCCACTCCCCCTGGGGACAATGAGTTGACCCTTACGCCCACCCCTCCCCAGTAAGCGGCTAAAAAGCGTGTGAACGCGAGAACGGCTCCCTTGGTAGTCGGATACACGGCTGACTTATAAAAGCACTGGCGGCCATCTGCGTCTTGATAAAGGGATTGGTCAGGGGCCACCACGCCATAAGTTGAACCGATGTTGATGATGCTACCTCGGCCCACTCGGGCCATCTCCGCGCCGATGACCTGCGAACACAGGAACACGCCCGTTACATTGACCTCCAGCGAACGCTTCCACAACTCCAGAGGGTAGTTTTCAAAACGGGATGATTCAAGCGCCGTCGCGGGATTTTCCACCATGTCGTTGATCGCTGCGTTGTTGACCAGCACATCCAGCCTTCCTGTGCTGTGGAGAATCTCTTTGGCCATTGCGCGGACAGATTCGGGGTCGGTGACATCCACTGCGATACTAAGGGCAGGCCCGCCCAACTCCTTGGCAACCGCTTCGCAAGCCTCTTGATCCCTGTCAGTGACCACCACTATCGCGCCCGCATCGGCCAAAGCCCGACAGTGGCAACGCCCAAGCAGACCGACTGCACCTGTGACGATGGCTGTTTTGCCGGTCAGGTCAAATTGCCCAGGGAGGTTCATCCGACCCTCTTTAGGCGGGGGAACCCATGATCGGAGCCTATTTCGGCGTTGTGACGGGGTTTCACGTTGAAGTGACTGGTTTTGCGGAACACGGGTTGCAACAGTTCGCCTTTGAGATGCTGGCGCACGTTGCCCGTTTCGACCGCGTGTTTTAGGATTGTCAAACTAGAGGCAAACGCATCCAATGTATATTCGATATCCTCCTGGGTATGGGAAAAACCTAGGTTATGGGTGCCGGCCCAAAGGATTCCCCTTTGAATCAGTTCTTGCTGCACGAGGGTTTTCATTTCAAGGGGATTGCCGGCACTCGCCGAAAAATTCATGATCGTTCGGAACGGGTAGCCGGATACAGAAACATAATCCAAGCTGTCAGCATCAATCAAGCGCTTTAACCCATCAAGCAATTGTTGACCGATTTGGGCGATGTATCCCGTCACGTCGTGATCGCGGATAAATTGAATGCAAGCGATGGAGGCGGCTAAGGAAAGCGCTTCGCCGCCGAAGGTGGTGAAGAAAAAGACATCCTTCTCAAACAAGGACATCACATCTCCCCTGCCGGTGATCGCGGATATTGGCATGCCGTTTGCCATCGCCTTGGAAAACAGGCTAAGGTCGGCACGGACACCGAAATATTGCTGGGCACCCCCCGTTGCACACCGAAACCCCGTCCACATTTCGTCGAAAACGAGCAGGGTGCCGTGGAAATCGCAAACCTCGCGCAAGCCGGACAGGAAGCTGCCGTTCTCGCGCTCGAAAACAAACGGCTCGAGGATGACACAGGCGGTGTCATCGTCAATGGCTTGGATTACGGAATCAATGTCGTTGTAGTTGAATGTGTGGGTGAGTTCACCGGCACTGGCAGGGATGCCTGCATTGCGGTCAGTTACCGAGATATACCAATCGTGCCATCCGTGATAGCCACAGCACAGAACCCGCTCGCGCCCGGTATAGGCTCGGGCCAAACGCACAGCGGCACTGGTCACATCGCAACCGGTTTTGGAAAAGCGCACAGATTCGGCATTGGGTATGGTATCCCGCATCAGCTCGGCGAGTTCCACCTCAAGTGGGTGCATAAGCGAAAAGGTAATGCCATCCTCCAACTGACAGCGAATTGCATCATCCACTGCGGGGTGGCAGTAGCCAAGAATAATGGGGCCTATGCCTGAGTTGTAATCCAGAAATTCGTTGCCATCGACATCCCATACGCGGGCACCCTTGCCCTTGCACAGGTATTTTGGCGCAACACCATTGGAAAACTGGGTTGGGCCTTTGGCAAGTGTCTGGGTTCCGGCCGGGATCAGACCCCGTGCGCGTTGCCACAAGACGTTTGACTCGCTTATATCAGGGAGTTGAGGGTTGTATTTAACTTTATTGGGCATCTTGTAATTTGGTTTGGGTTGACATGGACTCTAAATATCCCCTTAACCCATTTTTGCAAGGCTGTAGGGGGACTCACTACTTAACTGATGTTACGCATGGAATGGCAAAGCTCGCTTTGCCTGTCAAGGCGAGCCTTGACACTCCAATACAAATCGCCGTAGGTCTGCAACCCATTGCCGACAATAGTTCCGCGGCTGCTTAACATCAGTTCTTAAAACAATCGCGTATGCTGGGCATTGACCGTTCTCAACTCATGCAGGTGGTGGCGATACCAGTTCACCCCGGCATACTGGGCATTGATGGCTGCAATCTCGGGCCGTGACTCCAACAACCCTAGAATGTCGTTCATTCCGAACGCTGGGTTGCGCGGATAAAGTTCTTCGTATACGCGCCGGACGAACTCGTAGTCTTCCGGGTAATCAATTGTCCAACGATGGCTCATTGAATAATCGCGCTGCCTCCCTTCCGTATCAGCCTCCCATGACACGTTAGCAAGCCGAAACCGCTCCGGCCTTTCCCAAATGAAAGGTGTGGTATGTTCCCGCTCCATCGCCAGCCCCGCCTCGCGCCATGCCACACCCAAGGCTACCAAACCCAATACTTCAACATCGTTGCCGTCAGGGAAGGATGCCGGGTGGAGATTGCCGACATAGTCACAATCCCCTTCCGCGTAGCGTGCCAGCACCCGGTCAACCACCATCGGGTCGATTAATGGGCAGTCAGATGGAATCTTGACGATGGCCTCCGCGCCAAAAGCAAGTGCTGCCCGGTAATGCCTGTCCAGCAAATCAGTGGCATGGCCTCGAAATACATCGATGCCAAGCTGGTGGCAGAGTTCGGCGATAGGGTCGTCTGCGGCATCCAGGGTGGTGGCGATGACTATCCTTGATGTCGCCTTGACCCGTGCCAAGCGTTCAAGCAATCGCTCCAACAGCGGCTTGCCGCACACATCCTTTAATACTTTACCGGGCAGGCGAGACGATCCAGTCCGCGCCTGTACGACGATAATCAAACTTTGATTCAACGCAGGCTTCCCCGTTCTGCGGCACGGGATGCCTCACGCTGGGAAACGGCATGCCCGAATGGCGATGAATGATGTAACTTGGAAGCGGCATTGCCATCAAAAAGTTGCAAACACTCTTGGGCAATGTTAAACGCCGACTTTCCGCCATTTTGGATTGGCAGCAAACGTTGCAGATACTCATGGGAAAGATCGGAATGAATCTCTTTGCCCAAAGCCATTGCCACATAGACCACTGAAGAATAGCGCGTCACCAATGCCTCACAGTTGGCAATCATGTGATCGGTATTGCCTTTGCTAAAGTACAAGGCACCAGGGGCATGGCGCTCCACTTCGGCGGCGGCCCGACTTGGCTCTTCGTTGGGATGGAATTTGAAAACCAGTTGCCGTCCGTCGGCAATCCGTTGAGCCTTGTCTATGAATTTGCGGCGATTTTCATATTTGAAGGTTTCCCGCATGTCGGAGGTGGCGGCCAGTACATAATCCCGGTGTGGAAAATCATTTTCCCGATAGGCATCGCAATGGTCGAAATTCGGCAGACCGGTCACACGGACCTTTTCCGGGCGCACACCTTTACGGACAAACAGTTCGCGATAGCCCTCCGAGGCCACGCAGAAAATGTCGTAGGCATCCGAAAGGCCAGTGGTCGAAGTTTGGGCTATCCAGCGCGGCAGACGCAGTTTCTTGACCAGATGAAAGGCCAGCGTTTCTGGATCGGTCATGCCTTCCTGCACCAAAACCAGTTTTGCGCCCCGGATTCTCCGCGGCACAATCAAATCGCTACAAGTGACCACAAGCTCATAAGGCCCGTTACGTCCCTCACAATCGAAAGCCACGCCGTGGCTGGTCAGAAACTCTGTCGTCTGTTGGACGAAACGCCCTCCAAGCACGGTAAAATCCAGCATCCCGGAACTCTGCACAAGTTTCCCCAAGCCATCGCAGAAGAAAGGCGTAAAATAAGCATCGAATTGAGGTAGATGCTGCGAAATTCCGTACATCATCTTGGTTTGATTCAATGATCCGCAGACAAAAAGTGCCTTCATGCTTTTCTCAAAAGTAGGTTCATACCGCTCATTGAGAAGAAATTTAGACGTTGCATGTGTCATATAGATGACGAAGCCGTTGCGCTTTTATGACAGGGGTTGTACATGGCGTTACTCTTGATGCTGCGCAACAACAGCAAGATGATTGGGTGCTATTAAAAGTTATGCGAAATAGTCGGATGGAATTTGAAATTATGCCGGGAGTGCAAGGCTTGCCTTGCCTTTGCCGGACGGGATTTGTAATCCCGTCCGCAAAGTTTTGCACCATAGCCGGTCGCGTCGATGCTTGCACGAAACGTCCGGGCCGGGATTGCAAATCCCGACCCGCTTCGAATGAGAATTGTTGCTATTTGACGAGGATGCGGAGGCTATTGGAATCCGCTAAAATTGAAACGGCAACCCATTCCGGTATCTGATTAGAAAGATAATTCAGCTATTCCGTCATACCGGCAGGGATTGCCGGTATCCAGAACACAGGGAGGTGAATCTAGTTTGCCCTCCATGGCTACTGGATTCCGGCAATCCCTGCCGGAATGACGGCTTTTTGGGATTAGCTGAAATAACTTGCTAATCAGGTTCCGGTATGATGCATTAAGAAAACCTGAAACCAGTTTAAATTCACCCTATTAAATATTTTGCAATGGCAGCATATGCAATGAGCAACGAAAAACCCAATAATGACCTTTCCCACCACATTTTGCCTAACTCAGCCACGATGGTCGGCGCTTGCATCATGGTCATTAGCATCGTCAAGAGTCTACACCCTAATCTGGCAAATTACCTGATCGACAAGGCATTGGCGATTGACAGTGTCTTGTTCATGGTCAGTGCACTACTTTCTTTCTCCTCAATCCGGGCAGGCCGGTCTTCCGACAGTTTGGAACGCTGGGCCGAAGTAGTGTTCTTATTGGGCTTGGGTTCCATGACCGTCATCACTTTACTTTTTTCTTTCGAGATTGCATGACTTTGCGGACGGGATTTGTAATCCCGGCCCGCTTCGTTGGCAAGATGGGCAGCATCGTTCGTTGGCAAGCCCACTCCTACGAGGCTTAACTTAATGGCAGTGTGCCGTAGCGTGGGAATGATGGCCAATATTACGCCCAAGTGCCATTAGTTTTTGCATATCGGACAACTTGATACACTGCTATATTCGCACTAATTAACAATCTTACGACATCCGGTACGCACTGAATTGGCAGTTCAACTTCATAACCATGGGTAAGGGTGACTATTTTTTCAGATCTTTCCCTGCCGATGAAATCAGAGATAATTTTTTTCCCTTCATTGGTGGAATCAGCTATTTCAAAATATACCCGATACACATCACTGGTATAGTCTAATGGTGTGCCTATTTCCAAAGTTTCGTAGGCTGGTCTGGCATCGGTGTTTTTCAAACGATACTCCAAATAGTCTTTGGTTCCCACGCTTCGGCGCTCATCGTTATACACAACTAGCTTCGTGACTTGGCAGTTTGGCATGACAGAAGAACCCCGTAGGGGTTCAAGCGGCATTTTGGCCCAGCGGGACTTGTGTATAACGATGAGCACTTCGGGGTGGGAACCAGCCAACAGGCTCCTCGGAACCAAACGAGAAGCCAAATCTTATTTTATTTTTTGCCAAACAGTGTGATGTTGCCGACCTGGTCTGGCTTGTTGTTGATCTTGCTGATGGTGCAGTTTTTCTCGCGGGTCTCGCAATGCATGCCGTTGCTCATCGTGAAACTCGACATGTCGGAATCAGAACCCATAACTTTCAGTAGCTTCTGGGCGGCTTTCTTGCCGAGATACTGCTCGGTGTAGGCCATTGATACGCCCTCACGGTCGGCGCAGAAACCGCTCTTCCGATCGCAGAGAACCCCATCATCCGGCGAGTAAATCACCCGTTCGGCTAGGGCGGTGGATACGATCATGGTCAGGGCTAGGCAAATAATAAAACGCTTCATGGTAATTTCTTCGATGGTTAATGTTTGGTGCAAGTTTAATTTTATGGTTCCTTTCGCTCTAGCATGGAAACCTCAAGGTTGGCGCTCCGCGCCATATACCACAGAGCGGTCTAGGCAACGTTCCCGCGCCGGAGCGCGGGAACGCTGAAACCTCTTCTACTGACAACCCGCCAGCTTCAACCACAACGACAGTGGGCCTTGACCCTGCAATTGCCGGTCACTACCCATGTAATAGACGTTCCCGTCGATTGACGAAATGCCAAGGTAGGTATTGGTTGCCGAGTAATAGCGATAGTAGTATTCGCCCGAAACCTGCGTGACGAATCCTGCCGGTCCAAACAGGTCGGGGAAATACTGTTGGGCCCAGTTGAACAGGCAGTCGCTAGGCGGCGGAACGGGTTGGCAACCCGCCCTTGGCAGCCAATCCCCTAGTGGGCCTTCATCGTGCAAGGTACCGAACTCGTCCATGTAATACACCCGGTTGTTCGTGGAAACACCAAGGTAGGCATGTGTCCCCGCGTAGTAGCGGTAGGTGTAAGGGCCCCATGTGGTTGTCAAGGCACCGGCTGGGGCAAACAATCCGGGATACGTGTGTTCCGCCCAGGTGAACAGGCACTCGATCTCGGCATTCGCTGGGTTGCCTTGGCCGATGTTAAAGCTTTGGGTGGATTGGGACGCGGCGTTATAGCTGCCATTGCCCGCCTGGGTGGCGACGATGGTGCAGGTGCCGGGGGCCACACCAGTGACGGTGTTGCCGTTGACCGTGCAGACACCGGGGGTGGCCGATGTGTACGTCACCGGATTGCCCGACGCACCGCCGGTGGCGGACAGTGGGCCAGTCACGCCGACGGAAAGCATCGGCGGTAGGCCGAAGCTGACCGTCTGGCTGAGTCCGACGCTAAAGTTTTGCGTGGCCTGCGGCGCGGCGGCGTAATTGGCGTTGCCCGCCTGGTCGGCGGTAATCGAACAGGTGCCCACCGCCAAACCGGTGGCGATGTTGCCGTTGACTGCACAGACGCCGGGGGTGGCCGAGGCGAACGTCACCGGGTTGCCCGACCCGCCGCCGGTGGCGGAAACCTTGCCGGTTCCGCCGACGGACACGACCGGTGCCGCCCCGAATGTGATAGCCTGGCTGCTGAGCGGGGTTGCGGTGGTTATGCCCGCCACAGGAGAAGCCGCGCCATCGAAAGCCTGGACGGCTACGCCGAATTCGTACTCAGTGCCTCCGGCCAACTCGGGAATCCTCGTGGTCCTGCCCGAGAGATAGCCCGGACCGTTAACCCACTGGGTTTGCCCCTTGACCCGGTACACCACGAAGTAACTAAGCGGTCCCGGATGGCCGCCCGTGGCGGGTTCAGTCCAGAAAAGTTGCACCTGATTGTCGCCCGGTATCCCGGACACGGTGGGGATGCCGACCGTGGCGTAGGGGGTGGACGTAGCAACGTTACTCCAAATGCCGGGCGCTACGCCGTTGAAGGACCTAATCACAAACCAGTAAGGCGAGCCATTGATCAGGCTAGCGATGGTTTGTGCTGTCTTAGTGGGGTCGTTGACGAGAGTGCTAGTTCCCGTACAGTTCCCGACGAATGGGTCAGTGAGAGCCGAGGGGCTGGTACAAATCTCGTAACCCGTTATCGTCCCTATCGGTGTATTCCAACCTAAATCGGCCGTTGAATCACCTCCGCTAGCCTTTAAAACCGGCGCATCGGGATTTTGAACCGCACCTATGTTGCGCGTATTGTTGCCATAGACTCTAGGCTTGCCCAGCACGTCTTTAGGGGTCGGCAGATTGTCGATGGGGTTAAGTAGCTCATTGGCCCCGCCGGAACCGGCATTCGGCACCGCTTCGATCAATACGCCGGGGACTAATGGTGTGATGTCACGATAGTACTCATTTGAATAGAAGGATGGAAAGTCATGTAGCCCCGGCAGTGCCGTCAGCGCATTGGGTAGTATGGCATTAATGGCAGCGGCATTTTGTTCTCCTCGAGGTTGAAACCAAGTCATCGCATCGGAGTTGTACTGGCTCGGGTCCCCCATTAAAACCGCCCATGATGGATCTGGATGCGTTGCTGTTCCAAATGCATACGCTCCGATGGCTGAACCCTCAAATCGAATATTACTACCGCTGTTTTCAACAGGCACGTCTGCCGGATGTACTGCGTAAAAGCCCGTGACTTTGGGAGCGCATTGAGATCCCGGTCTTGTACGGTCGCAGGGGTCTCCCGTCAGTCCCCACCAGAACGTACTGGCCTGGAATTTAACAGTGGATTTGTCGATCAGGAAATTGTCGTTGAACAGTACCCCGGCAGGACCCACTAAATAAGTCGAATTAACAAAGTCCATGGCCGCGTTGTTCAACCATATACCGTGACTGCTAACCATTTGGCTATTGACGATCTTTACAGTACCGTCAACCCAGCGAATGGCCGTCGCGTGATCGCCGACGAATTCCTCCATCGTAACCCGATCCATGACGAGGTTTCCACCGCCGCGTCCTCCATCTATGACCGCAATGCTTACCGGAAAATCAGTCGCCATAAATGCGCCTGTCGTCAGAGTAATCAGACTAAATTTGACATTGCGCAGGGTCAAATCGACATTCTGGTCAGCTTCAATGATGGGTGTATCGCATAGACCAAACTGATGAACGCTATAAATATCGTGTATGTAGGCGTTTTCAATCGTCAGCTTCGCGCCCTTTCGGACAATGGCAACCCCGTACAAATTTCTCATATTGAGCCCGTTAATCGTGACTTCGACCCCTTGGTTGTCGATGTTGCGCTGACCAATATCGATAAAAGCACTGCCATCGCTTATCAAGGTGTCGTAGCCTGTATGTGGACAACTCCCCAATGGATTGACTTGGCCATTTGGATTAATCCACATCGGATCGTCTAAGACGTAAAAGCCGTTGCCAACAATGTCTACCGACTCGGTGACGTGAAAGTCAGGGTATTGTTCGCCGGAATGGTGCGGGCAATTGCCGGGACCAAAATCCTTCCTAATTTGGATGGTGTCCCGCCCCGGATTGGCGTTGGCCTGCTCGACCGCCCACTGCCAACCGCCCGGTGAAACCGAACAGTCCGCTTCCGTGACTTCGAAAGTTGCCGCTAAAGTGGTCTGTGCTCCGCCCAGCAGCAACGCGGCGACTGCGGGAAGGAGGGTCAGGGTCCGAGCGAAGAAGGCCAACAGACCCATCGCCCCGGTGGTTGGATTGTTCTTGTTATGTGTTTTCATGGTTCTTCCCAGTTGGGTTTACAAAATAACCTCATTGCTTACCGAAAACAGCCTGGGTGACGGTGGCTCACTGCAATGTATCGACGGTGTCGAATCCGTTCACCGTCTAATCAACCCCCTGATTTATTGAAACTTAAAATGTGGATGCCGCGCCCTCGCGGCGATTGGGTTCAAGCCCTACGCCTGTTCTATCGCCGTGAGGCACGGCTCCTACAAATTAAAAATTGTCGGTCCGCGTTGGTTTCAGAACCCAGCCTGCTTCCCCCGCTTTCAACTTATACTTTATCTGACGGGTTCCGCCGGTCGGTTGGGCGTTGGTGTCCTTATCGCGGTAAACCGGGAAGCGGCGCACCAAGCTGTTCTCCACAATCTTGAATTCGTCATGGCCCCTATAGCCCTTCGCCGCCTTGGCATCGTCTTGCAATGACGGCAGGTGGATTTCGCTCAGAGATTTACCCTTGTTGGCAGCGTAGGCAACTAGCGAACCGTAGGAACCACTTCCCGCCGAGGTCGCGTAGACATAAACCTCAGGCGAACCATCGGCGTTCAGGTCGGCCACTTCGGCACCGGTCACCGTGCCGTCGATTTCCTTTTCGATGGGTTTGTTGTCGCCCTTTAGCCCTTTTGGCTCAATGCGGAGTTGGTTCAATGAACCCACATTGGCACTGGTCACATGGAAGTTGATGCTTTGGTAAAATAGTGTTTGATCGAAGCCGCCGGTCTTCGCGGCAGGGGATTGATGGGTATGCTGCGCCGAAACCTGTGGGGCTGAAGTCTGTTGATTCGCAGTGAGCAGGGTGGAAAAGAGACATAGAGATAAGGCAGCGGCAAAACGTTGCATGATAGTTACCTTAGTATGGCGCACCCCTTGCAAAAGAGGTTAATTATTATTTAACTATAGTAAATTACAGTCCCGTCCAAGTGGACTTTCAGCGTTTTTAATGTCCATTGATTACTTTGTTTATCGTTGGCGGCAAGGGGTTGCCGCCCTACGACCCTTGTTATGCAGTAGGTCGGCAACCCTTTGCTGACATGGACGGACATTATGTAAGTAAAAAGTTTAAATAAAAATGCTGTAAGTCTAGGAACATATCAGACAAATATGTTATTTACAACGGCATAAATATGCAGGCTATCGCTTCAATCATCACGGAAACTGCAAAATAGCCTGTTTTATTCAGCGTCCCAACAAAATAATACGCCAATGAAACAATCCTCTTCGCGCTATTGGGCAAAACTCATCAAAAGCCTGCGCTACAGTTTACACATCAGTCAAAACCAGTTTTCCGAGCGTTTGGATATTGATCAGGCGACGGTTTCCCGGTGGGAACGGGGACTCACTGAACCACAGTACGAAATGCGGAAAATACTTCACGAAATGGCCAGGGATGCAGGGCTTGCGACTTTGGGTGACCTGACTAGCATTGTAAAATTCAGCCCCTTCCCCATGATTCTGGTCGATTCTTGCCAAAAGGTCCATGCCGCCTCCATGAGCAGCGGATTCAAAACCAACCAATCGGTAATCGAGCAAACGCCCCCGGAAGAGCAAGCATTTCTTCAGAACTTTACCGACCAGCTTGAAGCCGCCGGGTTCTGGAAAGGTGACTGTCCAAAATTCGATTATGAGTACAGCACGGAGACCGAAACCCGGCTTGCGATTGTGATAGCCATCACCATCCGGGGTGAGATTTTTGCGCTTGTCCAAAAGGCTTGGTAGCTGCATTGCCACCGTTGCCACCTGTGGCGTTTGATGTAGAGGATACGCCAAACCGGTCGCGTCGTCCCGGTGTCGGCAAAGGGTTGCCAACCTACTGCATGAAGGGCCGTAGGGCGGCAACCCTTTGCCGCCAATTATTTAAAACATAAACAAAGTAATTTGATCGTTCCCACGCTCCGACGTGGGAATGCTGCTCCAACCGCTCCGGCGGTTGCGGACGCAGAGCGTCCTAGGATGGGTTCCCACGGAGACCGTCACTGCCATTAAGTTAAGCCAAAAGACCCTCTCCCCCGGCCCCTCTCCCTGCAAGGGAGAGGGGAGAAAAGCCCCTCCCCCCTCGGGGGAGGGGTTGGGGAGAGGGGGTAATATATCGTTCCCACGCTCCAGCGATCATCGTTATGAATGAGTCCCGCCGAGATAAAAATCACCGTCATTTCGGCATCCCTGCCGAAATGACGGGCTTCGGTCTACTTTGTGTATAACGGTGTGCGCTCCAGCGTGGGAACGATCATTTATCCATGCTCAAACAAATCCAAATTAGGCCGCTCGTCGTGCGATCCGCCAATCAGACGCCGCGGTTGCGGCATCAGCAAATCGCTTTGCGCGACATCGCCCAAGGCATGGCGCAGGGCCAGTCGCCGGCCTTTGTCGCCATCGTTGATGCCGCCCGTGCAAATCGCAGTCATACCAAACAACCACCAACGTTCCTCCGGGCGGAAGTCAAGCCAGTTGCGCACCGCCACGGGAATTTTTTCCATCTCCATGTGTTCCACCGCCCAAGCCAATACGCAAAGCTCTTCGCCAAGTAGCCGGTCCACCGGGTTTTCGCCAATTTTCCAAGCCGATGCGTTCAAGTCATGGGCCTTGAGACGGGCGTTGAAGGCGCGTTGCTCCTCCCCCCGGATGGCAGTCCAGCGCGGCCGATCAAGCAATACTCGGTCGATCACCGCCATTTCATTGCCACTGGCTTGAAGCCCCAGAAATTCGCTGATCTGCACCTTGCCACTATTGTTGCGCGGAATGATGACCTTGAATTCGTAGCGGCCCGGAGTATCTTTGACCCAAAAATAAACCGTACCCGCCGGAGTCATGAAGTTGTCCAAATCCTCCACCAATGAATTTAGATCGGAAACCTTCGCTTCTTCCAAGCGATCCCTAGCCTCTTCAAACAGCGTGTCGCCCGGTTTCAAGCGTTTATGAATTCCCAGGTGGACTTAATTGGCACGTCCATGGGCGGCATACTGGGCATGATGATTGCGGCCCAAAAGCCAGATTTTATTAAGCGGTTGGTGTTGAATGACATCGGGGCTGTCGTCTCCGCCCAAGGATTGCTACGCATCGCAGGTTACATCGGCAATCACAGGGAATTTGCCGACAAAGCTGACGCGATGGCTTATGCCAAATGGGTTTTTGCACCGTTTGGCATCCGTTCAGAAGAACATTGGCAGCAAGTCTTCAAGGCGAGCTTTATCAAATTGGGTGATGGTCGTTACGTCCTAGCCTATGACCCCGGTATTGGCAAGCCTCTCATACAGTCTGTCGGCGATGAAATGGCGGATATCGACCTTTCGGGCTTCTGGAATCAAGTTCAATGCCCAAGGCGAACACTCCGACCTACTGTCTCACGCCACTGCCAAGGCCATGTGCGACTCCAAACCACAGGCAGAGTTAGTAGAATGGGCTGGCATCGGACATGCGCCGTCTTTGCTTGAACCCGCGCAAATCGACCTGATCGCAATCTAGCTCAAAGGCAAAGGGAATGAACTGGATAAAGGATTATAATGGTTGCCCAAATTCATCTATGAGCGAAGCCATGTCCACAATCCAATCCTGCCCCTTGTGCGCCCAAGAAAACATCTACCCGGAAGGCGACAACTATGTTTGCGCCGACTGCGGCCATGAATGGCATCAAAATGAGGCAGTAAGCGCCGAAAATTTTGCAGATGCGGAGGTAAGGGACGCTTACGGCAATGTGCTGTCCAACGGGGACTCGGTAGTGCTGGTCAAGGATTTGAAAGTCAAAGGCTCTTCAACCACACTTAAAATGGGAACCAAGGTTAAGGGTATTCGAATAGCCGGTGGCGCCCACGAGGTGGACTGCAAGATGGAGGGTGGCACTATATGTTGAAGGCCATTTACTTGAAAAAAGTCTGACCCTTTAATCATTCTCCTATGAGCATCATTCCATGAGCGCAACAGCAATACAGTCTGATTTCGTCATGCTTTTGCAGTCCCAACTGACTGCATTGCAGGTAGGCAACCGGGAAGCGCTCGATTTGCCCCTGCTCGCCAGTGAATTCGAATCGGTTGTGGGCGACTACTGCAATGAAATACAGGAACGCGCAGAAATCATCATCAGGATATTGCCTTGGTCAATGAATAAATCAGCGGAATTTGACGGGTGGCTGGCGGGTGCTTTCACTGGCAGCCGTCGGCCATAACCGGCCCGTCGCTTAGGTTACGGGGCGGTCATTTGAAAGGCTGCTCCAACACAGACACCAGTCGGTCACGAAACGGTGGCACACGCCTGTTACTTGCTCGGCCAAAGCGGCCATCGACTCTGACCAATACCTATCGTTCCCCAATGGCTGCTTTCATCAAAATCGAGGGACCACCCTGTAACCTTTCAGACACTCGCACCGTGTCCTTCGAATGCCCACCCAAGGGCAGCAAGTGGACACTCGCCCCCAGCGATGCTTGCTTGAAAGGTGGGCAAAGAAGACGTAAGCGCGATTTGCGCGTATTGAATAGCACCTGGTGTATACCCACGGTGACCGGATAAACGGCCACGCACAAGGGTCGAGCATAGTTTTGACGCACCTATTCTTGACCAATGGGTGGGCAATGCGCGTTCGTACGTAATAGTTCCACAACGGAGCAGAAGTTATCCGTCTGGATGTTCTCGAAACCATGTGGCATGAGAATATCGTTTAACCATGCAAGCATATCGGCCACATGGAGCGCGAATTCCGCCATGAGCCTTCCTTCGCGGATAGTAGTCTCGCCAACAGCCAGTCCGAGATCCTGCGTTGCCTGCTCCACCTCGACGTGCTGATCGCGCCAGTATCGCGCACGTTTCAGCCTAAGATGAAGCGTCTCTACCTGCGCGTCATCAAGGAAGATCGGATGCACCCGGTGGCGGAAGGACTCGGGGTCGGAGCCGCAGTTCTGCCAGACGCTGTGCAATTCCGTCATGCAGTAAGGCGAGCGAAGATATTTGTCGCTAATCACCGCCACGACGTGGTCGGCTGTGCCGAAGTTTTTCATAAAAGCGCGGATCGATTCTCCGTTGCGCATCACCCGGTCGTCCTTTTGCACCGCGAAGCCCTCCGCCTCCAGTCGCGTACAGAGCCCATCGACCATGGCAGTGCGCTGCCTTCCGGTCTGCGTCCCGTCGCCCCAGGCGTAGGAGATGAAGACGGCGGGCCGGGCACCGCGTGGAGTGGGTGCTTGGGAAGAAAAGGTAAGCAGCTCGGCGGTGAGGTTGACCGATAAAGGAAAGCTCGAAGAAGAAGTTGCAGCACTGTCGTCAATGGCCGGTGGCGGCGGGTCGAGCAGGGCGATCGCTTGGTGTAGTATCGCCGCGAGGCGATCAGAGTGGTCGCCATAAACTAGAAGCTCGATTTCACCAGCGCCTGCTCCGGCAGTGGGCATCTCGCGGGCCTCGACCACGGCGCAGGCCTCCGTCTTTCGCTCATAGAGCCAAAGCCCGTTGCGCCAATAGACTGCGGCATCACGAGCCTTGTGTCCCACGGTGCTGATCAGCTCGCGCACGATGCCCTCGTGAAGGAAAGGATAACGATAGACCATGCGTCTCTGTGGCAGGTCACTCTCCCGGAGGCGACCGGTTCTCGCGCACTGCCTCGCGTGGAGGGCGTAGCTCGGGTGCGAGCCAGACCCACTCGCCGTCGGCCTTCTCGTGCCAATGGAAGCAGATGCCGCAACTCGCCATCATTGATAGAAAGAGTTCCTGCTCTTCAACGGTAAGTCCCAAGTCGTGCCAGACAAGCCGGTCGATCTCCTGGCGGGTGAATGTGCCGTCGCCGCGCAGCCACGGCAGGCAGCGATGACGGTCGAAGATGGTATAGATCGCTTCCAGTGCCCAGCTTTGATCGATGATTATCTTCCCGCCGAAGAGGTTTTCGCTGTGAAATATTACGCCTGATCGATGCAGATACTCTCGCAGGATCGCGGGATCACTCACACCTCCCGTCTCGCGGCAGAGTTCGTCGAAATCCGCACGCGCCATCGTGCGCAACGTCCCCTCTGCAAGCCCGTGCCGCAACTTGTCGCGGATTACCACCCAGCCGCGCCCGAGCAACGGTGGCGGATGCCTGGCGTGCAACTCAGCAACTGCATCGCGAAGTACGCCAACGAGCGTCTCGGCTCCGTGGCGCGTGCGGGCGCTGAAGCTGAGCGTGCGCACACCGGGTAGGCCCTCTAGCAGTGCGTCAGCGGGTCGCCGCTCTGCCGCGCGTCCATCGTCGCATTTGCTCTGTATGACAAGCACGGGGCACTCGGACCCGGCGAGGTGTCGCACATAATCGAGCCAATAGGCAAGTGGACGATGCATCTCCATCCCGCCTTCGGTGTAAAGGTTCGCCTTCTCCAACTCGGGGTTCCAGAGGATGAGAAAGACGGCGCTGCCCTTGAGGAAAAGGGCGTGCGTGCCATGATAAATGTCCTGCCCGCCGAAACCCCAGATGTTCAGCCTCGCATCCGTCGCCACTAGCTCTGCCTTTCGTGAGATCGAGACGAGCTTGACCCCATGCGTCGTGGGCACCGTCTCGTCGTAGGGTAGTCCCTGGAGCACCCTCGCCAGTTGCGTTTTCCCCACCCCGCCATTGCCCAGGAGGAAGACCTTCACCTCAGGCTCACGCACTGCACCTGCCTGCTCCTTGTCCTTCCACCAACCGCGCAGGCGGAGGAGGCAGTTGTCCCCTTGTTTGGCAGATTGCAGTTCGGCGGGAACATCCGATAATGTGGTGACCTCAAAGTGCTCCAACGACGGATGGTTGACTATCCATTCTGGGAACATCTTGACGTTGGTCGCGAAGACATCGAGGTGTTTGATGGCTTTTAGCCCAGATAGCGGGGTGATGTCGGTCACCTGCCCACACCAAGGAAGAACCAATTCGCGCAGCGCCGTCAATCCAGCCAGCGGACCAAGGTCGTTAATTCGCGGACAGCACATGAAATGAAGTGTCTCCAGTGAAGTCAGCCCAGCCAACGGATCAAGGTCGCCTGGTGCAAAGTCCCCTGGCAATCATGGCAGCCTTGGGCCTTCGCCACAGCGGCAAGGTCGATGTCGATAAGAAAAAAACTCGGCGGACTGATGGATGATCTGGCACACTGTGGGGGTCTCCGTTAATGGTTTAGTGGAGACTCCTCCAAAGGGGGCTTGCAGTCAAGCTCCCTGTGGGGGATCAACCTCTAACGCTCAGTCTATTTGATCAAATAGGCCGGATAACCCATCAAAAAAAGTGCGCAGGCTCATTGAAGCCGAGCGAGAGCGGTTTATCCGATGTCACAGGTAACCCGCGCGGGTGAGGATCAGGACAGTACCAAGGCCACGCACTGTGACTTCAGGTCCCACAAAACGTTTTCTGCACAACCTCATCCGGTGCGGGCGGTCGCATGTAATAGTCGGCATCGTGACCCTCATCCCAAGGGTTGGCGAGTGCCTGCAAAAACGCTTCGAGCGGGTTGAGGTCACCGTCGACCGCCGCATTGATTACGGCCTCGACCCGATGGTTTCTGGGTATGATTGCCGGGTTTGCGAGGCGCATGGCTGTCGCACGCGCATCCGGTCTCACCGATTCGCTGGTGAGGCGTGCATCCCAGTGCGCGAGCCAAGTGTCGAAGGCGGCGCTCTTGCCGAACTGCGCACTGACCGGATCGGTTGCCCCCGCTGCAGCGTCGCACAGGTAGCGGAAGGTGTTGGTGAAGTCTGCGCCTACCTCTGACATCAATTGCAAGAGCCCGTCGATTAGCCCGGCATCGCCCGCTTGTGGTTCCAAGAGGCCCAGCTTGGCCCGGAAGCCCGCAAGATAGGCCTGTTCGAAACAGGGGCCGAACCTGCCGATTGCAACTTGGGACACCTCGACAGCCTTGTTCGCGTCAGGGTCTAGCAACGGTAACAGTGATTCGGCTAGGCGGGCGATGTTCCACTGTGCAATCCGGGGCTGGTTGCCGTATGCGTAGCGACCGCGACGGTCGATCGAGCTGTAAACTCTGCCCGGGTGAAAGTCATCCATGAAGGCACAAGGGCCGTAGTCTATCGTCTCGCCGGCAATCGACATATTATCGGTATTCATCACACCATGGATGAAGCCGACACCGAGCCACTTGGCAACCAGCTCCGCCTGGCGTGCGGCAACCGCCGAGATGAGCGCCCGATAGGGTTGATCCGATTGCCGCGCTTCGGGGTAGTGACGCGCAATCACATAATCGGCAAGGCGCCGGAGCGCATCAATGTCCTGGCGCGCATGGAAGTACTCGAAGGTTCCCACCCGCACATGGCTGCGCGCCACGCGCGTCAGGACTGCCCCGGGTAGTGGGGTTTCGCGGAAGACCGGTTCGCCGGTCGCAACCACCGCGAGGGACCTTGTCGTCGGTATGCCAAGGGCGTTCATGGCCTCGCTAAGGATATACTCCCGCAGGACTGGCCCAAGCCAAGCCCGACCATCGCCGTTGCGAGAAAAAGGTGTGCGACCGGAACCCTTGAGATGGATATCGAAGCGCTCGCCGGTTGGGTCTAGTATCTCGCCTAATAAAATCGCCCTGCCATCTCCGAGTTGCGGCACGAAGTTGCCGAATTGGTGGCCGGCATAAGCCATGGCGAGTGGGGCCGCCCCTTCAGGGACCCGGTTGCCCGCAAGCATGGCCAGACCCTCGGGCGACCCCAAGGCTTCAATGTCCAGCCCTAACAGTCTAGCGAGCGCCTCATTGAGTTTGACGAGCCATGGCTGCGCAACTGGAACCGGGGCAAGCCGTTCGAAGAAGCGGTCTGGCAACTGTGCATAAGTGTTATCAAAGGCGAATGTCATCTAATTT
>QJPH01000382.1 GCA_003242955.1 Candidatus Methylumidiphilus alinenensis
TTTCGCTACCGGCGGTGTCTATCAGCAATGCCGTGATTGGGAGCGGTTTTTGTGCCGCCAAAGGATCGAAATCCTGCATAAAGCGCGGGCCATCGCCATCCAAATTGAAAGCGTATTCAAACTGAACAAATGCGGCCTTCAATTCTTCGGGGGTTGGTGGCTGACCGAATAACCGATCTTCCCATTCCCGGCGGTCTTTAGGCGCGAAAGTAGTTTGCTGTAGGCCAATCAGGAATTGGGCTAAAACACCATTGAAGTCCGAACGTGGGGCATCCAGCGCCACAACCGGATTGTCGGCATAGTCAGTGGTGATTTCCCAAGGGGCAATCCTGTCCTTCGTGCCGCTGGCTCTAAGGACAGGAAGATATCTCTCGGTCACAAGGTTAAAAGGCATAATGGTCATAATCCGTGCGTATCTGCAAATGAACGGCAGTCGTGGTCATTGTGGTTGGCAAGTTGCTTTAATTCCCAGTATTCCTCATGTATGCCCAAAGACTGATTTCTTTCATCAGTGGCACTCTGTTCAATGTCATCCAACAAAGCCATAGAGTTTTTATGCCGAGCCATTTCTTGTTCTTTGGCTTGGCGGATAAGGTCAATTTGGTTCGCCATCGTCGATCTCCAATGAGGTTCGAGCGACAATCATAGACCCATATAAAAATATGTACAAGAGTGTATGATCAATTAGAAGATATTTAACTACCCCATATCTTACTTTCTTGAGGTATCCTATTCAATGTTCCTGTCTCTGCTTGATGGGTTGAACCGAGTGTGTGACCTAATAGTGCACTGTTGGCTTATCGTTCCCAACCTTTGTTGGGCTTCCTGGGGCGGCACCGCCGCCCCTCTACACTAGCCGCAGGCCCATCTGCTCGTCGTACCCCAAGCAGATGATCTCGCCTTTCTTGTTCTTCCCTTGCCCTATCCAAATCGATCCATCCGTAGGCCGCAGCACCAATAGCTTGCTCCACTTGCCTTTATCCGGCATTTGTTCGCGGCAGCGGTCAACGGCTTCCTTCATCGCCGTGCCATTAACCTCGGCTTCATCCGCCAACAAAGAAATGCGAACGCTGAGTTGGCTCAATTCCCAGGCGAACTTTGGCGAGGAAATCCAGGGCTTCACATCGCCGCCTTCCCAACGGGCAAGCCTAACCGTGACGGAGGGTTGATCTTCCAGGCGGGTGGGAATCAAGGCATCATCCCAAGGATCGAAGCCTGCATCCTCATAGCCCCTATCCAGCGTTATGGTGTTGGCTGAAGCGATGCTTTGCTTGGCGGATTTAACGCCCAAAAGATTGTTTGTTTTGCTTTGAAATGCTTGTGGAATTAGAGCTTCAGCTTCCATGCCGTAAACGCCTTCGATCAGAAAGCGTGCGTCGCCGGGCATGGCGAGTTTCCCGGACTGCCGCAACAGTCGGGCAGTGAGCCACAGTCGGCCATGGTCTTGGTACACCGCCGCCGTACCGGGAAGCGGTTCCTTTAGCCAATTTGCCGCCGGGGTTTCGGTAAACTCAGGCCCGAACAGCCAAAGTTTTGGAATGCCACGACCATTATCCTTGGAACGATTGCCAAGAATGTCGCGGACATGGCGACAGAGGCGTCCGGCCCGCTGAATGAGAAGATCGACGGGAGCCAGGTCGGATAGCATGACATCCATATCCAAGTCCAGAGATTGCTCCAAAACCTGCGTACCAACTAAAATTTTTCTTGCCCGACTTTCCATACTGCTTTTCGGCCCAAAACCTTTCAATACCTGCTCTTCAATGGTTAGTCTATCCGCTAAGGCGAAGCGGGCATGGAATAAAATCAAATCATCCACTGATACTCCTGCTTGCCGTAATAGTTCAAAAGCCGCTATGGCATCATCCACCGTATTGCGAATCCAGCATGCGCAACGGCCTTCGGCCCTGACGGCAAGCAGGACTTCAACGGCGGATTCGACGGAATTAACCCACTCAATAGCCACGGTCCGCGCTACTTCGGGGCGCGTCTCCAAGGGGATTTCGTCGGGTTCGTCCATACCAACGCGTGTTAATAGGGGATATTGATTGCTTGGCAAAGCTGGCGCTTTCAGGCCCAAGCCTTCACAGTAAGCCTGTGCCAGTTTTTCGCGGGTAATCTGGGGCAGAGTCGCTGAAAGGAGTATCGCACTGCCGCCTGAGGCAGCATGAAAAGTTAACAAAGCCTCCATGAGCTTTAGCATATAGGCATCGGCTGCATGAACCTCATCCACGATTAAGACCTTACGCGCCAAGCCTAAAAGCCGCAAAGATTGATGCCGACTGTATAATATCGCCAGCAAAGCTTGATCCACCGTCCCAACACCAATATCGGCAAGCAGAGACTTCTTGCGATTATCGGAAAACCAAGCCAATCGCTCGTTGGCGGCGGACTGCTCGTCTCGTCCGACATAATCGGCATCATTGCTGCCACCCGACAGCAATGCTTCCAATACTGGCTTCAAGCGGCTGGCACTGTGCGCCAGTACGCAATTCCACTTGCCCTCGAAGAATTTCTGCGCCACGCCTTCGTCTTTGTCTGCGCCTTCCTCTTTGTCTGCGATGCGGCGGAACATGGCGTTTGAGGTCGCCATGGTCGGCAAGCCAAAATAAAAGCCATCTGCTTGCCCAGACTCGATCAGTCGATGGGCAAGCATCAGTGCCGCCTCGGTTTTACCTGCTCCGGTGACATCTTCCAGAATGAACAACTGAGGGGAGGCATTTAACGGTAGCGTTGCCGCAGTTTGTTGTAGCGGGGTTGGCGACTTGAAGCCAAAAAGGCTGGCTAGAGTTTGCGGCTTGACCTTCGGCGGTAGCAGACCATAATGGCTCAGGGCTTTTTTCGCTTGTGGCAAGGCTACATTTTGCCAATAACTGTCCAAGGGGTTTGCGTTATTATCTGGTACAGCCTGATAAGCGAAAAATTCTTGATTTGAACCTAGCCAATCGCATAACACGGCAAGACCGGCCAGCCACCACGACAGGGGTTTCAGTTGTTCGTTAACCGCCCACCCATCCGACAAAGCGATGTTGCGGTCAGGTAACAACAACTCTGCGCAATCTGTGGCAAATTGCATTGCGGCTTGCTGGTCATGTTGGGAAAACAGATGGTCGAGACAGGGTGGTTGTTCGGAAGTTTTTGGGGGCTGACCATGATGGCCAGTAACTATCCTTGCCCATATTTCAAAATTTTCCCGCCAAGCACGTTGACTTCCTCGATCCGCAGTAATGCCGAACCATGCTTGCTCAATGGATAGTGGGCCAATTTTTCCCTCCCAGAGGAGATAGCCCAGCGTATCATGCCGTGGGTGGTATCGGCCTTCCTCCTGCTGGTTTTCCAATGCTCGACAAATATCTTTCCGCCGCAACCCTTGGAAGCGATAACTGAATTTACCTAAATCGTGCTGAGACAAAAATAAAACAAACCAATCATTTAGGTTTTTCTCTGAGATTTGCAACCGCGCAGCCCAATCAGTGCGCAATGCCACATGGCGATCCAGATAAACCTTCCCTACCGCAGCCACATCCAGGCAGTGGTAGGGTAGCAAATGATAGCTTGCTTCGGAATTGCTATCTGTTGGACGCTGCGCCTTACCCCAATACCGCCAGTATCCTCTTTCGCCTTGCATGATTTTCCCTGGTATTTATGTGACACTCGATGTTCAAGTTTTTAAATTGCCTAAAGACCAATATTTGGCATGATAAATAATCTATTTAGGCGTAGTTCAAAGTAGGGTTACACTTTTGGCAAAGCACCACAAGGCCAAAGCCTTTATTTTCATAGGGTCGAGCCTTTATTTAGTGCTGGAAAAAGTGTCGCACTGAAGCTTGGCAAATTGAACCATGCCGCTTTGGCTTATTCATGCTCATTAAATCGGCCATGATCTCGTGAATTTCCATCTCACCGACACGAACTCTATGCCTTTTTGGGTTTAACCTTGTGCTTTAGGAGTCGTAGTTGCCTCAGTTTTGGCTTTGGCTTTTGCCTTTCCAGTAGAGGCTGGCTTTGGCTTGGGTTTGTGCGCCTCCACCACTCGTTCCTTGAAGGACTTTCCGGGGGTGAATTTTGGAAGGGTCGCCTCGGCAATCTCAAGGGGTTCGCCGGTCTGAGGGTTACGCCCGGGCCTTGCATTCCTGTGTTGCGGCTCGAAGGTTCCGAATCCAACCAATTGCACCTTGTCTCCTTTCGCAACCGTAGCCTCGATGGTTTCCATCAGGGCATCAAGAACCTTAGCTACATAGGCCTTGGCCTGGTCGGTTTTCTCGGCGATGGAATCTATGAGTTCGGTTTTATTCATCGTGATGACTCGTGTTTTTATTTGAATGATCGAAGCGTTGCTAAACTTAGCCATCATTATAGCCCTCAGTAAATGGGGTTCGAGTAGCAATCGGACGAAAAACCGGTTTAAGGCCCTTTTAGCCTATCAAAATTCTAAAACGGCTCCAGTGATCGTCTTTTCAGCAAGTTTTGACCCTCCCATAGAAGTAGGGTCTATTGACAGGGTTTAGTGCAACTCAGCATTCCGGCTGGCAATCCAGCCATCAAACGTTTGAAATTGGTCGAATCGATCAGCGATCATTTTTATGTCAAAGGTGTCATGAGCGTTCTTATAGTGTTACCCGTGGTTTGCATTTGACACGGAATAAGCACCGAATTATTGATGTGAATGATCCTTGCTTAACCGCCATTTTCCGCCACTAGGTCTATTCTTACCTTCCGTCCAACCAAAGCCGCCGCCCGTTGTAGTGTGGATAGTGTGATGTCGTTTGCAGGATCGAGCAATCGCGTGACCTGTGTTCGGCTGGTCTTGAGCAGGATAGCCATCCGAGCCTTGGAAATCCCTTTTTCTTTCATCGCTTGGTCTAATTGCCATGCGATTACCTCTTTAATGGCTTGCGCCTGGGTCTCCTCAAACAGGCCTTCTTCTTGCAGAAAGTCATCAAGGCCCGAACCGATATGTTTATCGTTCATGTTTCAATTTCCTTTTGGCGCTTGCGCGCCTTTTTCAATTCTTCATCCGGCGTTTTTTGCGTCTTCTTGATAAAGCCGTGCAATGCCACCAGCCGGCCTGCATGGACGCAGAACAGCACGCGGGCAATTCGGCGGCTTGGAAGCTCAGTCCGTACCTCCCACAATCCGTCCCCCATCGGGCGGCACAAAGGCATGCCAATCGGCCATCGCCATTGCGCACGCATCAAATCCATCCCCACCGCATTTCGATCATCCGGGTTTAGCCCTTTCAGCCAATCCCGAACCGGTTCGCCTCCTGACGACGTTCGATAGAATACAAGCGGGATTTTATAGTTTTCTTCCATCCTGCACCTTTTGTGATGCATAGTACCATAAAAGGTTCATTCTGGCTAAAGCGATCTTTTGGTTTCCAAAACCAAACTGATCCCCCGTCCTGTCGTGTAACT
Organism: Candidatus Methylumidiphilus alinenensis; assembly: GCA_003242955.1. Taxonomy (GTDB): domain Bacteria; phylum Pseudomonadota; class Gammaproteobacteria; order Methylococcales; family Methylococcaceae; genus Methylumidiphilus; species Methylumidiphilus alinenensis. The sequence goes on from QJPH01000382.1 coordinate 5,418, forward strand.
GTTGACGCTGTCAGGCGGAAGCGTCTTCCTTCCCGCCGTTCAATTGCGCCTTGAACGGTGCGGCCAGCTTGAAGCGCACGGACTTCGACGCGGCAATCGTGATCGGCTCGCCTGACTGTGGGTTGCACCCGGTCCGCTCGGCGGTTTCCTTCGGTTCAAAAATCCCAAACCCGGTAAACGGGACAATGTTGCCTTCGGCCAATTCGTTGCGGAGGGTCTCCCCCAGCGCGTCCAAAACGGCCTCCACGTCGGCCTTGTTGAGGCCGGGGCGTTTTTCGGCAACTTGGGTTTTCACTGCGTCGATCAGTTCTTGCTTGTTCAGGCGTTTGGTCATGCGTGGCTCTCTTGTGTGCGGTATCCGCAATACCGTGATTGGCGGATGGGGTGTGAATTATAAGTCCAAAGCCGTGGAATCCAAACGGCCTGGATCGGTTTTTTCCATGATGGGTGGCGAATGGCAACAAACCAACGATGCCGCCAATCGCTCATCTGCACCACAATCCAGTCCGCCCTAGCCATCAAATAAGGCGGTCAGTGTGCAAAATTAACAAAACCCTTACAGCCCATTACCTAGGTTTTCCAAAGTCGAACGCCCGCGCAATAGAAGACAATCCCGGCTTTTGCGGGAGAAATAGACATGCCTGTGCTGACTGTCGAAGCCATGCCGGTTGCGCAACCAGTGACCATCGAATGCGTGGCCGAAGTCTCAAGACGCTATCAAATCCCGGTTGCCTTGCTTGGCGGGGTGCTAGCGCAGGAGCGTGGCCGACTTGGACAGTCTTCCCCAAACAAAAACGGCACTTAGGACATAGGGCCGATGCAAATGCCCATAAGAACTTGGATAAGGCTGTGGCCGAAGCCTATGGCTGGACGGATTACGCCGATGCCATGCCAGACAAGGAAATCTTGCGGCGGTTGCTAGCACTTAACTTGGGCTAGGTCGTGAATCATGAAATGCTTTCTTCAATTGACTTATGGCTCCAAAAGTTTATGATAGATGCTAGAAGAAACAAATAGATTCAATATCATGGAGGGCTAAACGTATGGAAGAAAACAAAGAGATCAATATCGCAGAAGCATTTGGGGCTAGAGTAAGGCAGGGATCAGCGGTTTGCCATCTATATCCCGAACAAGGACAAGCGAGGCAAGCCTGTGGAACAGGAAAAGTGGGTCAATAAGGCTCTTTTGTTACTCTCTGAAATCCTGCGGCGGGGCTACGGCTATGCCGCCTGTCAGAGGGGCTTGGCTTAACGAAGAAAGGCAGGATTTGGTGGTCGAGGAGCCTGTTTTGGTTTACACATTTATTGATTCGGATAAGTTCGCGCAAAGAAATAGATGAAATTGTCAGCTTGGTGCATGAGATAGGCAAAAAAACACGGCAGGGACAGATGGCTATTGAGTTTAATCAGACGTTTTATCTTATAGACATAAAAGTTAAATAAATTGGAGCCTTAAAATGAGAGAAATCAGATTAGTTTCCGGCACGAAAAAGGACGGTAAGATCGTGGATACATCTCCAAGGGCAAAAAGGTTAGATCCGGCTTTGTATAGAAAAGGCGTTCGATGCTAGACCTATTGCTTCGTCTGAGGGTTTAGATTTATTTTCCATACGACAAACTATGGAGAAGATGCTGCAATCATCGGGCGGCAGGCCATCGTTGGAAGGAAAAACGTCCCAAGTAAAAATTCCAAAAATAGCGGCTGATTGGAAAAAACTGGAACAACTAGTTGACGCGATTTCGCCTGATACAACCCATAAGCCATCCATTGGTCAAATGGCAGCGGTAGTTATTAACCTTGCTTTGCATCGCATACCTGAAAATGAGTTGAAAGACGCTCTTCGGGGAAAGTTTGCGTAATCGTTACCGCGCAGCTACATCCACCCGCGCCAGTTAAAATCTTAAACCGACAACCGTGCCATGACTAGGGCTGAACTCATTTCCCGGCTGGCCGACAAGCTCGGACACCTGCCAGTCGGCGAAGTCAAGGCAGCGGTGCTGGCGATCACCGACAGGATTGTCCTCGCTTTGCAGAGCGGGGACCGGGTGGAGATTCGCGGGTTCGGCGGGTTTTCGCTGCACCGCCGCCCACCGAGGGTTGACCGCAATCCGAGAACAGGGGAGGCTGTTGAATTGCCAGCGCGGTTCGCCGTCCACTTCAAGCCGGGGAAGGAACTCAGGGAACGAGTGAATGCCGCCCGTGATTGACCGTCAAGCAGCCCTTGGCACTGGCGCGAATTGTTAAAGCGTTGATAGATCAGCGTCCCATAATTCCCTTCCCTACTGCCCCGGCGACTTGTAGTTAAGCGGCTTCCCCGTATTTTTCCGCGCCAAACCTGTACTAAAACGATGTACTAATTTATAGCACCTGTACGAAACACGCTTTCCCTAATTTTTGGACACCCTTTTCTTGCCTGTCCGAAAACCCCCGTTTTCGGACAGGGTTTGGCCTACCCGACATTGCTGACATCGACTTTGAAATATGACAGGGGTTGAGTAAAAACAGCCGAATACTGTCTAAAAAGCGAAGGTTTTTTAGGTGGAAATTGGCTGGGGGGCATCCCCAACAAAATACACAATGCAGACAAGCCCGGTTGCCTAGTGTTGCCGCCCCCGGCGTTTTTCCGGGTGCTAAGGTCACAGGGATGCCAAAAGTCCCGTGAAAGTGAGAGTTCTTATCCGCTTGTGCAAACTCACTCACCCGACATTCGCGGTTTTAGCCAGAAACACCCAAAATGAAGGTTTGCTCTGGCTCATTGACCTAATCCTTAAAAGAGGAGAGGATGTGTTGGCCGATAAACACTAAACCTAACAAATGAGACTCATGATCAAACCATTTCCTTGTACACTCGGTAAATCCGCATTGGTTGATGTCACCTCTGGAATTCTCTCAGAGCCGAACTGCAAAACGGGGAAACATATCCGAAAAACGTGTTCGTTCGGCTATAAAAATAGTTCTGGTTTATCCAAGGTATTGAAATAATGGACAGCATGTCTTCTTTTGTAGAAATATTGCGTCAGAGATCTTCCGTGCGTGCTTATGCAGACGACATGGTGCCGGAGGAATTGATTCAGGAAATTATCGATTTGGCTTCATGGGCCCCCTCGGCAGGAAATACACAACCTTGGAGGGTCAAAGCCTTTTCGCAAGAAGCCACGGCACAATTCATTAGGGAATTCGAAATTCTCGGTTGGGAATCTGCCTTGCCTAAGATCAAACAGCTTTTTCAAGATCAAAAAAAACTAAACTCGGCGAAGGCCAATGAAGCTGTTATTGCGCTTCTGGAAAGCGAACTAAGAATTAAGGGTAGACCATCGGCCTTGCTTATATATTCCAAAAAAGAGTCCTTTTCTGATTTTTTTAGATACTCTATAAATGCAATGTCATTATATATTTATAGAATGATAAATCCGGCGAGTGAAAATCGCTGGGACTTTCGTGTTAGATTGACTAAAAATCTAATTCGACGGGCTTGGAAGGATTTCTTTATTTCCAAGTCGGCGACGCAAGCATCGTTGGCAAACTTTACCTATGCACTAACTCTCGCTGCCAAAAGTCGTGGTCTTGGAACATGCATTCAGTTTTTGTATAACGGCGTCTTTTCAGGCTTCAAAGAACGCATTGGATTAACAAGTATGGATAAAATATTTGGCGTTGTCATCATCGGATATCCCACACCTTCAACTCAGCAAGACAATATGGGTGAATTCAGAATACGAAATCCCGTTAATACCGATTGGATTAAAAGATTTTAATTAAACATCAATAAAAACAATGGATATGCAGAATTTCGAATCTTACCGACAAATAGGTGTCCCGGAACTCGTATTCAAGTACCTTCATCGGGAAGGGGTCTCACATGTCTTTGGCCTGCCTGGCGGGTATATCTACCCATTTCTTAAGCTTTTGCGTGGGCAATCTGCGGAAGGTATTCAACTGATTATCAGTCGGCATGAAGAAGGGGCGGCCTTCATGGCTGACGGATATGCTCGCGTGACTGGCAAGCTCGGGGTTGTCTTCACCACAGCGGGGCCCGGCGCCACCAATGCTCTGACCGGGGTGGCTTGTGCGCACAAAGACCATTCTCCCTTGCTTCTCATTAGCGGGTGCGCTTCGACTGCAAGTTTAGGCCTTGGCGCTTGGCAAGAGAGTTCAAATGCGGGTGTAAATACAACAGAGGTATTCAGGCATGCAACCGCGTTTAGTGAGTTTGTTTCCAATGTCGAAAACTTTCACATTCAGTTTGGCAAGGCACTGAAAATTGTTCATTCTACCCCGAACCGTGCAGCCCATCTTTGCGTTCCGCTTGATGTCTCGAATGGTGTAATACAGAAAGCCGATATTTCGGCATCGCCATTACATTCTGGTGGAAATCTGTTCCAGCTTAGGGCTGACAGCAAAATAGCAGGCGAAGCCTTTCAAATGCTCTTGGATGCACTGAACCCGGTAATTTATCTTGGAAATGGGGCTAGACAAGCACTTCAAGACCCTCATTTTATTTCGAACTTCCTAGAGTTCTTAGGCCGCCATTCCATTCCTGTAATGACCAGCCCGAAGGCTAAGGGCATTTTCCCAGGTTCTCATCCACTGTCGCTTGGGGTTTTCGGTTTGAGCGGGAACAGGACAAGTGAAGAGTTTCTGGCTCAGATCAAACCGGATGCACTGATGGTCATCGGTAGCTCTCTCAACGAGTGGTCTTCCGGGCGATGGAGCGAATTGCTACATTGCCACAAGATGATTCATGTCGATATTAATAATGAAGTTCCGGGGCTGGTGTATAGAACCGATTTGGAAATCCAAGCTGAGGCAAAGTCTTTTCTTCAACAACTCATAGAGCTATCACAGGCGACGGACCTTTCTGCCGACACGGTTGTGCGAATTGAAAAGCGAGGAAGCGACCTAGCCGCCCTGAAAAACACAACCCCCAAGTTTAATAATATCCATGACATGGCGGCAGATTCCTCGCCAATAAAACCTCAACGGCTTATGGCCGAGTTGGATAAGTTTGCTCACGGAAAAGCAATCAATTTTTTCATCGACATGGGAAACTGCACCGGATTTTTTAATCATTACACTCAGATAGACCCTCCAAATAGAGTCTTTGCTCCTTATGGGTTTTCCTCAATGGGTTGGGCGAATGCCGCCGTTATAGGTGGGAAGGTCGGTGACCCAGAAAGAATTAATATTGCAATAAGCGGAGATGGCGCGTTTCTTATGAATGGAGTCGAGGTTCAATCTGCTGCTCGTCACCGCATTGGCGCGGTTTATCTTATTCTATTCGATAACCATTACGGAACTGTTCATCATGGCGAAATGTCTGTAATGAACGATCTAAGCAAAATGGACGACAATTACTATTGTCTAGGTGAACCAGATCTGACGATGTTTGCCAAAAGCCTCGGAGCAGAGGCATATTATATCGAAAAGCCAGAAGAAATTATTCCAAGCCTTGAAAAGGCATGTGAACGTGCGGATAGCGAGAAAAAGCCACAAGTTATTGTCTTCAAGATAGACCATAAGGAAAAGGCTCCATTCGGTGGTCGATATAATTTGGTGAAACCCTCAAAATAGTGATCGTTGGCGAGACGATTGAGTGAATTTTCACAAACGGACAAAAACTCTCCTAGGATTTCGTCGGATGAAAACTTTGATTCTAGCGTTGACGCTGCTTGCTTTGGTTGGGCAATAATAGCCTGCTTGGAAAGAACGTACGAAAAATCACCTGTTCCAAGATAAGCCTGTCTAGGTTTTTCGTTTATACGACAGACAAGGAGGAATTGTCTGGCACAAGCTGGCATCGGCATTTTTACGGGTTCAATGGCGGCAAAATCGCCAAAGTTTTGGGGTGTTTTTGGTCATTGATGCAAACTTGTCTAGGTTGGGAACGGTAGGCTGATTAGCCGATCCCGACGGGTTCTTCGATACAATGACTCGCTGGGGGATTCCCCAAATTGCTCACGATAATATTGTGCAAATCGACCCAAGTGAATAAAACCCCATCGCATAGCCACTTCGGTCACGCTGAGATCATCAGGCCCCGCTGTACAGAGGGCGCGCCGTACACCGTGCAAGCGCGTAAGGGTGATATACGCTTTGGGTGTCATATCAAAGGTTTCTTTGAATGCGCTTTCCAAAGCCCGATCAGACACGCCTGTCACTTGGCAGAGTCGCCGCAAAGTGACCGGTTCATCAAAATGCTCTCTGATGTGGTGGACAGCACAGCGCAGCGCTTGGTAACGGCGGCAGGGCGTTTCCTTAGGCCGCGTTGAGTCGAGTCCAGTACTGCCAAGCAAGGCATCGAGGCTGTCGTCCTCTAGCAAAAGTGCGATTTCCGGGTCTGCCAGATGGGGTGGATGACGTAGGCCGAACTCTACCAATCTGCTCAACGCTCCAATGCAGCGATCTCGATACGAGCTATTTGGAAATAGCAGTCGCCCAATCGGTAGCAGGGGTGTCCAGTCCATGCCCCACAGGGTGGTGGCGTGTCGCCGGAATGCATCGACTCCCAACGCTACGAAAAATACCTGAAACGTCGATGAACCGACGCTTTCGAATTCAGTGCCAGCTAGCCCAACGAAAACCCGGTCTGGGGAGAGTTCCTGACCACAGAAACGGGGATTGGACGCGGCATGGACCGGGATGGCCAACGCAATCATGCCAGGAGGGCTAGTGCCGCGTGTCATCAAGCCAGCGGAGCGGGTATGTTTGCCTATGTGAAGATGGGCTGTCTGGATAAATTCCCGTTTCTGAAAGATAGCGTTTGGTGTGGTCTTAATGTGTTCGACGGACCAGCCGGGGGCCGCCGTTATCTCGTCGATGTGGGAATCATGGATGGTAAGCCCCAAGCCAGCCTTTAACACTGAACCCACCTATAAAAAATAGTTGATTGATTTAGTAGCCCAACTTCGATTTTTGGATAGCCGTATTGACGTGAATAATTCTACTATAGAAAACCGTAAGCGAAAAACCAACACTGGAAGATGTAGCTGCTGTCCCGAATGCCAACCCTAAAAACCATTTCAAATAAAAAGAAGTATGCTTATGAAAAGAATATGTGCCATTTGCCTTTTTGCGATTATTCTCTTACCAGCTTGTTCCAACAACCACGACGGCGGGTTGCTGGACCCTGACTGCACGGCGGAAAAGGCGGCAAAAAGCACCGCAATGAAAGCCACTGTCGGCATCGGAGGACGTTGCACCCCTGCCGAGGCAGCCAAGGACACCGCGAAGCGAGCAGTGCAATAAATGAATAGGTCTATTAACCTTGTAATTTAAACCTAAAAAAGGCCGTTGAAACGGCCTTTATTTAACGGAGCGACCCCAATGAATGGCAAGCGTCTGCTACTCGCCGCCTTGTTTAGCCTACTGGCACATACCCTAGGCTATGCCGCTCCGCCGCCCACAGACGGCTCGGTGTTGCCGTTCCCACCAAGCCCTTCGGCAAGCGTGGCTGCACCGAGATTGCAGGATTCCAAACACCAAAGACGAATAGAAAAGGATCATCTGCCCAAGGATGCGCCCAATATCCTTATCATACTTTTGGATGATGTCGGTTTCGGTCTGCCTGACACTTATGGTGGGCCTATCCACACACCAACACTCTCGCGTATCGCCAATCAGGGAATCAGCTTCAACGCCTTTCACACCACGGCAATTTGTTCGCCGACACGAGCCTCGTTGTTGACAGGCCGTAACCATCAAAGGGTGGGTTCAGGGACTATCGCCGAACGGGCGGTGGACTGGGACGGTTACACGGGCGTGATTCCAAGGACATCGGCGACGTTGGCGAAGGTTTTAGGCGAATACGGCTATAAGACTGCCGCCTTCGGTAAATGGCACAACACCCCCGCCACCGAAACCACGGCGATGGGTCCTTTTACCCGTTGGCCTACTGGTGAAGGCATAGGCTTTGACTACTTCTATGGTTTCCTAGCCGGGGAGACTTCGCAATGGGAGCCGCGTCTAGTTGAAAACCTCAACCCAATCGAGCCGCCCCACGATGAAAAATATCATCTAAGCGAAGACTTGGCGGACAAGGCCGTCACTTGGATGCGTAAACATCGCGCCTTTGCGCCTGACAAGCCTTTCTTGATGTACTGGGCACCTGGGGCGGCGCACGGGCCGCACCATGTCTTCAAAGAATATGCAGACAAATACAAGGGAAGGTTTGATGGTGGATGGGATGCATTGCGCGAGAGTACCTTTAAGCGGCAGAAGGAGCTCGGCTGGATTCCGCCGGACACCCAACTCACATCGAGGGCCGAAACCATGGCGGCATGGGACAGCATCCCCGAATCGGAACGGGCCTTTCAGCAGCGCTTGATGGAAGTGTTTGCCGGTTTCGTGGAGCATGTCGATGTCCAGGCTGGCAAGGTGATCGACGAATTGGATCGGGAAGGCATACGCGACAACACATTGGTGTTTTATATTTTTGGCGACAACGGCTCCAGTGCCGAAGGCCAAAACGGCAGCATCAGCGAGTTGCTGGCTCAGAATCAGATTCCCAGCAGCATTCAGCAGCAAATAGAAGCACTGAATCAACTCGGTGGGTTGGGCGTCCTCGGTGGGCCTAAGGTGGACAATATGTACCATGCCGGCTGGGCGTGGGCGGGTGGTACGCCATTCCATCACACCAAATTAGTCGCCTCGCATTTCGGCGGGACGCGCAATCCGCTGGCGGTTTCGTGGCCTTCGCACATCCAGCCGGATAAGAAACCGCGGTCACAATTCCACCATGTCAACGACATCGCGCCGACAATCTATGACATTCTTGGCATCAAACCTCCTACTGTGGTGGACGGTTTCAAGCAAGACCCTATCGACGGTGTGAGCATGGTGTATACCTTCACCGACGCGCAAGCACCCGGCCACAAGCACACCCAGTATTTTGACAATAACGGTAGCCGGGGCATCTACCTGGACGGTTGGTTTGCCAGCACTTTCGGCCCATTGACACCGTGGCTGACGGTGAGTCCGGGACTGGCAACTTGGGATTCCGGCAAAGATGTTTGGGAGCTCTACAACCTCAAAACCGACTTTTCCCAAGCGGACAATTTGGCGACAAAAGAGCCGCAACGTCTGGCAGCGATGCAAGCGGCATTCCTCAAAGAAGCTAAGGCTAACAAGGTTTTCCCGATTGGAGCAGGCATTTGGCTGCGCATCCACCCGGAAGACCGCGTCAAGACACCATATGCTAGTTGGCAATTTGATGCCAGCACAACCCGAATGCCGGAATTCACCGCCCCCGGACTAGGCCGTGAAAGCAATCATGTCACAATAGAGGCTGAAATTGGTGAGAATGCTTCAGGCGTTTTGTACGCACTGGGTGGGGCATCCGGTGGTCTTGCGCTGTACATGGACAAGGGCGATCTAGTCTACGAATATAATATGATGATTATCGAGCGCTACACCACCCGCTCGAAGACGAAGCTCGGGGCTGGCAAGCATAAGATCGAGGTGGGCACCACGATTGCCAAACCCGGCGCACCGGCGGAAGTGGTGTTGACGGTCGATGGCAATGAAGCTGCCCGCACCGTTGTCAAGCGCACCGTGCCCGCCGCCTTCACCGCCAGCGAGACTTTTGACGTAGGCGTAGACCTAGGCTCGCCGGTGTCGCTGGCCTACTTTGACCGTGCGCCGTTTAAATTCGATGGCAATATTAAGAGCGTAAGGGTGGAGTTGAAATGATGGTAGTATGCACCCGATTGGCAGGATTAGCCTCTCCCACACAGCTTAACTTATGGTAGTGACGCAGTGTTTTTGTTGACACCCCTAACGTTGAAAGCCAACCCCACCCGGAGGAATGACCATGGATAAACCTGACGATGAATCCTTTGATATCAACCTAGTCCGGCAAGGGCCTTTGTTCCACTACCAGCGGCGTTTTTGGCTCATCAAGTCAGACCACGATCTTAGCATCGGCCGACGCATTGGCATTGCGGTCCTAATCACATGGGTTCCGATTATACTGTTTGCCTTGTTGCAAGGAAAACTTTTTGACCACACCGACCCACTCATGCGGCATTTCGGCGTACACAGCCGCTGTCTAATTGCCATACCGCTACTGATAGTCGCGGAAGGACTGGCGCAAACTTTCATGCCCATGATCGTCGGTGAATTCGTCAAATCGGGGCTGGTGCGTCAAGAACAAATTCCCGCTTTTCGACAAGCTACCGAAAACGCCAAACGCCTACTTAGTTCCACCCTCGCCTTTGCCGTGATTGTAGGGGTGGCTGTCTTGGTTGCAGTTTTTGCAATCACTCATATTCGTGAGATTCATGAAGCCAATTGGGCCATGGAGCAGGGTAAAGATTTGGCATCGCTAGGTCTGGCGGGCTGGTGGTTCTTATTGGTCTCCCGACCCATTTTTTCCATTTTGTTGGGCGCATGGCTATGGCGGGTGGTCTGCCTGTTTGTATTTTTCCATTCGGTTTCCAAACTCGACCTAGACCTCGCCCCTACCCATGCCGACAAGGTTGGGGGCTTGGGTTTTCTGGAAGAGGCGGTCGTTATTTTCGTCCCCGTCGTGCTGGCCTCCTCGACAGTTTTGGCTTCGAACTGGGCGCACAACGTGATTTACCATGGCGTGGACGTGATGTCTTTAAAACATCTGGCCATTTTCTATGTGCTTCTGGTGTTGGGCATTTTCCTGTCTCCTTGGCTGGCATTTATGCCTAAATTGAAGAAATTCAGGCGGCAATCCAATTTTCACTATGGCGCATTGATGACGAAATACGGGCAATTGGTGGATCGCCGTTGGATCAAAGGTGAAACCCTGCAAAATGACGAATTATTATCCGCACCCGAAATCGGCCCCGTCGCCGACATAACCAGCCTCTTTAAAGTGGTGGAGGAAATCCGCACCATCCCCCTGCGCAAGAAAGCCGTAGTCCAGCTTGTGGTTGCCGCCCTGCTACCGCTGATCCCGGTGTTTGCCATTGGAATGCCCATCAAGGAATTGTTAAAGCAGTTGATGGAGACTTTATTTGTATAACCAACAACCACACCCTGTCTAATTGCAAACGAAGTCAACGAGGTAACTGGTGAGGACAACGCTTTGGCCTTGCCGGATTTTTTTTAGTTTTCATAATCGAGGTTAACGATAAATGCGCATATTTAGAAAGCAATTCCTAAAGGGTTTTCTGGCCCCGTTGCTCGCACTGGGATTGGCGGCAGGGTGTCAGACGTACAATCCCGCCACGGGTCAACAACAGATAGACTATGGTGCAACGGCCGGCGTGGCGGGAGCGGCAATGGGAGCGGCAGCATTGGGCGTCGCCCTGAGCAACAACAACAATAATGACCGGTACTATGGTAGGCCGGGGTACGGAGGGCCGGCGTATCACGGTGGCGGTCGCCGAGGCCATAACGATGTCAACGTCAACAGAAACGTCAACGTAAGCGGCAATACCGTCAACAGAGGCAACCGTAATGTGGGTGGTCATCGAGGTGGTGGCCGTGTGCATCGCTGAAACACGGAGCTGCCATTCTGGCTTCACACCCTTTGCGTATGATTCAATCCTAATGTTTTAAAACCCGAGGTTCATCGTTATGTGGAAATATTTACTGGCTTTATCCTTGATTGCCACCCTAGCCCCTGGGGTCACCCACGCGGATAAAAAAGCCGCCACGAAAGCTGCAACGCCGCCGCCCGTCCCCACCCTCAAGTTTGAGGGGCCACTAAACAAACTCGACAGTAAAGTGGCCAATCTGTTAGGTGAAGACAAACAAAAGGTAATAAGGCAGGCCGCCGAAGCGGCGGTGCTATCCGATTATTGCGCCGCCATCGACCTAGACCAGAATAAGTTCAAGCAAGAATTCGACGCGCTGTCCGCAGATGGCATAAAACGCACGTTAGCCGAACAACGGGACCTCGACAACAAAGTGGCAATGAATTTCGGGGTCTATGTCGGTTTGTTCGTGGCGGAAGGCACGGATCGCCTCGCCGAATTTTGCGGTATAGCCGAGAATGCCCTCAAGGAGCAAAAACCGATCAGCCGGTTTTGGATAGCGACTAACCAGAATTCGAATCCGACTAAGCCATAACCGCTAATCTAAAGTCGGCTTAATGTGAACAAGGCCATGGATTGATGCAAAGTTGTGGGTGGGACGGCTTATCCACCCACAATGGCCGGACAATCGGAAAACCTGCTCATCCAAAAAGGAGCAATCCAATGCAAAGAGTATTCACCTTAATAGCTGTACTATGCGGCCTGTTGAGTCATTCCGCCTTGTACGCAGCGGACAAGCCACCGAATATCGTGGTCATTTTCGGCGATGACGTTGGCTGGATGAATGTTTCCTCCTTTGGCGGTGACATTTTGGGAGTCAAGACACCTAACATCGACCACCTCGCCAAGGAAGGGCTTAAGCTTACTTCATTCTACGCCCAACCGAGTTGCACCGCCGGACGGGCGGCGTTCATCACCGGCCAGTTGCCGGTGCGCACGGGCTTGACCACAGTGGGTACAACCGGCTCCCCTGCCGGACTGCAAAAGGAAGACATCACGCTGGCGGAAATCCTGAAAACCAAGGGCTACGCCACAGCACAATTTGGCAAGAATCATCTCGGCGACTTGGAAGAACATTTGCCACATCGGCATGGCTTCGATGAATTCTGGGGCAATCTCTACCATCTTAACGGCAACGAAGACCTTGAAGACCCAGATAGACCCAGCAATCCCGAGTTTCGCAAGAAATTCGACCCACGCGGCATCGTGTCCGGCACGGTCAACGGCCCGACCAAGGACGAAGGCCCGTTGACGGTCGAGCGGATGAAGACCTTCGACGATGAAGTCGCGGCAAAATCGCTGGACTTTTTGGACCGTCGGGCTAAAGACGGCAAACCGTTCTTCTTATGGCATAACTCGTCCCGTCAACATGTATTCATCCATCTGAAAAAGGAGTCTGAAGGCCAATCCCGTGCGGGCCGTGAAGACATCTACGGCAACGGGCTTAAGGAACACGATGCCCATGTCGGGCAACTGCTCGACAAACTGGATAAAACCGGGCTTGCCAAGAATACTATTGTCATCTATACCACCGACAACGGGGCTTACCAGTACATGTGGCCCGAAGGCGGCACTTCGCCGTTTCGGGGCGACAAAGGCACAACGTGGGAGGGCGGTTTGCGCGTACCGTTCGTTATCCGCTGGCCCGGCACAGAGGGTGGGCGCGTGAGCAGCGAGATCGTTGACATGACCGACTTGCTGCCCACATTGGCGGCAGCCGCTGGCGAGGCAAATATTGTCGATAAATTAAAGCAAGGCGCAACCTATGGCGGACGGAGTTACAAGCTGCATCTTGACGGTTACGATCAAACGGCACTGTTCACTGGCAAGGGCGAGCAATCCGCTCGCGACTCCATCTTCTATTACGACGAGGCCATCCTGACCGCAATCCGTTACAAGCAATTCAAGATTACCTTCTCGGCCAAGTATGACGGGCATTGGGATGACCCACTGCTGAATCTTAGCCGCCCGATGATAACCAATTTGTTGATGGACCCGTTTGAGCGCCAATGGGGCGACCTCAACCGCCAATATGCGGAACACAAGGGTTGGGTGCTGACCCCCATCCTCGGCATCATCGAGCAGCATTTGGCGACCTTCAGGGAGTTCCCAGTTCGGCAGGTTGGCCTGAGTGCGCAAATGGGCAAAACCATCGAAGGGATACAGTCGCAGATATTGAAGATTAAACAGCCGAACTGAACCCCATGAGCGAGATAGGATGCGCTGAGGAACAAAGCGCATCATTCGCGTGAATCGATTGATGCGCCTCCTTCGTCGGCACATCCTATAAGATCTAGTCGGGTAACGCAGTAAGGCGCGAGCGGCTCCGCCGCGTATTGCGCCGTATGGAGACGATTCATCACTCGTTGTAATATATTACGCCTCCGGTCTATGTCCTCTAACTTGTCCTAGAGAAAATGAAACGCAAGGTCTACCTTGAAACCTCGGTCATTAGCTACCTGACGGCTCGTCCAAGCAAGACGATTCTGGGTGCTGCCCACCAACAAATTACTTTGGCTTGGTGGGAATTACGTCACCGCTATGAATTGCTGATATCCGAATCGGTAATGCGGGAATGTGCCGCAGGTGACCCAATCGCAGCACAAAAGCGGCTGGCTGTGTTGGCTGACTTGCCTTTACTATTGATTGATGAACTCGCCTTAAGCATCGCATCTGAATTAGTGCAAAACAAGATTGTTCCAGCCAAAGCCGCCGAGGATGCCTTGCATATCGCTGTAGCAACGGTTTATGGCGTGGATTATCTATTGACTTGGAATTGTCGGCATATTGCAAATCCCGAAATGCAGAGAGAAATTTCGGGATTTCTCGAACAGAAAGGATTATATTTGCCGTTTATATGCACACCTGAAGAACTTTTAGGAGAAAACAATGCTGAATGATGAAATTGTTGAGGAAGTAAGGGCTATTCGGGAGGCTCACGCAGAGAAATTCAACTTTGATTTGCGGGCAATTTACGATGACCTAAAGAAATCAGAAGCCAAACATATTGCCGATGGACATCCCTACATCACGCCCCCCACCATGCCTGTCAAGCCGAACACGACATTCCAACGGACTCGCTTCGCTCGCCGCTGAATGCTGCGTTAGGCCCGGCGGGGTGAAATCCTTTTCTCAGCTCGGACAGCAAGTATATGAATATATGTGAAGAACGAAGTATTCTGAAATTAGCAACGCCTTTTCTAGAAGAACTGTATGGGAGCTTTGAAATTGATCCCCATCAACTAGATGATCCGGATGCGGCAATAATTTTGAAACAGAATTCCACTGAAAGTAAATTAGAAACAAAAGAAATTAGAATTGGAATCGAAATTACTATAATAGACAAGCAAAAAAACCTGCAATACCTCAATGACGAGAAAGTTACAAAAAACGCAACCTTGGATCAGGTGGAGGCATTGCTGAAAGATGGGAGCTATAGCAAACAACCCATGAAAAAACTTTTGATTACTTTTCCTAAAGAGTATATTTATGAAGGCATTTTTAAAAAGAAAGATAAATATGCTAAATATATGCAGACTGGTGGCTACGATGAAATAATAATTTTGGCATTTAGCTCTCATCTACATGTAAACCAAGAGTACATCGAGAATTATCTCAAACCTTGGAGCGAGTTTCTCCTAAGTGAACAGGCATTCCCATTTGATAAGGCAATTTTTGTTTGTAAAACAACTAAAAAACCTATTCTTGTCTATGACAAGAGCCGCCCTCAATTAAATCGGCCCCAACAACACGACCAAGAAGATGTGGGTACTGAGGTGATC
>QJPH01000337.1 GCA_003242955.1 Candidatus Methylumidiphilus alinenensis
CTTATTAAGGGCATATGAAGTTTTCCCGCATTTTTCCAATAGTCCCACCAAACTAGCCGATTGAAACAGTCGTGGGAACTGTAGCGACTGCAACATTGTATGCAACTGCTGAGACCATGGGTGCCGAAGCGACGATGACCACGCCAACCGCCACCATGACCGTACATTCGACGGCGAACGCGACTGCATCAATGATTTTGATCGTGGTCGTGACCGTGTCGTCAGCAGTTGCGACAACAGTGACTGGTTCTGCAATCGCGAACGTAACCACCATAGTTCAAACAACGCGTAGCCTCCTTGCTCGCTTAACAACAAGGCTTGGTAAAATCCCAGTGCCAGTCGTGCACGGGGCGGCAAAGTGGAAAGTGGATACAACGCCAATAAGACTACTGGTAGGGGGGGGCAACCCCACGCAGTAAGCGATTCTCCCTGTAAAATCAAAGCATCCATCGGAAATAGGCTTAAGGTTCGATGCCATAATTTACCCTCGGCTGGCAGCAAGGCTTCCAAGTAGTCCCCTACTTCGGTGTGGATTGGCAAGCTGATATGTCCGTCTACATCATATTTTCTTTCCCACAACAACGCCTCGTCGTTAAGCTGGCCTGCTAAAGCAAGCACCAACTCTGCCGATTCTATCGGGTTAATAGCATCATCCCGGCAACCCCAGCGGCTATAGACAATCAGGGCTAGCAAACGGTGCAGCCGGTCGGCGGCATCCAAACCGGTTAGCCAACGTAAATCGTCTTCCTGGCAACAGTTATTCAATAGGTCTAGCACTAAACGCAAACCCGGCTCTGCCAGTTCGGCGGCACAGTTTTGCTTCCGCCAAATTTCCGGCAAGTCTGCGTGAGGGTGCCGCAAACAGCAGGCCACTAGCTTGGGCAACAAGCCCACCCGCTGACTGGCCGACAAGCCTAATTCCTTGCCGCATACCGCTTGTACCCACAAACGGGCATATGGCATTGTGGAGTGCGGCGACTCGTCGCCGCCTTTAGCCAATGCTGTTGAATTAATCTCTATAGTTCCCTCCCCCACCGGGGGAGGGTTAGGGTGGGGGCGTATAAAATCAGAGGCTTCGCTGCTTGTTGGTCGCCCCCCTCCCAAAGCCCCCTTCGCTACGCTCTTCCCCCCGTCGGGGGGGGGGAGTGTCAACAGCATTGCCGCCTTTAGCCCCCCGCGAAGGTGAGTCGCCGCACTCTGCGGAATAAACCAAGTCCAGCAATTCCAAATGCCCATCTTCCGAGCGGCTTTTGTGGATTACCAGTAACAATAAACCCACCTCGTTCCAGCCGGGTTTGTCCAAATTGACCAGCAATTCGTTGCGGAAAACCTTGCTGAATTTACTGCCTGTCAAACGCCGTTGGATGTCCTCGGCGCAGAGGTATTCCTGAAAACTCAAATGCGTAAAGCTGATTTCCCCCTCTTTGGGTTCGATTAGCAAGCCGGCGGGGTGGAGGAAATAGTCCAACAGGTCTTCCGCCTCCTCCGGGGCAATGCCAAAGCCGCTTTTGCTGTTTAGAAAATCAACGATGAGTTGCAGTAGTTCGGCGCGGGGCCAGAGGATGCGGCGCTGGTCGGGGTTGTCGCGGTCGCTGTTTTGTGCCGAGCCTTTGATCTGGCTTTGGTAGGCGATATGGCTCAACACCCGGCGCTTGTCCAACGGTGGCCAGGCTGGCAAGGCTTTGCCCTTGATGCTGTGCTTGATTTGGCGGTGGCGTTCTTGGCGGTTCAGATACAGATCGACGATGGCTTCATACAACTCGGCCCGGCCATGCGGCATTTCATTCCGTGTGCAATGCACCAAGGCCATCAAGGTCAGGAAGATAGGCCGTCGTGCCAAGGGCAGCAGATAAGCCCGGTTCGGGTCTTGCAACGCGGCGAGAAAATGCGACGTGCCTTCTTTGCGCTTGATTTCCCATTCCGGGCGTAATTGATACCATTTGTTAATGAAGCTTTGGATTTGCGGCCACGAAAGAGGAAGCAGGTGAAAAGGCTGACCAATTCGCAGATTCAACTCGCCGCTAGTTGTTTCCTTAGATGCAAATAAACCCTGTCCTTCAACCATCCTAATTCCTTCAAATCCATTGGGCCTACCCGTGACTAAAATGCGGTAGCCATAGCGCATCCAAACATCCGAAGCAATTTTTAGGATATTCTGTCTGACAGCCACCCCGCCCGTTTCATCGATTCCATCAAGCAACAGCAACAACGGAAAAGCATCCCCATCAAGGCTGAAGCAAATCTTCAAACGCGCTATATCCAGCGCATCGCCTTGGCTTGCCCGTTTCTCTAGGTTATTCCACCAAGCCTCCATCAAATCGTCAAAAGTTTTAATCGTGTCTAAACCCGACAATTCGCGCAGCATCAAAGGCACCGGGGCGATGCCACGAGTGCCAGCCAATGCCGTGCGTAAGCGGCTAGGCTGATGACTGCATAATTCGGTCAATAAGGCTTTGACCAAGGTAGTTTTGCCACTACCCGGCAGGCCGGAGAGGCAAACAAAAGCCTCGCGTTGCAGCAACTCGAAAGCATCCACACCTGGCAGATTATCAGTGGTTTCTTTTTCGGCCACCTCAATCGGACCGGCCATTGTGTCTACCGATATAGCCCGCATCGAGCTTGCAGAATGTGGGAAGGTTGGTGGCTCTATTCCCCCGGATTGCGCCGCAAGCGGCTCCATCCGGGCTACCGAGTCGGCCAAGGCCGTTTCCGCCCCGGTCCCCTCCCCGACCCGCATCGACACAAAAATTTGCCGCAGGCTGACCGGGTCGGATTCGTCGCTCATTTCCGCCAGTTCCGCGCTAGTGTAATATTTCAGCAACCAGCGAAAATAAGCCGACAAAGCCCGTAAACGGGCGTTGCGTTCGGCGGTGGTGTTCCAATCGGCGCTGGGGTTATAGGCCATAGATTACTCCTCCGCCATGCTTAATGGCTCAGTCATTATTTGCAGGAACATGTCTTCAATGACTTCGTTGGCATCCAACTCCCCGCGTACCCAACGCACAAAATACTCGTCCGAGCGTTTGCGGTCCAAACGTTCCATAAAACGATCAACCATAGCATCCAAGGCTTGCCGGCGGTGTGTCATAGAATCCTCCGGTCAGGATGACCTTTCACCTTCTTTTGAATCCAATAGCCGGTCTTGTGTGGTGTCCTTCAACACATGCGAAAACGCCCGCGAAAAAATTTCCCGCGTCATGCGCAAGTCGTCTTGGTCTAGGTTTTCCGGTATGCCGGGATGGGGTAGTTGCAGGTCGTCAGCCGCAAGTACGCGATGCAACTCAGGCAATAATCTCGGTTGGCGTTCCAGAATGCGCCAAACAGGCCGGTGATATTGGCGTAAATATTGGAACATGACGAGGTGGCGACATTTTTCGGGTGTTTCCATCGCTTTGCAACGCAGCACCTGCCACACGGCACACAGGCTGTTGAGGAAGTTTTTCACCTTGCGCGGGTTGGGTTCAAGCAGGCTGGTGATATCCTTGGCCAAATCTTCGACGACATCGCTAGGAAATTTGTGAAACTGGAGTTGCCGGACTATCAAATCTTGGAGGTTTTTCTCGCGTGGCAAAGGCACCGGCACGGTGGCTTGGAACAGTTTCTCCAAATATTCGCGGTTATGGTCATCGTCGCGGCCTTGCCAATGCCGCTTCAATGCACCGGCTACCGCCATATCATCCACGCCCAACACGAACACACAACGGCGGGTGCCGAGATACAGCTTGATGGCTTCCAGCAGGCTGACCACGGATTTTTCTTCACAACGGTCGAGGTCGTCAATGAAGATAATCAGGCGGGAATGATCTGCGTCATCTGTCCCTGCCAGATCATTCAATAGGGCGATTACCGCGTCTTCAAAAAGCAGGTGAAACCGTTGGCCGTCACTCGCCTGCGCCAAATTCTCGGGATTGTTTTCCCTCCATGATTTGCGGACGTTTTCACTGATGCCTACCGCTAATTTGACCGGCTTACCCATTGTCAAAGATAGTACCGCATCAATGGTATGCTCCAAGAGTTTTAGAGCAGCCAAACCACCTTGGCGATTAAGTGCTTTGGATTTTTCCAACCACTTGCGCTTCACGCCGTATTGGGCGCGAATTTCCTGTAAGAGCGGAATCAGGGGGTTGTCAGCGTTTTGATGTTGCCAAGGCGAATACCAGATACACAAGCATTGACCGGCTGCGAAATGCAGTTCATTAGACCAGCTAAGTTCTTCATTCCGTGAATTTTTTTGGTGCTGAAGCTTCTCAAAGTCGCCCTCAGTTAATTCTGTACTATCCCCGCCCAATTGCAAACTCTGGCTAATCGGCAAACCGCCCAAGGTGGCAAACGCCCGCCGTAACACGCTGGTCTTGCCCGAACCCCATTTGCCGGTGACGCCGATGGTAAACGGCGGGGACACTTCCAGTGCCATCCGCGCCAGTGCGTCGCCCGCACGGCCCATGCCCATGCTGTCGCCCAACACCCATTGATCGTTGATATAGCCCTGTTTTTCCACGTCAAATTCTCCTGTTGCCCCCATAAAAACCTCTCACTAGCGCAATGGCGGATGATTGCCCCGGTAAGCCTCGCCCGTGCCGAGCAAGCCGGCGATAAGGTTCTTCTGCACTTCCGAACTGCCGGAAAACAGCCGGCCAGCCAAGGCATCGCGGACTAGGCCAGCCATCGCATTGCCCGGTTCCAGTCCGGCCGCGCCCATGATCTGCACTGCGTCCAGGCTGGACTGCAAAAACGCCTCGGCGGCATAGAGCTTGGTTTGCGCCGAAGCCAGCGTCAGCCTCTGGCCGGTGTCGCAAAGCCTCGCGCATTCTTGCAACCACAGGCCGATGGTGTCCAAACGCAGCTTCATGTCGGCGATGCGGTGGCTGATGGCCTGATGGTGGCCGAGATGGACCCCGCCGGATCGTCTTTCCCGGCTATGGCGGACGACCTCCGCCAACTGCCATTCCATGATGCCGGCGATGCCGGCAAACACGAAGGCCCGCTCGTATTCCAATGCCTTTTGGATCATCTGCGCCCCCGCCCCGGCCTTGCCCAACACGCGTCCGGCATCCAGCCGGCAGTTTTCCAATAGGACGCTGCCGGTGGCACTGCCCTGGCAAGCGTCCAAAGCCCCATCGTGGCTGAACCGGCAACCGCTATCCTCGCGGGAAATTAGAAAGGCCGTGATGCGCCCGTCCAGCTTGGCATAGACCACCAACCAATCCGCCAAAGGGACATTGGTGATATAGCGTTTTTCGCCATTCAACATGAACCCCCCGCCGGTCCGCTCCGCGCGGCTGACCATCGCCTGCACATCGGAGCCACAGCAGGGTTCGCTGATGGCGTGGCCCCCCAGCCATTGCCCGGCCAGCAGCGCAGGCAGCAAGCGTTCCCGCTGCGCCTCGTCACCGTAGAGCAGAATGGGGAACACCGCCCCCCACAGATGGGCGTTAACCGCCAACACCAAGCCAGGGTCGCGGCTGGCCTCCCCCAAGCGGCGGTGGGTTTGGCATAGGGCCGCAAAGCCGTCGCCAAAGCCGCCAAAGCATTGCGGCAGCGCATGGCGCAACGCGCCTTGCTTAGCGACGGCGCGGAAACGGGCGAGGATTTGTTCTTCGTCCGGCGGTCCGGCACAAGGGGGCAAGCTGTCAAAATTCGGGGGTTCACTCATTGTTACACCAATAAAGCCTGTATTCGGTTGTAATCCAGCTTACCGTTGGGTAGATAAGGCAGTTCCGGCAACACAAGGCACCGGCTAGGCTGCATGTAAGCGGGCAATTGCCGGGCCAAGGCTTTGCGGATATCGGCAGGTGTCACCCAAGGTTCCATAACAAGGGCCAAGCCGGGGCGCTGGCCAGCGGCGGGGTCGTCGATACCGACCACGGCGCAAGCCCTCACCCCCGGGATGGCATTGACGGATGCTTCAATCTCAGCAGGCTCAACCCGGTAACCTGCGCATTTGAGCATACGCCCCAACCGTCCATGGAACCAATATTCGCCATCGGCCAAGCTTACGCTGTCGCCAGTGGGATACCAGTTTTCGTATACGGGGTTTCCTGCTTCCTGCGTTGTGGAAATCCCCCCTAACCCGTTTTTTGCAAAGGGGGGGACTTGTGATTGACCTTTTGCAGAGGTGGCGGCTTGCGATTTACCATTAAAAGTTTGCAAACAGCCCCCAGTCCAATAGCCACTAGCCAAAGTGGGTCCGCGCACCCAGAGCTCGCCGGTTTCATCATGGATGTGAAGTTCGCAAGCTGCGGCGGGCAGGCCAATGGGAATGGGCCGGTCTGGCGACAACCGCGCACGATCCACCGGCCAATAACAGCACACATTGGTTTCGGTGGGTCCAAAGAAATTGTACAACGCCGTCTGTGGCAGTTTGGCAGCCAAGTCCATCAGGGCGGGAGTGGGGAACACCTCGCCGGCGAAGATTAAAAAACGTAAATGTTCCAATGGCGTATGCGCCAGATTTCCCTTATAGGCTAAGAAAGACAGCAGGGAAGGGACGGTGTACCAGCCACTAATGCCTTGCTCTTGCAGCCAAGTGCTGAGGCGGGCCGGAGACAGGGGCAGGGCGGACGGGACGAAATGCAAGCTGGCCCCACATCCCAATACGGCGTACAGGTCGAAGGTGGACAGGTCGAAAAAGAACGGCGCACTGCTGGCAATACGATCGCTGCTGCACAATGCCAGCAAATCACTGGCCCATTGGGCGAAAGCCCCCACCGCGCCGTGGCTCAGAGCGACACCGCGAGCTTGGCCGGTGGAGCCTGAGGTGTAGAGGATGGCGGCCAAGCAATCGCCTTGGGTTTCAATTGGCGTTGGGGTAGACTCGGGGCAGGCAGCGATATCCAGCCACAACCCGCCTTCTAGCCAAGCGGGCACGGCACCTAATCCCAGCACAGCAACCCCCCCTGAATCGGCGATGATGAAGGCTAGCCGGGATGGCGGATTTTTCAGGTCGAGCGGAACATAGCAAGCCCCCGCCAGCAGCACAGCGAACAATGCCATGGCGGCATCAATGCCTCGGTCCAAATGAATAGCGACGGGCTGGCCGGGTTTGACGCCCATCCTTTGCAGTCCAGCCGCGATGGAGTGCGAACGCGCCAGCAATTCCCCGTAACGGATGCCGCGGCCATGCTCCACCAAGGCCACTGCCTCTGGCCACTGCCCACATTGTCGCAAAAAGGGCGCTAGCAACATCGCCTAAGCCCCAGTGATTTCCAGCAATTCGGCATCCATCCGCTCCATGGCTGCATCCAACCAAGCCTCATCCACCGCCGGATGCAGATAGCTGTAGGACAAGCTTAGCCGGCCATCCAACTGTCCGGCCAACAAAGCCAAGCCAGGCGGAAGGGTCATCCAACACAAATGGGTCATGCCGGTGACGGGGGCACCTAGGAAGCCTTTATTTCCCCATGACAGATCGCCGATGTCGGAAAACCACAGCGAACTCAATTCGCCACCACTGCGTTGTTTGCGCAACAGCTTGGCGTAGCGGTCTGGAGACAGCCATTGGCCCAGCCACATCAGGGGCAGATAAGCCAGATCCAATTCTTCCCGTAGGGTCTTCCGATGCTGCGCCAGCAAATGCCCGAATAAGCCTTTCCGCTCCAGCGTCTGGGTACGGGTGGCGCGGGCGAACAGACAGCCCACATGGTTGCCAAACACCGGGGTGGGGGCATTCTGGCGACGCAGGTTGAAAGCGTAGGGAATGCAATAGCCCGCCTTGGCAGCGGGTGGCCCCACCTGTTCCATGGCTCGCATGAAACAGCCGAGGTAATACAGGGTCCGTCCGGCCAGCCCGGTATATTGCTGGGCTAGGCGGGCGATCCGCTGGGATTCTTCCTCACCGAAACGCCGCACCTTGAGGCGGAGAACTTGCGGACCCTGCTCTGCCAGCGTGGGCAGGCAGCTATCCAGACTATTAGCCTCGCTATTGTGCCGCTTGGCTTTGAGGAACAGATGGAGCTTTTTCCAGAAATTCCATTGGGCTAGTTTGGCCTCGATCAAAGGCGGCGATTCCTTAAAGCCTTCTGGATGGTCAGATGCGATGAAATCCAGCAATATCTTTGCACCACGGGCATCCAACAGCGGATGGTTCCAGACGAGCAGCAAAGTTCCGCCAGTTTCACCGGCAATCCAGTGTAGGGTCAACGGCAAAGATTCTTGACGGTTGACGATTTCCAGCAGGATGCGCTGGGGTTCACCTTCCGCCGCCTTGCCTTGGCAGCAATGATGACACTCCAGCACAATGCGGCGACCCGTAGCCACCCAGGCAAAGCGTTTGCCTTGGCGCTCAATACGAGCCGATGCGCGGGGGAAACGTTCCACCAAAAGATCCAAGCGCTGTTGCAACTGATTCAGGTCAGGTGCGGCGGCTAATTCCAAAGCGAACCCTCCATAGCCACCCGGCAGGCCAGCCTTGCGGATTTCCTGGTCAAGCACGAAGGTGAAATAGTCGGCAGGGTTAAAAAGGAGAGGGAAGGTTTCGTTCATTGGGCCTGGCCGGCCTGCCGTATCCATCTTTCCAGCGCATCCAAGCTATGGACATTGTCCGGTTCGATCTCCGTATCCGGCAAGATCACGCCAAATTCCCTCTCGGCGAACATGATAAGGCGCATAATGCCCATGCTGTCCAGACCCGCTTCCAATAGGTCATCGCCATTGCCGAAAGACGCAGGGTTTTCATGGTAAATAACTTCGGCGAAGATGAACTTTTTTAGTTTTTCTTTCATGGGGTCAAAATGGATTTCAAATGGAAAAAGGCCGGAAGGCAAAACCCCAGCGAGGAACTTTGCGGCAGTAGTCCTTGTAAGACACGCCGAATCGTGTGCCGAGGGCGGGTTCCTCATACAGAACGACGAAGACATGGAAGGCTAGGGCAACCGAGACCGCATAAACCGAAAGGCTACGGTTGGGGAACAGCAAACACTCGGCCAAGAGGATCAGGAGTATGCCTTGGTACATCGGGTTGCGCGTCCGGCGATAGAGTCCGGCCACGACCAGCTTCTTAGGCGGGTCGATGGGTGCGGGAGTGCCCAAGCCTTCGACCGCGAAGTCCCAAGCACAGCGGAGGTAAATGACCACACCTAACAGGATGCATACACTGGCAGGAAAGACCAAGAATAGGTTTGTCGGTTCCAGGTTGCCGCCTGAGCGGGAAAGTAGCGAGTAGGGAACATACAGGGTCACCGCGCCGGGAACGAACACGGTGAAAAGCATGACCTTGAAAGCTAGGAAAAATCGCACGTATTTGCCTGTTTGGATTTGGAAGGATGGACGGCTTGGATTCTTGGCAATTTTGGCATTCCCCGCGCTCTAATCCAAGTGTTTTTGTACCTTGTGGGAATCTTGTGTAAAATCTTACATTTGATAAAGGAATTTAAGCAACCATGTCAGATGACTTGATCGGTCAATTGAAAACCATGCTTATCGAAGGTTTGCGCCTAGAAGACATCATGCCTGACGATCTTTCCCTCGACGAGGCATTGTTCAGTGGTGGATTGGGTTTGGACTCCATCGACGCATTGGAAATAGGCGTTATGCTGGACCGCCAATACGGCATCAAAATCACTTCCGGCGATGAGCGCAATAACCAAATTTTTGTATCCCTGCGGTCGCTGTCGGAGTTTGTCGCAGCCAATCGTACGCGCTAGCAATGGGCAAATTAACTAAGGCGACCGGAATCGCTTTTCTTCTCATCGCCTATCCATTTATTAGCGCTTATCTGGTCAGGCAAGGCTTTTCCAGCTTGGAATTGGTGATATTTTCCGTGTTGACCCTATGGCGGGGACTCAAGTTGGATCTGCTGGCCCTGCGCATCGGTTCCATCCTGTTGGCCGCCTTGTTACTGACGGGAGCGTATTTCTCCAACAGCTATTTCGTCTGGCTGATTCCCTCGTTTGTCTATTTGTGGCTGACGGCACTGTTTGGGCATACCCTGGGGGCGCCGCCTTCCTTGTGCGAACGCCTTGTGCGTTTGCAATACCCTGAATTCGTGCCGGGCATCGCAGAGTATTTACGTGAGGTGACTTGGGCGTGGACGCTATTTTTCGCGGTGAATGTGGTGATCTGCGCCTTGCTTCCAGCCCTTGCAGGACAAAGGGCGTGGGCATTCTATACTGGTGTGCTGGTCTATGTCTTGATGGGCTTTCTTGCTGTAGGGGAATGGTTCTACCGCCATCGGCGCTTCCCGGATTTGGATATACCCCCCGCAATGGAGACCATCAAATATATGGCGCGACACGGCCACAAGGCTTTCAAGGGGATTTGGCTATGAAGCGGGTCTTGTGCTTGCTGTTGGCGTTACTGCCTATGGTGGGGCTTGCCGACGAAGCCGGTCTGGCGGATTTGCTCGTCCGCATCCGGCAAAGCGGTTTTGCCGAATTCCGCTACGAGGAAACCCGCAAGTTGGAGTTGGCCTCATCCCCTTGGCAGGCACAGGGCTATATGCTGTCCGGTGCGGACGGTCGTCTGATCAAGCTGCAATTGCAACCCAAGCGGATCATCATGGCCATCGCCGGGGATCGCATGTATTACTGGGATCCCGAGCAGAAGCAGCGCCACGCAGCACCTTTAGGCCAAGCCGGACAGGCGACGGGACAGATTACGGTGTTCCGATCCATCCTGCAAGGCCATGCCGAGGAATTGCAGCCGACCTATGACTTTGCTCCCGAAAAACACGGCAAGCGTTGGGTTTTGCGGATGACACCCAAACGGCAAAGCGATGAGTATGCCCCGTCCATCGAAATCTCAGGGGACGAAGACGAGCGCAAACGGCAGGTTTTGATCCGCCAAACGGACGGCGAATCCACCGAATACCGCTTAATCAAAACCTCCGAAGGCCCGGAACTGGAATATTCCATCCAGCGCTTGTTGCTGGAAGCCACAGGAGATTGACGAATGTCTTTCGTCTGGAGAAAGCGCTGGTTTTTACTGTTGTTCCCCTTGCTGCTAGCGGCGACTACTTGGCAAATCCGCGTCGAGACCGACCTCAATGCTTTTTTTACAGCCACCGACAGCGAGGATGCAAAGCTTCTGTCCGGGTTACTGCAATCGGGCGAGTTGTCGCGGCGCTATCTGTTGGTGGTTGAGAAGAAGGAAGGCTTGAGGTCCGGCGGAGAGGCGGGGCGTTCCCCGAATGTTGTTGACACAGCCGGCCATTCCGGCATGGATCGCCGGAATGACGGGCAAAAACCTGTGTCAACAGCAGTGCCGGGGGGGGAGGGACCTGCATTGTCTCCCACCCCTCCGCAAAGGACGATTTCCATCGACGAGTTCAGTGCGAAGCTCGTCCGCCAGTTGGCAGGGCTGGCAGGTGTGGAACGGGTGTGGCCTGCCAACGAACCCCCACGCGAATGGATTGAAGCCATCCGCTCTTATGCTCCCTACCATGCCCGATTATTCAGCTTGAACCCACAGCAGGACGGGTTCAGACTGTTTGACCCCGCCGGGTTGGACAGTCGAGCCGATAGCCTCAAACAGGCCATGCTCTCGCCACAAGGCGGTTTTGTCAAAGCCATCGCCAAGCAAGACCCCTTGCTATTATCCCTGAACGGCTTCAAGGACTTGCAAGGCCAGTTCGAGCGTCAAGCCAAGTTGAATGTGGGCGGCGGTGCGTTGATCTTACAGAGCCATCCTGCTGCCTTGGATTCGGATGCGCATTCACGACTGCAAGCTGCCATTCGTGAAAACTTCGACACCCTAAACCGGGATGCCAGGGGTGCGTTCCGGCTGTCCATGGCCGGGGTGCCGGTTTTCAGCGTGGCGGCCCATGCTGAGATTGGTCGGGATGTCACCTTGGTTTCTGTGGTCTCCAGCGTAGCCGTGGCCTTGGTGTTTTTGCTCCTGTTCCATTCTTTCTCCGCCCTGCACTGGGTCATGATGGTCCAAGCAGCCTCCTTTGTTGTTGGAACCTTGGCGACCGCCTTAGCCTTCGGCCATGTCCACAACCTGACCCTGGCCTTGGGGGCAAGCTTGATTGGCATCTGCACCGATTATCCCATCCATGTCATGGTGCATTGCGCCAAACACCGCCATTCCCCCTTGGATGCCGCACGGCTGCTATGGCCCAGCTTGGCGACGGGGGGCTTGACCACCGTCATCGGCTACGCCGCCTTAGGCATGACGGGATTTCCCGGCTTCGAGCAAATTGCAGTGTTCGCCTTGGCCAGCATTGCAGCCTCCTTGGGTCTGACCCGCTGGGTGTTGCCCGCCTTGCTCGCCCATGCATCCCTGCACACAGCCCATTTGCCCGGCATCGCCGCCTGGGTGGATTTCTGCGGACGCCATAGAAAGGGTTTGTTGGGCCTGTTCGCGGTCAGCGTCATACTGGCTGGGCTTTCCTTGCCGCAACTCCGCTGGATGGACGACATGCAGAAGCTGGCGGTAGACATGGATCTATTGAAACGGCAGGACGAGGCTGTCCGCGCCCATTTCTCTAGCATCGAACCTGGCCGTTTCGTGTTAGTTCAGGCCGCCGATTTGCAAACCGCCTTACGGCGTTCCGAAGCGGCTGAGCGACGGCTGAAGAGTTTACAGCAGGCAGGTGTCCTCAGCGAATACCACGGCCTTTTTCCTTGGCTGGCATCCCAAGACTTGCAGGCCGAAAACGCGAGAATCTATGCCCAAGCGCTGACCCCACAATTTCAGGAGGCCTGGCGGGTGGCTTTGACCAAGGCAGGACTCTCGGTGGACAAGCTTGGGCTGCTCCTTGCTCCCGCGCCGGAGCCGCTGGACCCTAAGTCCGTTCTTGCCACACCCGTGCGCCACATCCTGTCAGGTCAGATGATGGATGGTCAAAACGGTGTGGCTTTGTCCCTTTGGCTGGGTGAACACAACCCCGACAAGCTAATCGAGGGCTTGACAGGCTTGGAGGGAACCCGTTATTTCAGCCAAAAAGACCAGTTGGACCACTTGGCCGGACAATACCGGGACAGGTCTTTGGTCATGCTGGCTATCGGCATCGCCGTCATGGGCCTGTTCATCTGGCTGCAACAACGCGACATACGCAAAGTCCTGCTGACCTTGCTGCCTTCCGTCGCCTCCGTGTTATTCATTTTCGCCACTTGGGCGTTGATGGGGGAGGAAGTCAGCTTCCTCCATGTGATCGGCCTGTTGCTGTCGGTATCCTTGTGTGTGGATTATGGTATATTTTTCATGAATAATCGCGGACAGGATTCTGATATCACCTACCACGCCATCGCAGCATCCACCTTGACCACCTTGGCTTCGTTCGGTGCCTTGGGGCTGGGCAAGACCCCGACTTTGCCAATCTTGGCAGTTTCCGTAAGCCTAGGGGTTACTTTAGGTTTTTTGCTGTGTCCGTTGTTGATCCAATCGGGCCGGAATAAAGGCACTAACGGTTAAAAGAAATAAAAAAATACATGAAGCCGGCCAAACGCCAGTCGTCCTTGGATGCTTATCAGAAGATATTCAAAGCATTTCGCGAAGATTTGAGCAAGGAATTGGAAACAAAGAAAAGTGAATAAGCCTGTCTGAATTAATGGCAACCGAGCTAAATACCCCCCCAGTCGCCATCACGGCCTACCAGTGCGTCAGTGCCGCCGGGGACAATGTGGAAGCTTTGTTGCAAAGCCTTATCGCCAACCAAAGCCGCCTGAAGCCTCTGCGCTTGTTCGATATCCCTTTCGAGACCGTGGTGGGAGAGGTTAGATCGTCCCTGCCGAATATCCGCCCCAGCCTTAAAGCCTATGACTGCCGCAATGCAAGGCTGGCCCTCAAGGCGCTAGATGCGGGCGATTTTCGTGCCGCTGTGGAACGTGCAATAGCGAAGCATGGATCTGAACGGGTGGGTCTGGTGTTGGGAACCAGCACATCAGGGATATACGACTCCGAGAATGCCTACGCCCACTTCCTACGCGACGGGTCCATGCCGGACAATTTCCATTTCCAGCAAACACAGACCGCCCAGGCTACCGCCGAATTTCTCCAACTGGAAGTGGGATTGCATGGCCCTTGTTACGGCATTTCCACCGCATGTTCCTCCAGCGCCAAGGCCCTGGGGGCGGCACAACGCTTGATCGCGGCCGACATTTGCGATGCGGTCTTGGTCGCAGGGGTGGACAGTCTGTGTCGGTTGACTTTGCGCGGATTCCACAGTCTGCAATTGGTTTCGCCCAAGGCATGCCGTCCCATGGATATTGATCGACAAGGCATTAGCATCGGCGAAGGGGCAGACTTATTGTTGTTGGAGCGCCTAAGCCAAGACAACGCTAGGCATCCACGCCTGCTGGCGGTGGGCGAGTCCTCCGATGCCTACCACATGAGTGCGCCACACCCGGAAGGCGCGGGTGCGGTCTCGTCCATGGACATGGCCTTGCGTCTGGCGTGCAGGGAGGTGGATGAGGTCGATTATATCAATCTGCATGCCACTGCCAGCATACTCAACGACCAGGCCGAGGCCAAAGCGGTGGCCAGACTATTCCCAAACCCTCCCCCGTGTAGCGGGGTGAAGGGCTTGCTCGGCCACACCTTAGGCGCAGCCGGAGCGGTGGAGGCCGTAATCAGCTTGCTGGCTTTGGAACGGGGCTTTCTGCCGGGCACCTGCGGCTTGGAGTATCCCGACCCGCAATGCCCCTGCCCGGTCATCGCCGAGCCTCGCATCTATATGCACCCTAAGCTTATATTGAGCAATGCCTTCGGTTTCGGCGGCAACAATGCCAGTGTGTTGCTGGAGGCAGCCTAATGGAATGGATGAGCTTGCTTGGTTTCGGCGCATGCGTACCCGACCCTAGCTTCAGATCGGGCCTCCCGTTCCCCGCCTTCGACATCAACCGCGACGCGATTCCGCCTCTGTTGCGCCGCCGCACCAGTCAGGCGACGCAAATAGCCTTTAGTGCTGCGGCAACGGCCTGTACCCATGCCCGCCGCTCACCCACCGCGCTGCCCTCGATATTCGCCAGTGTGGCCGGTGAAATCCAGACTACCGACTTGCTGTGCATCGAATTAGCCAAGCCCGAGGGTCTAATTTCCCCCAGTGCCTTCCACAATTCCGTCCAGAACACGGCAGCCGGCTATTGGAGCATCGCCCAGCAATGCACACAGCCTGCGAGCGCCTTGGCATCGGGCAGCGACACGTTTGCAATGGCGTTGCTGGAAGCATGGTGCCAATTGGCTTGCCAAGGGGGGGAGTTGCTCTTGGTCTGCTATGATGAAACTTGGCCTTCATCCCTTGAACCCGATCTGGGCGAACCGGCTTTCGCCAGTGCCTTGGTGTTGGCCTCTGGGTCCGTAGAGGGCAGCCTCTTGCACATTGGACGGCCCCATCGCGAAGGCAATGCTGTTGAATTAGCCCCTCCCCCCAACGGGGGGAGGTTGGGAGGGGGGCAAGTTACCTGCTTGGATTCCAGCAACAATGTCGGCAATTCCTCGGTTTTAGCTCGCCCCCACCCTAACCCTCCCCCAATGGGGGAGGGAACAGTAGAACTTAATTCAACATTATTGCCCCCCTCCGAGGGAGAGTTAGAGTGGGGGCGATGCAAATCTGAAGGATTCCCACCTGCCTTAGAATCACTAATCGCCAAGATGCCCGTTTTGGCGGCCATCCCCCTGCTCAGCCTAGCCACGGTAGGCGGGGATGGGCAAAACACACCTATCTCACCTGCCGCATCCGGTTGGCTGGTCAAAGCCAGCCCTTTAATCTCACGTCAAGACCCGTGCCGACACTTTGTGTATAGCGATAAACAATCCTGCTTGTGAACGAGAAACCCCTATTTTTTTTGGGCAGGATTTGCTAGTCTCTTATCCTGAAAACCCTGTTCATCCCGTCTACCGTTTATCGCCGGGGATGAAACCTTCCATCAATCCGAACCACTTTTGAAAAATTCCGAACTACCCATCAAGGACTCTATACTATGAACAATTATAAACTTTTGGCAATTTTAGTAGCCCTCATGCTAGTCGCAGGCTGCGCATCGACGAATAAAAACCCTGGCGCGGCTACCGCTGCACCAGAATCACGCATTCAGGGAAACATTCCAGCATCGAATCCATTTTCGAGGATACAGATTGGCATGTCACAAAAGCAGGTGCATGATATATTGGGTCAGCCCACCGACAGTGGTAACTATACAACTGGCAAAATGTTTATTCCGTTTTATTTTGGCAATGATATGATGCGCTTTGAAGACCTTTATAAAGGTATGGGTAAAATCACTTATACCGGAGCCGGTATTGGCGGCGTTAATTTGAAAGTCTATAGTGTCATTTACGATCCGACTGAAGATGGCTATCGAAATTAGAAGTAGTTGATAGGACAACGGCAATGATGGATTCTGAGGGAAACAATTTTGATTATGACGTGGTTGTCGTCGGCGGCGGCCCGGCGGGTTCCACGGCGGCGACTTTACTGGCCCAACACGGACGCAAAGTCCTGCTGCTGGAGCGCGACAAGCATCCGCGCTTCCACATTGGGGAATCCATGTTGCCTTTCAGCGAACCTGTGGTGCAACGCCTGGGGATTGATTGGAGCGCGGGCAACCAGTTCAAGAGCGGGGCGGTTTTCATCGACGAAGACAGCGACCAGCGCATGTATTTCCCGTTGAGCGTCTACCGCAAGGCTTACCAACTGGAACGCGGCCCGTTCGACCAGGTGCTGTTTCAAAACGCCGCCGCCCATGGTGTGGAAACCCACGAGGAAGAGAAGGTCTTGGAGGTTTCCTGCCAGCCGGAGGGGGTAGGCATCATCACCGACAAGGCCAATTACCGCAGCCGCTATCTGGTGGATGCCACAGGCCGCAGTGCGCTGATGGGCAGACAAGGCAAAGCCATCGAGCGCATCGAAAACCTAGGCAAATTTGCCGTGTACAGCCATTTCGAGAAAATTCCACCCAGCCCAGAAGCTGACGAACTGTTCGACTGCGGCAGCATCTATGTGCCGGTTGTGGACATCGGTTGGATATGGATCATCCCATTGTCCGGCCGCCGGTTGAGCGTGGGTCTGGTGGTGCAAAAGGATCGGCCCAAGGACTGCGACGTGGAGGAATTGCTGCGCCGCTATCTGGCGGCCTCGCCGATTGCCCGTATTTTGCTGGAAGGCGCTGAGCAATTCGCGCCAGTTCGCGTCGAGGCGGATTTCAGCTACATCAACCAAAGCCGCCACGGGCTACGCTATGCCTGCTGCGGTGATGCCGCAGGTTTCCTCGACCCGGTATTTTCCTCGGGGGTTTTCCTTGCCTTCACCAGTGCTGCTCGCGTCGCCGACCGGGTTCACCAAGCACTTGCGGAAGGGCGCGAAGCCGATCCCACGCTCCACGCCGACGATGACGAGGATTACCTGCTAGGCTTCAATACCATGCGCTTGTTCGTAGAGCGGTTCTACCAATCCAACATGGTACATAACTTGTTTTTTGAGGCCGACCGGCATCCGGATTTGAAGGGCCAGATCGCAAGGCTCCTGTCGGGCGATTTGTGGGCCGACGACAACACCTTGCAGAAAAACCTGCTGGCCGGTCGTCGGATGGCAGGCTAATACCCTGAATAAAGCATTGTTTACCCAAATCGGTCTGATGCTGTCCATTGCCTGGGGCATGGGGTATCTGGCCAGGCGATTTGGCCAACCCGCCGTGTTGGGCGAGTTGTTGGGCGGCATCCTACTAGGGCCGACACTGCTCGGGGCGTTCGCTCCGCAAACCCATGCCTTGTTATTCCCTGTGGACGGGCTGGTTGCCAACAGTCTGGATGCCTTGCTCAAGGTCGGGATGCTGTTCTTTATGTTTGCCGCCGGCCTTGAAGTCAACCTCGTCCATGTCCGCCAGCACAGGCGTACCATCGCCTTCACTAGTCTGGCGGGCGGGGCGATCCCCTTTGCCCTAGGATTCGCCCTAGTGATGCTCTTTCCGGGGCTGCGGTGGCCGCAAGACAGCCCCCCTTACCTCTTGGCCTTGTTCATGGGCACAGCCTTGTCTATTTCGGCCTTGCCAGTGATTGCCCGGATGCTGATCGAAACCCACCTGATCCACACGAAAATCGGCTCGACGGTGATGGCCTCGGCCATGATCAACGACATGATCGGCTGGTCTCTGTTCGCACTCATCCTGCACGACCTCAAACTCGGACAAGCAGCCGATGGCAAACCCGGCAGTGATTTAGCCGTTGCCTTGGTTTTGGTGCTGGGTTTTGCGGCCTTGCTTCTAATCTTGGGACGCTGGCTGTTGCAACCCCTGTTGCATCATGCGAGATATTTCAAGGATTGGCCGGGGGGCTTGTTGACGTTTCTGGCAGCCTTGGTCATGTTGGCGGCGGTCGGGGCGGAAAGTGCCGGAATTCACGGTATTTTCGGTGCTTTCCTAGTGGGTGTGGCCTTAGGCCAAGACCAGTATCCAGGCCAGGAAAAACGCATCCATGAAATGATTCAACCCTTCGCGCTCAACTTCTTCGCTCCGTTGTATTTTGTTTCCGTTGGATTGAAAACCGACTTCACCGGCCAGTTCGACGGCCCGTTGGTGCTGTGGATCTTCCTCATCGCCTGTCTGGGCAAAATATTGGGGGCTAGCCTTGGTGCAATGCTAGGTGGAATGTCTGGACGTGAGTCACTGACTATAGGCGTCGGACTCAACGCCCGTGGGGCAGTGGAAATCATCCTGGCCACCGTCGCGCTGGAACAGCATTTGATCGACCAGCGTATTTTCGTGGCCTTGGTTGCCATGGCCTTTGCCACCACGCTCGTCAGCGGACCACTTTTGCAAGGTCTGGTTAGACGGTCTGGAGAACAACGAAACAATCCTATCTTCTAAGCTATTGACACCCCGCTTTGACCAACCAACGTGGCAAATCCCCTACGTCATTCATAACACCATTTGGGTCCAGATAATAAACATGATAATCCTTTGCTGACACGCCAACATAGGCGTTGGTGGCCTGATAGTAGCGATAAGTATAGGGTGAAAAATACTGTATGGGGCCTCCGGGTGGAGATAATAGACTCGGGAAAGTGGCCTCCGCCCAATTCAACAGACAGGCGATTTTTTCTGTCGGCGGAGGGATGACCGGGCAATCGGCTTGCGTCAGCCAATTGGATAAATTGCCCTTGTCCTGTAGCTTGCCATCCGACCCTAGGAGTCTGTCTGACTTCCCCGGTGTAAACCTGTTAGGATGATTCCTCGTATCCAGAGGTTCAGCCATGAGCAACCAATTCATTCCCATTGAGCGTGACCAGCCGTTTGTGATTCCTGTACACTCGATCATCAAGTTTTTTTTCGGGTTCTACCCCCTTGAAATCTGGCAAAAAGTATAATTGGCTTTTTTCCACATTTGAATGTTTTGGTGAACTGCCATTTTTAGTCAGCCATTGCCGTTTATCGACGCGTTTGTCGAAGAGCTTGCCACCTCGCTAAAGAAATTGAACACCGGGCGAGGCTTAAGTTTTGCCCAGCGCTGCTGGCTGAAGTTTTGCCTCATGGGCGTGTTGATGACCAACAGCGTATGCTCAGAACACCTGTCCCCTTGGTCTAACCCAAGCGGTGGGTGTTAATGCTTAACAGCTTATAAATCAAAGATGTGTAGGCCATATGACGATGAAAAACGGCTGATGGCTTGGCGTGGCGGTTGGATTCTGAGATTATACCTTTTTTCGTCATCCCGACCTTTCCACACTTATCTGCCCCACCGATTGGTTCGAGCACATGCCCCAAATCCAACTCCCCTTTTTCCCCGAAGGCGTCACCCAGATCAGCGACTTGCTGGCGTTCCGCGTTGAGGACGGGCGTGTCGCCTACTTCAACGGCAACATGCCGGTGTTCATCCACGACAAGGACGACATCGCCACCTTCAGGATGATCACGGCGCAGTTCTGTGTGAACGGCAACGCCAAGCAGGCGGAGATTTCGGCAGTGTTTGGCATTCCCAAGGTCACTGTCAAACGGGCGGTGAAGCGCTACCGCGAGGAGGGGCCGAGGGGG
>QJPH01000164.1 GCA_003242955.1 Candidatus Methylumidiphilus alinenensis
TGACCTTGGGAATGCCAAACACTGCCGAAATCTCCGCCTGCTTGGCGTTGCCGTTCACACAGAACTGCGCCGTGATCATCCTGAAGGTGGCGATGTCGTCCTTGTCATGGATGAACACCGGCATGTTGCCGTTGAAGTAGGCGACGCGGCCGTCCTCCACGCGGAACGCCAGCAAGTCGCTGATCTGGGTGACGCCTTCGGGGAAAAAGGGAAGCTGGATTTGGGGCATGAGTTCGAACCAATAGGTAAGGCAAGTAAGGGTGGCAAGGTCGGTCTGGCGAAAAAAGGTATAATCTCAGAATCCAGCCGCCACACCAAGCCATCAGCCGTTTTTCAGTGTCATATGACCGACACCTCTTTGATTTAAAAGCTGTTCATCCTTAACACCCACTGCTTGGGTTGGACCAAGGGGACAGGTGCTCTGAAAGTAGGGACAACCAGGCCAACACCCTTGCCCGAGCGTGTCGGCGCGTAGCAAAGCACATGCTCCGGGCCGTTGTGCCTGAGATAATGGAACTCGCCATGTTTATCCAGCCAGCCGCCGACATAAACTCCTTCATCGTTCCCCAGCACTTCACGGGTAGAACTCCCTGATGAAAGGGTTCGGTATAGTAGTGGCCTTGCTTGGCAACATGCCGACCCAGTAGGCTGCATGTAAAGGAAAACCGTCAGGGCGGTTGTCGCGAAAGCGCCGGTAGGCTTTGATGGCGATGACGGACAGCACAATCATCGCCGTGACCTGTCCGATGAGGATGCCGAGTATCAGCATAAACGCGGCAGGCGCAAATTCGTCGGCGCTCCAGACTAGCAAAGTGACGGGATCGTCGATGTGTTTGGGGATGGTTACGGGTTCCATGGCGGCTCCTAGAAAATAAAGATGCCATTTTCACTGTTTTTGACGGGTTGGAGGGTTTGGAAAGATGTTCAATGAGGTAATCATTTTTGCTATCATTAATGATGTTAGATTGATTTCAGTTGATAAGGTGATTTTCAAAAAAATTGTTACCCATCCAAACTGGCAGAATGGAAATGTCCCACCAGACATAAGAGTCCACTAAATTGGGCATGATGTTGGCTCTTGTGCTTAACCCCTTATCACTCCAATACCAGCCGATGAATTGAATGAGCTATTTATTACTTATCAATAACTTGAGAGCTTCCATGACTGTCAATTTTTGGAATGATAAGGGCGTAGAACCGAGTTCTACCTTTTCTATTCATCCATCCCTGTCCAATGTAATAATTTCGGCCTTTGCCATCGTTCGCCCACTGCCACCGTGAATACTCAATACCATGCCACGGTGAGCCTTGCCGGGTGACGGCCAAAGTCAAAATTACCCATGCTGATTGGCGAAGGTATTGCCGAATTGCCGTTAATTTTGAATTTACACTAAAGCCGATCCGGAAACCAGGCAAGCCGCCAGCCTGTTCCTAAATCGCATAACTGTGCGATACGATAATTAAATTACAAGGAAAAACAACATGATTATCATCAGTACCCGCCAAATGGATTTCTTCCAGCAGCAACAGGAACGGCAGTTCCGCGAAAGGCTGCAAGCAGGTGTGCTTGAGGAGTGTCCGGATTACGCGGGGCTTCCCCATGACACCCTGTCGCATTTGATCAGCCTTGCCTTGCAACGAGCAGGGAAGTATGGCTTCACTTGGCAATCCACTCTGGCCCAGTTCGTGTTCCTTATGACAGCCATCGCCCCCAATTTCGATCTGCATCCGGCGATACACGCCGGACTGGTCAATCCTGGAGTTCCCGCTGAGGATCGCATTGATCTGTTGGAAGAAAACCTTCCCGACGGCGTGTGGGACGAAGCCGCCGAGCGGGCCAGCACCTTGGGATGGTACTTGACATCCGACACTTATTCCTTGACACCTCCCAACCGCATTGCGCAGGCATTGGCGAATGCCTTGCCGCAAGACATTCTGACCGCTTTGTCCAAGCGTGACACCACGGTGAGTCCCGCCCTGAACCACGCCAGATTGAAAGGGTTCGAAACGGAAGACGGGCAATTTGTCTTTGCTGCCTGCCAAATCGTCTATGGCGAATCATTTGACACTCGCTTTGACTGGGCAAGGAAAATTTTTGCATCTGGCAACCCAGAAATTCAAGCAGTACAATTGCGTGACCAACTAACCCAAGACAAGAAACTATGGATTTAGAAGGACCCAACAATGGCTAAACATGCGAAAGGAAAAGCGAAGAAGGCGGTAAAAAAAGGCAAGTCGTTTCCCAATCAAACGTCATCGCCAAAACAACTTTGCCCTTTGCAAGCGGCGAAAGCTGCCAAGGCCAAAAAAGCGTCAAAGCAGATTGGAAAAAACAAAGCTAACAAAAGCACCCTCAAGAACTCCAAGACAAGCACTGCGGGCTGTCCGATCAGCATGGTAACTGGCGAAGAATTGCTGATGCTGGAGGATTTCGCAATAGACGGGCCGTTTACCCTGCCTTGGACACGCTTTTACCGTAGCGGGCAATCCGGTGTCGAGGGCCTGATGGGCCATGGCTGGCTTACCCCATTGGATGAATGGCTGGAAGTTTCCGAGGATCTGGTTGTTTATCATGATAGCGAAGGGCGCGACATTCCCCTGCCGCTGCCGGAACTAGGCGAATATAGCCTAAACTTGCCAGAACGACTCAGACTCCATAGAGATGATGGGCAATTCCGCCTAGTAGTCGAGGAAGGTGTGGACAGAGTTTTTGCGGACGGGCACGGTCGCTGCCGGTTGACGGGTTGGCGCGACAAGACCGGACAATCCATCGAACTTATTTATGACGTAACCGGCTTGGCCACAGCGTTGAAATCAAGTTGGGGCAAGGTTCTCGCCATTCTATGGGAAGGTAGGCGCATCGTCGCAATTGCCCCTGCCCGGTTGGGCGGCAAAGGCTATGAAGCCGCCGCTGCTCCTTTGGTCCGCTATCAATACGATGAGTCGGGCATGCTTGCCGCAGTGTCCGACCGCCTCGGCCACGGCGAACGTTACACCTACCGCGACAACATGCTGGTCGGACGGACCTTGGCAAGCGGCTTCAGCTTCCATTTCGAATGGGATCAATACAATTCTGACGGGCGCTGTGTCCATACTTGGGGCGACGGAGGGATTTACGCCTACCGTTTTGAATGGACCGATAGTGGCATCAGCCGCGCCACCGATGCCCTCGGCGGCGTCACCGAATATATGCACGATGCCAACGCCCTGCTGCTTTGGCAAACCAGCCCTGAAGGGCGCACCATTCGTTTTGCCTACAACCGGGACAACCTGCTTCACTGCGTGACCGACAACGACGGTCACTCCACCACCTATGAATACGATGACGAAGGCAGGTTGGCGGCAGTCACCGGCCCACTTGGGCAGACTTCCCGCCTGACTTACAACGAAGACGGCAAACCGATAACGCTGACCGACCCGCTTGGGCAGATATGGCGGCGGGAATATGACGGGCAAGGCAAGTTGGCCATAACCCAAAACCCGTTGGGCGGGGCAACCCGCTTTGCTTACAATGAGCTAGGTTTGCCTACGCTCATTACCAACGCCCTAGGTCAAACCCGCAAATTGCTGTGGGACGAGCAGGGAAGATTGGTTGAAGAACAGGGTTTTGACGGCATCAAACACCACTATCAATACGATGCCGATGACCGCATTATCGTTGCCGTCACCCAAGACAAGTTGATTAGCCACTACCAGTATGACGCGGCAAACCGGATCATCGCGGTTAAAAACCCGGATGGGGCAGTGGTGAAGCTCCAATACAATGCGGCAGGAATGTTGACCCATTACATTGATGCAGCCGGCCATACCACCGAATACCGCTATGGCGACGGCCTGCCACAAATCACCGAACGCATCGACCCCGCCGGGCAAACCCTGCGTTACCAATACGACAGCCTGCGCAGGCTGGTTGGGTTGATCAACGCCAAAGGCGAGAAATACCAGCTTGAATACGACAAGGATGAGAAACTCGTTCAGGAAGTTGGCTTCGACGGTCGCATCCAACGCTACCAATACGGACTTTCGGGCTTCTTACAGGCCTATGCCCAATGCACCGACACCAGCTGGTTGCTGACTCGTTACGAGCGCGACCCGTTGGGGCGCTTGCTCAAGAGGCTTGGGCCGTCGGGCGAAACCAGCCAATTCGGTTACGACCCATTAGGACGGCTTGAACACGCCCAAAATGCCGACAGCCACCTTCACTTTCATTACGACGCTTTGGGAAAGCTTGTCGCGGAAACCCAAAACGCCTACTGCGTTAGGCACGAATACGACGGCCTTGGCCGGCGCACCGCCACCCTTGCCCCGGACGGGCGGCGCATTGAATATACCCGCGACACCCAAGGCCGCGTCCAAAGCATCCAATTGGACGGCCAGATTTTAACCCGGCATCGTTTCGACGACCTCGGACTAGAAAATGCCCGCCAGCAAGGGGATTTGGTCAGCCGCTATGACTACGACCCCATGGGCCGCTTAAAGCACCATCAGGCGGGCTTTGCGGGCAACCCACAGGTCATGTTGAGGAGAAGCTACGGTTACGATGCAACTGGCAAACTCAACGCCGTGGACGATTTCCTCAATGGCCAGACGCACTATCGCTACGACCCCGCCGACCGCCTCATCCAAGTCGACGGGATAAGCCCGGAACGCTTCGTTTACGACCCGGCGGGCAATCTTGTGGGGGTCAACCAAGCAAGCGGACAGGCCCAAGGCGACCGCCTGCTGTCCCTCGCAGATTATCGCTTCATTTATGACTCGGCCGGCAACCTCGTCGAAAAGCGGCGCGGAATGGACTCCCAGGCCATAACCCGTTATCGCTATGACAGCGATAATCGGCTGATTCGCGTTGAAACGCCAGACGGGGTGTCAGAATATCGCTACGATCCGTTGGGCCGGCGCATGATGAAAACCACCCCGCAGGGTGAAACCCAATTTGTCTATGACGGGGCAAAACTACTGGTCGATATAGTCAATGGGCGGCATGCCTTATATGTTTACGAACAGGGGGGCTTCCGCCCCTTGGTTCGCGCCGACCGCGCGGAAAACGGGGAGGCCGTCTACCATTACCACCTAGACCATCTTGGCACCCCGCGTGAAATGACCGATGCGCAAGGGCAAATTGTCTGGTCGGCTAAATTCAAAGCCTATGGTGCTTTGCTTGACGGCGGGGTAAGGCAGATCAGTAACCCGTTACGGTTTCAGGGCCAGTACCACGATATTGAGACTGGGCTGCATTACAACCTGAATAGGTATTATG
The DNA here is from genome assembly GCA_003242955.1 of Candidatus Methylumidiphilus alinenensis. GTDB lineage: Bacteria > Pseudomonadota > Gammaproteobacteria > Methylococcales > Methylococcaceae > Methylumidiphilus > Methylumidiphilus alinenensis. Next base: position 5,258 of record QJPH01000164.1, read on the forward strand.
ATGCAGAGATAGGGCGATATATAACCCATGATCCAATTGGATTGGAAGGTGGAAGTAATTTTTACTCCTACGTCTATGACAATCCAACTTGCTATAGCGATCCAACCGGGCTTGATGTATATGTAGAGAATACTGCACAGGTAGGCGGTTGGCATCAAAAAATCGTAGTAGATACTCCTGACGGGCAATATGGGCAGAGCTTCGGCATGTCCAGTAGGGATTTGCCTGAACAGGGTTTTTATGAATCCTTACATGAGGATCCAGCCAAAGGCAAGGCAGGGAGTGGAGTGGTTTATTCCGACAGTGACCCGATAACGAAAATTAAACGTCAATTCAAAACGACAGCGGAGGAAGATGCTAAAATTCTTGTATACCTTCAAAATCAACTTGGTAATACTGGCCCATACAATTGGATGTCCAATAATTGCAGGGACTATTCAAATAATCAATTTAGTCTAATTGTAACTTGGATTACAAATGATAGAGCCCCAAAAACTGGGGTAGGTTCTTTAATGAATAAATGACACATTAAAATCATTTTAAAGGTATATTTATTGAGACTTTACAATACTAGAGTTGTTCCTAGTGACTTTTCATATAAATCAAATAGATAGGATAATTTTTAATACTGGCAAATACTTCTTTCCCGTAACCTTTGCAAAATATCGATCTATGTAACTGATTTAATTGAAGAAACCATTGGGAACAAGTCTACTATTTATTCAACAGTTCAATCATTTTATTCGCACTTCCATAAAAACCAGTATCTTTGGCAAAATAATCGTTGTCAACTTCGAAAACTGAGATGACGGCTGGGCGGAAATATCGAAAATATTCACCAAAAAATCTTACCTATGAAAATGACTGCTTATTTCATTAAAATGTCGGTAATTGCATTTGCAGCAACTTCCTTGGTGTCTGTGGTTTATGTGTGGTTCATTCCAAAATTCTTCCCCGATTACCGAACCTATCTCTTCTTAAATTTAGGGGTGGCATGCGCTGGTCTACTGGGAGGATGGCATAGCTATTTGTATTTTAAGCCGACCATGGCCTTGATGATGAACCTACTGTTGAGTGCATCGGCTGCGGCCATCGCTTCTGCACTGACATTATATTTTTCCATGCTGCTCATTTTGAACCTCCGCGGTTCATAGTGTTGACGCTACGCACTGTTTACGCTTGAACGGGTTTGCAACCATTAAGATAGATTGAAATGCTGATTGTTTATGTCATCGCTTTGTTGTTGGCTTTATTGGCGTATTCGCTATTACCAACAATCCCATTTGGCTGGCGGCTAGGCATTGCCATATCTTTATTTTCAATAATATCCATCCTAGCGACCGTATGGATTGCGAAGATTGGCGACAAAGCCCCGCCCGGTTCAATAACCGTGATTCCCATCCCCGACATTCAACCGCCGAAGAACACACCTACGCAACACTGACCATCACGACAATGAACATATTTCTAGTGAAAGCCCTGTTAATGAGCGTACTCCCGTTTTATCGCGTGGAATTCCCCATGGAGTTATTCCCTAAGCAATTCAATTATTCCACTTATGCGGACGGGAAGCCGTCAAAGGGGCAAACGGTTGGCGTAGGCGATGCAATGTATGAGACCCTGAAAGCATCGCTAAACCAGGAAAAGCAGGGATGGCGATACGATTTTACGACCTACGCGCCAGCTCATGCCTTCGACTCGCCCTCTATGAAAATCAACTGCCTCGACAGTGTGGTCGTAGCCAACTACAAAGACGGGAGTGACGGATGGGTCCAAATCTCCAAACATGTACCTTCAGGGTTTTGTCCCATCATTTCGGATTGAAACCCCCTCCCCAAGATCATTGCAAAATGTTAATGGGCATTTGATTTGAAGAGTTTTTGTTGTCGGATGCCGCAGGTATTCATCCCCCAATCATCACCGTCGGGCAACCCACCACGATCACGCCGCCGTGGGCGGTGCTGTCGCCCAGGCGGGCTGCCGGCATGTTGCCGATCATCACCGTCGCCGAGCCTTTGGCGATGGTGTCGGGCGGGCCGACGCAGACACACATGTCGCCCACGCGGGCGGCGGGCATGAAGCCAATCATCACGGTCGGGCAACCGACCGCCACAGGGCCGCCGACGTGGGGGACGGTTCCGGTGACCATCGGGCATGTATGCATGTCAGAAATTCGGGCGGCGGGAGGCATGGATTTGCTCCTTGGGTGTTTGGATAGGTCAGTTACGCAGGGATTTTGCAGGGGCGGATTCATTCGCCCATGGCAGGCTGAAGCCGGCCACTACTGCCAACTGTTGCAATACAACTGGAATCATGCTCCGCCCTCCGTCGGCCCTGTGGACAGGTCGAACCTAAGAAAATTTTCCCCGTCTTCCGCCTCGGCAAAGAAAGCCTCCACTGGCCCGAAAAATTCGGCCAACTGTTCTGCGTCGCCGATGGCAAAAAACACACACATCACTCGCGGATCGTAATAGCGGAAGAAGATCGGCTGATTTTCCTCGTCGTAAACCATGTTATGCTTGCGGAAATGTTGAAGCAATTCGGGCAAGCCAGCCCGGCTCTGCACGAAGATTCCCCAATGTTTCCCAAAGCCTGTGTCGATGACCCACCGGGCAAACGGCGAATCTGGCTCCAAGCTAGCAAGATAGGGGGCGCATTCGGCCATGTCTGGCTCTAGTTCTCCTCGGTACAGGCAGGCAAATTCGGGTCGCACGCCGTCGTACAGATGGTCCAGCAAGGCGGGGTTGGACGCCCCGTCCAGCACGGCATAGGCATTTAGCCCACCGTCCACAAACAAATGCCGGACAAGCTCCTTGTGTCGAATTTCTTGATGTTGAACTGTTGCGGGTTTGTTGATCATGCCAGTCGGCCTCTCGTTTTGTATGGTGCTTTTCGGTTCATTTGTTGGCGGCTGCGCATTTTTTGCAAAACGCTTTTCCGTTATTTGCCGCCATTTTCAACGCGGTGGCGGACGGGCCGTAATTGCCAGGCTTGGGCGGCTTCGGCGGCGGCGGGGCATCTTTGCCGCCCGCATTGTCGTTTGCGGCGGCCTTAGGCAATTTGGGTCCTTCGGGGCTGGCCCCCGAACCGGAACCCGCCGAACCGCCGCTATTAATCAACACCGGCGTCCCCGAAATGGTAACCCCGGCAGGGCCGACGACAATGAAGCCGCCGCCCGCTTTCAGGGTGATGCTCATTCCGGCTTCAATCACCACGTTCATCCCGGCCTTGAGGTGAATTTCTTGACCCGCATCAACCCCAAGTTTCATGCCGATTTTTTGCTGCATGTCCATTCCCGCCTTAAGCGATACCGTGCCACCAACTTTTTCGTTTTGATTGCCTTTGACCGTCGCATGCAGGTTGCCGCCGACTTCTTCCAACTGGTCGGTTTTTACGATCAAATGGCGGTCGTTGCCGACCCATTCGTAGGAATTGCTCTTGACCCGGACATCTTGGTTTTTCTCGGCGTGGATGAAAATCTGCTCCTTGCCCTTTTTGTCGTCGAAGCGGATTTCGTTGAAGCCGCCCCCGCCTTTGGTGGAATTGCTCTTGGTGGTGGACAGGTGTGCGTTGTCGGGCAGCTTGTAGGGCGGCATCTGGCTGTTGTTGTAGACGCTGCCGGTGATTAGCGGCCGGTCGGGATCGCCTTCTAGGAAATCGACGACGACCTCCTGGCCGATGCGGGGGATCGCCATAATGCCCCAGTTTTTCCCGGCCCAAGGCTGGGATACCCTGACCCAGCACGAACTGTTTTCGTCGCGCTTGCCGTAGCGGTCCCAATGGAACTGGACCTTCACCCGCCCGTACTGGTCGGTGTGGATTTCCTCCCCGGCAGGGCCGACGACGACGGCGGTCTGCGGGCCTTGCACCAGTGCCTTGGGGGTGTTGCGGGACGGGCGGTAGGTTTGCGTGGCGTCAGTTGCCGTGAAACTGCATTTGAAGAGTTCCGCCTCTGACACAGGGTTGGCGCTGGCAATGTAGCTGTCAAGCTTGATGCTGTAGCGCACGGAGACGACGAGGTATTCACGGTTCTGGCTGTCGCGGTGGTGTCCGGTAAGCTTGAACGAGTACCCCGCGCCCAGGCCGCGGGCGTTGCACTGGCCCTCGCAGGCTTCGTGGCTGGCGCGGCGCTCCTCCATGCGGCTGCGCACAAGGTGCTCGCCGTCGTCAATTTCGACATAACGGCCCGGATAGTCAAAACGCTCGTAGCCCGCGTGGGCATGGGGCATTTTGATGACGGACTTGACCAGCAGGTCGGCCTTGGACTTTTTAAAATCGTAGTCGGTCAGCACATGCGCTCCGGGCTGGACCTGCCGCATCAAGGTCCACTCGTGGATGTGGTCGGTGCGAGTCTTGTCGGTGACGCCCTGTTCGTGGTGGTAAGGGATGTTTTCGTAGCCGGGAAATTTGCCGTGGGCGGAGGCTGAGTCGGCCAGCACCAGATGGTGTTTGCCGTTATCGTGGGTGAAGTAGTAGTAAATGCCTTCTCCCTCCATCAATCGGCTTACGAAGTCAAAGTCGCTCTCGCGGTACTGGACGCAGTATTCGAGGACGGCATAATGTCCGCCGAGCATTTCCTTGAAATCGCTGAAGCCATGGTCGCGGAACACCTGTTTCACAACATCGGGGACGGCCTTGTGCTGGAAGATGCGGCAGTTGGCCGCACGGGTGAGAAACCACAGCCAAGGGCGCAGCGTGGCGCGGTAGACGGCGAAGCCGTCAATTGTTTCGTACTGGCCGAAGCGGGCGACGTAGCCATTGAAGTGCCGACACTTGCCGTCGGGTAGGCTGATGCCGACGGTGACGTTCTCGCCGAGCATCTTGTCGGGGTCGATGGCGGCGCTTTCGCTCAACAATTCCAGTTCGTACTCGAACAGTTCGCCAAGCTTCTCCGTACCGTGCATCCGGTAAAATAGCAGCACATCCTCGCCCAGCGGCGAGGACACCCGGACCGGGCGGTTTTTTTGCGAGATGGCCATGGGGGTCGGTGACTCCTTGTGTTCAAACGGGCGGATAGGCTTATTGCGGGAAACCATGCCCTCAGCAACCTTGGCTTGAGGGTGCGGAGGGGATCTTGTGTTACGCTGCAAAGGGAATCGAAATTTACTCTGTTAAATTATAGTCGTAATCCGATTGAAGAGGTATGAAATTGAAACAAGCACACAAGCACTACAGCGCCGGGGAAAATTGGCTTTGTTGCGCTGCAATCTTGAGAAGGGCGAGCCGGTATCGAAGCTTTGTGAGGAGCAGACACTGCGTTCGACCGTTTTCTATCGTTGGAAAAAGGAATTCTTTGAGGGATCGCGGCGGCGTTGTCGGTCAGCCCCGCTGGACGATTCATCGTTTTTCATTTAGGAGTGAAAGGCAACGGCGACATTGTACGTCCTCGACATTAAATAAGGATTCGATAAAGCCATTGGGCGCTGCCCCGGCACCCCCGCCCGATACCCGGTTACATGACATTTGTCGAGGTCAACCGTTCAAGTGGGGTACATGTTGGGCTGAAGGATATGTTGAAATGGACAAGGGCATTATTCGCTTTAAGTCGGAAAACATCTTGGAAGTCAGTTATGGCACTGACCGGTACGATGCCCGTGCCAAGAAGCGCCGGTTTCGGCTATTCAAACTTGGCTAAAATACCAACGCAAACACTAAAGTTCAAAAACACGATGACAAATCAAGAAGAGAAGTTGAAAAAACGAGGTCCGTAGTGATTATGCCGGCGGCTTACTGTTGCTTATTGGCATTGCAGGTTTGGCAGGCTTAATCAAATGGTACTTGTCCGACACTAGCTTGCGCCTAGGGGAAGGCATTGGCCGGGATGCCTTCGTCATCGTAGGCAACCTGCTTGCCCTTGCAGTAGCCATCATTGTCGGCGGTATCAAGCAGCGCAACACGGGCCAACGAAGCAACGTGATGAATATCATAGTGATTGTGCTGGGTATTTCGCTATGGCTTTCGGCTATGCAAGCAGCACTTGCCAGTGCCTAGTGGCCTACAGGACTTGAGCCATTTTTCGAACCAAGCAAGCCAACCCTACATTAAACCCTCTTCTGCGTATGCGCCAAATAGACATTCACTGCCACGGCAACCGCCCCACACGCTACCGGCATGGCCTGCGGCGGCACTGGAAAGGGAAAAGTTAGCCCAATCAGAAGCAAATACAATATGCCAAGCAAGGCGAAAAAGCTATACCGATGGGCCAGCGGGCTTGAATAGTCGAAGTTGGACTGCTTGATCTTGCGCCGTGCCAGCCCGTCCGATACGAATGGCATCAAGGCCGACAGCAGATAAGGCCACCACGACAGCATCAGGAAGAACCTGCGCATGGCCTGATAGATGCCGTCCCAAATCACTTGTATTCGTCCGGCGATGAAGGGAAACAAGCTGTCCCTGCCCACATTTTCAAACCCCAAGGAATGCTGGCGTTCCTGTTCGCTCGGGATGAAGTAACGGTACACCGTCTCCTTGGCCCCAGTTCTGACAAACAGCCGGTCAAACCAGCGTTTGGTAGTGTGGCGGATTTCGACATCCTTTTCCTTTCCAAGGTAAGCGACGGTCATGGCATCCTCGGTTTGCTGGACAGTCTTCAGCCAATCGTCGGACACCAAGGCCGCAACCAACACGGCTTCCAGCAGCCAAATCATCAAGCTCAACAGGATGCTACGCTGCATTCCGCGTCCATTCCTGACAAGTATCGCTTAGGCGCAAATCGTTCAAAGCCTCGCGTAGGTTAGCCGGGACAAGCCGCTGTATCAATTCTTGTTCACTGTCCTTGGCAGAATTTGCAAACTTGGCAGGAATTTGGCTTATCAATCCCGCAACTAGCGTTTCGACAAATATCCGCAATCGCCCCCGGTCGGATTCGATTTCCCTTTCCACAGAGGAACGGTAGGCATCAAGGGCTACGGTCAGGCTGGCTTCAATTGCCTGTTCCCGAAATTCCTCATTGGGGACATTTCGCACAATATACTCAACCGCATTCCGGCAAACGTCCAAAGTTCCGGGCCAGTCGGTTTCCAGCACGGTGATGGTCTTGCTTTCGCGGGTGTGGCGGCTACGCCAGTGTTTGAGTGGGTCTGGTTTCATGATGGTGAGTCTTCTTAGTGGATTAGTCATGCTGTCCGTTACGGATTGGAAGTGAATTGGAAAAGGCTAAATGGATGATGGCTTGCCGAACTGGACGATATTCTCGCTGCCCATCAGCTTTTCTTGCCGGATTTGGCTTGCTCGTCGGCTTCCGACCGCAGAACAGGCAACCGGCCTTTGACGATGCGCCCGCCCGACAGCTTGGCGATGTAGTGCAAGTCTGGCAATTGCCCTAACAGTTGTGGCGCGAACAGGTCGCCTTCCTCTTCCATCAGCCTTTCGCCGATATTGCCGGAGAACACAGCCGGGTTTGAAGAATGGGTCGAAACGCCCTGTGTCCGCATGATGTATTTCAATCGGGTCTTCGGCAGGTTGTCGGTGATGTACTCTTGGGTTTCCGCGTCCATCACGCGCAGTGCAATCAGGTTGTTGACGTTGCCAAGGATTTGCCTCGCTTTGGCCTCGGAACCCGTCCTTGCCGCAAAGTCGGCAAAGGTCTGGGTGGCGATGGACAGCCTAAATTTCGCCCCGCGCCCCTTGTTCAATAGTTGAATGCAGGGGTCGTTGATGACCTCGGCGGCCTCGTCCACGAAGATGTTGACCGGGCGGTTGTCCACGCCGTAGTTGTAGCGGTCACCTGCCACCGAAGCCAAATCTGCCAGCAGGATCGAGCCAATCGCGCTGCCCACCATGCCGTCCGACAGTGAATCCAAGCCGATGTAGGCGACTTGGGCTTGGTTGATGATCCTTGCCGAGTCGGTGATGGGCCGGGTGTCGTCGATGTCGTTGGGGTCTGGCGACAACAACGGCCCTAACGTACCCGAGGTCAGCATGTTCATGACCGGCAACAGGGAAGCCACCATTTTGCCAAAGTGGGTGCGGTCGTGTTCAAACATTGAGACTAGTCCTTCCAAGTCCATGTTGGGGTGAATGGCTTGAACGGTGTCCCGGTAATGCCTGACCAAGATTGTGGCGCGGCCTTCGGTGTCCTTGGCCTTGAGGTTCAAACGGTTCTTCCATCCATCATCAAGCACCCGGTCGAAATACCTTTCCAATGCACGAACAACCAATGTGGCGGAACCGCCTTCCAAGTATCGCCGCAGCTTCACTAAAGTCGGCCTTTGTTCCAGAGCAAACAAGCCCTGAACGATGTTGTCGAGCGACTTTTGACCAAACGCCTTAAACGGGTCGGAGCCGCCCTCGCCGGGGATGACGCTGGCAATGCGGCTGGCGACTTCCGACGAGCGGTTGAAGTTGCGCAGCGGGTCGAGCCGGACGCTGTTTTCCGGGAACGCCGGATGGAAATGGACAAACCTACCGGGCTGACCGGACAGCCTACAGGCACGTTCGGCGCAGTCCCGCAAATCCTTGTCGCCCTTCGGGTCGATGACGATGACCGCCTCGCCGCGCAACACGGCCTGAGTGACTAAAATATCGAACAATCGCGTCTTTCCTGCACCAGTGGTTCCGACAATCAAGGTGTGGCCCGCCGTGTGGCTGATGGGCTGGAAAACCTCGTTTTCCTTGACTTCCAATCCATGCACCCAAGCCGCGCCCATGCGACCGTGGTCTGTTGGAATAATACCGGACACGTCGCGCTTGAGGATTTCGTAAGCCAACTGGGAATGGCGCTGGCCCCAGTCGAAGCCCCAGCCGAACCAAAGCCGGTCGGGGTGCTTGCGCACGGTGCGAACCAGCCTGTCCGTTGAGGTTATTTTGGTCAAAAAAAGACGTTGTCCAACCTAGCCAGCGAACAAATGACCAGCCAATTCTTCATAAAGCGGAAATTTCTCATCCAAACTGATAAGTCGGGTATCAAGTTCCAAAGCAGTGGCGATGATGAAGCGGTCGGCGGGGTCGCGGTGATGCAAAGGCAACTGTGCAGCACGGGCGGCTATGCCCTTGGAAATTGAGACAACCTCAACCTTTGCGTCGAAAGTCGCCTTATGCAACCATACTTCCCGAGGGAACCCCAAATCCAAACGTCCGGCCCTTGCCAGATATAAGGCTTCCCAAACAGAAATGGCGGAAATCATTAGCTGGCCCCCCGGTGCTGATCGCTTGCCGTACAGTATCGGGCAGGTCTTGCTCCGAACCCGGCAACCAGCGCAGCCAGACATGGGTATCCAAAAGCGTCATTTCAGCACTTCCCAATCGTCATCCGGCACTATAGGTTCCATTAATTCTTTGTCATTGCATAAAATACGCATTCGACCTGCCAGTTCTGGCGGAGGGATGTTCATCGAATCGGAATGGTCGGACAACTCCTGCACAACGGTCACAATAACGCGCATCCGCTGCATTGTATTGGGAGATTCATCCAGCCAATGCAATTGTCCGTGATCGTAAACAGCTTCAAAACTTTTTAGCATGATAAGTTTTAACCCGTGTGAATCAGTAATTGTTTCATAGAGGCATAGGGTCAATTATACAAGTATGGCCCGGTATTCAATAGCATGGCATTGGATTTGCGGGAATGGATAATGCTCTAATGGGAACGCCCCCAATCGCTGCCCAGATTGGCCTTGTTCTTGTAATGCCAAATCAGCCAGCGGCAATGCTTGAAATATTGGTAAGCCGGGTGTTTCAAATCCGACAAGATTTCCGAAAAGCCGCACACATACAAGGAATCGGTCGGCTTCAACACCCGCGAAACTTGGCTGATCCACTGGATAGACCACGCGATAGTGTGTTCTTGGCTCTCGAAACTATCCCAATCGACTTTCTTGATATTGTAGAGCGGGTCGGCAAACACCAGATCAACACTAGCATCGTCCAGCGAAGCCAGCCAATCTATCCTATGCCTTGAAACAGCTTGCCATTCGGATGTCCATATTGAAGCTGATTCGGTAAGGACAGGATTCAAAAACTAACCCATACCTTCCTCAACCCCATTTTCTTTCTTTTCAATAACAACTTCTTTTAGGTTCTGCCCTTGCCTGTTCAGCAGTTCCCACAAATCGGAATAGAAAAAATGGTCTATGGTTTTGATATGTTGGGCGAGTAAGGCATCCTCAATCATATTCGGGCGAATATCGCAATAATACACACCATCCAATGGATTCAGCTTGATGGTGTAGGCTTTGAAATGACCGGGCAAAAAGGTAGCATTGATGCCATATTTGTTTTCCCGCTTGGTTTTCTTGCGCTGCACATCATTCAAGAAAATGGCGATATGTGGCAAGGCAGTATCCGTCAGCCGGTTATACAAAAACTTGTCCATGAAAACCTTGTCAATGCGATCTTTGCTTGAGGTTTTCACCGAACCGATGACTTTTAATTCAGTATCCTTACTGACTAACAAATCATGTTGATAGCTAGCCTTGAAAAGTTCAGTTCCATTGGAATCTTTAACCGGCACTTGCATGGTTCCCGATACGCAATCCACATCCAGCGACACAATCAACAAGCGGATAAACCGCTCAAACAAATCGCCGTTTACTTTCCGGGCTTGGTTTGACATGCCAGCGGGCAAGGCATCCAATGCCGCGCCGATGGATTGCTGAATGGTGTAAATGGTGCGAATGACCGTCTGGCGCAATGCCTCAGACGGTTGTTCGCCGTCTTTCAGTTGTTCAAGCAACAACGTAAATTTTCCGGCTGCATCCGTGAATGTTTGGGCATCATACATCAGCGAAGCGTTCAAAGGCCGAGTGATATTGTAACTGCCGTCTTGCTGATACTGGAAAAAATGGTAATGGCTTTCGTTCTGCGACACGATACGCGCTTGCAAGCCAGTTTCGGTAAATTCTAAATTGCGCGAACAAAAAGCGATGTAATCACTTATGCTGAGGAATAGCCCTTTATTCGTGGCATGTGCGACTAACTCGGCAAGCGTCATCGAATCGATTCCCGGCGTTCGGCGGTTTTGCGGTCAAAGGCTATCCATTCCTCTTTGCTCATGCGCCGGACATTTTCCAGTCTCTCTATTGCCCATTGATTATATTGAGCATCTAAATCACAGCCCATCCAGCGGCGGTTAAGTTGTTCCGCCACCACAACCGTCGTGCCTGAACCGGAAAACGGGTCTATGACCACATCGCCCTCGTTGGAAGAAGCCAATACAAACTTACGCAATAACTCTTCTGGTTTCTGCGTCGGATGGGGCGTTTTCTCGCCCATGCCGTTACAAGTGGTTGGAATGTCGATCACATCTTTTGGTTTTGCGCCTTTGGGGTGGGGCGTCCAATTCTCGCGTTGCTTGTTTGCACCTTTGCCATAAGCACTGGTTTCCGCTTGTGGATGCGAAGGATATTTCAAGGTGTGCGCACCATACGGGGTACGCACATCGTCAATATTCAACTGCGTCACATCGGATTTGCGGAAATGGATGATGCTCTCATGGGAACGTCCCCAATCACTGCCCAGATTCGCCTTATTCTTGTAATGCCAAATCAGCCAACGGCAATGTTTGAAATATTTGGAAGCCGGATGCTTCAAGTCCGCCAAGATTTCCGAAAAGCCGCAGACATATAAGGAACCGGTTGGCTTCAACACCCGCGAGGCTTGGCTAATCCACTGGATAGACCACGCGATATAATGCTCTTGGCTCTCGAAACTGTCCCAATCGGCCTTCTTGATGTTGTAAGGCGGGTCGGCAAACACCAGATCAACACTCGCATCGTCCAGCGAAGCCAGCCAATCAATCGAGTTGCCTTGATACAGTTTTCCGTTCGGGTGTTCATATTGCAGTTGAAAGCCTTTGGAAACCGACTCAAAAGTAAGCTCTTTACCTTTGGTGGGTCGTCGGATGTCGTTGAATTCCAGTAGGGAAAGCTGTTCCATGAGATTTTGTAGTATGGTAAATGGGAGAATTCTTCTACAGGCTTATAATCCAGATATAAGGGACGGATACTTGAACGTTATCCGCCGAATCATAATAATCAACCAGCAACATCCGGCGGAACTCGTTGATGGTTCCGCATTTACGACCTTCTTAGCGTATATTAGTATCCTATGCAAAACAATTAGACCTGTTCAATAAAGTTTATACTAACATAGGAGTCTTCAGTCATTTTAGGGTATATTCTGCGGAGCATTGTTTTAAGTTGAGATGTTTTGTTGAATCCATCTCTTTTTGCATCAATCAAATTTAAATCATAAAATTTTTTTATACCAAAACCCAGAACTTTTATATTATTACTTTCAAAATCCATACTATCTTGCTTAAAGTTTCTAGTTCTTATTAAAGGTAAAATTTGTTTAATTGGAATGCTCAGACCATTAGGAATAAATCGAATAGTAGTTACCTTTCTTCCTTCTTCTAACCAATTAATATAATTATCATACAATGAGAATCGCTCACGCAGATCAATATCCATGACATTAGTTAAGTTTATACACTTCATTATCTCGTTTTTAAACGTCTCATCATCGATTGATCTATCCGGCCTAAAGAAAAAAAGCCAATTTTCATGAGATGTTTCAGCAATAACAGAATCAATCATTGCTGACTTTTTCCAAATAAAATGACCATTCATATACATTGCATCAAGTTCGAGATCAAAAAATTTGGCGATAGCATCTTCTGGAAGTTCGACTATTGGATGCCCTTTTCCGTTGAAAGAAGTATTAAGAAGCATTCCACCATCACAATAATGTATAAATTTGTTTAAAAAAGAATTTTCGATTTTTCCATCAATAGTTTGTACTCGTGCACTTCCATCTTGATGTAAGGCCGCTGAAAATTCAACATTTAACTTATCCAAATTATTTTTAAAATAAACACGCTCCATATATGGAGATGGAGTAGCATCAAGAAAATATTTATTGATAAATGCTGTTGAAATAGAAGGTGCAACAGGAGTATATAATTCTCTTCCTTTTAGCTTATTTAGCTTTTCTTTATTTACCTTTAAAAAAGGTGATGCAACAATGCTTCTATTGCCAAGAGCGCGTGCACCAAATTCTGACTGATTCTCAAATATTCCTACAATTGTGCCGACATTTATGACTTCTGCTAAAGACTCTAAATTAATATTTTCCTTAAATAAATATGTATTTCGACCATCAAGGTATCTTCTTATATTTTCTGTAGTTATAATTTTATTACTACCTATAAAAGGTGATGTAATTCTTAAATCTTTGTTAATCAATCCTTGTTTTTCTGCAGCGTATAAAGCATTACCAATACATTGCCCTTTATCACTTGGCGCAAAGCTTACATGTACATTTTTAAACATTTTTGTTTGTAAAATGCGACCGACTAACTTGCAGTTCAGAAATACTCCACCTCCTAAACATAAGTTTGAATGACCTGTAATTGACTTTAAATATTTCAGCTTTTCTATAATTGCTTGCTCTAAAATAATTTGCGCCCATGCTGAAAGTTTAATTTTATCGCCTAATTTAGAACAGGGGCCTTCTAAATATTCATTTATGCCTTGATCTTGTAAATAGCTTGCAATAGGGTATAGCTTGTTTTGAGTATATTCAATATTTGTATGTAATTTTCCATTTTCGATATAATAAGGTGTTTCACAAACTATTGGATCTCCCATGCTTGACAATTCCATGACTTTAGCAGCATATGTACTTGAATTGAAACCAGTAAAATAAGTAATACCCCGCCAAAACTCTCCTAAGCCATATGCCATTGGCTCAGAAAAATCATGTCCAATAAATTCAAGGATGTTATTGCTAAGGGAATAGTATGAATGTTGCTCTCTTTTATGCTCCCACCAATTGTCGTTAGACATAGGTTCTAAAACATTGCCACCTCCATCAATAATAACAACTAAAGCGGAATTAAATAGAGAAGTTCTGTATGCAAGTTTGGCATGTGATAAATGATGATTTATTGTTTCATTGACAGCACTTTGTTCAAATTTAAATTCGCGTTCTGGTTCGCAGCATGTGGAACTGATTGATAATTCGATATTGCCTATTTCATTTGAATGTTCAATTTGTAACTGATTAAAAGCTTTTTCATAACCGCCATCATATTTTTTCCGAGTTATACGTTCTTCTAAAATAGCATAAATCTTACATTGATCTGTTATCAAGCAGCACCCTCCATCCTTAAGGATTTTATTATTAGGTGATTTCTAATAATGAATCCACCAAAAACAGAAATGAATTGTCCACGAAAATCACGAACAATTCCTCCGCAAATCACCTTGCCAAGCTGGGGCTTGGCGTTCCTTCTGGGAGCGCCAAGCCCCAGCTTGGCCTTTGGATGGGATGTTCTTTATTGGATATCACCTTAATAGTTTGTTTTGGGGTAAATCCTAAAACGCTCATTTGTGCCACCAAAACTCTAATATTAGCTGTTTTACTTTATCTATAAAAGATAAAAGCTTGATTGTAAATAGAACCATAGATAGATCTGAAAGAAAACTAGTTAAAGTCGGAAATTGTTTCTTGTTTAGTAAATCAAGAAATTCAATGCATATGTATGTAGCAAAAAATATAGTAAACAAAAAAGCCTGAGTAAATATACTAATGGTTCTTAATGGTATATATAAATCTATGTAAATTTTTGGGTCATAGGAGTCTTTCGCAAAAGTAGGTATTGTTGGCTCAACTA